>NZ_JBHWGA010000092.1:0-14147 GCF_042733315.1 Streptomyces sp. NPDC059718
CATGCCCAGGACGTCATCGCCGTCGTGGAGATCGCCTCTCCCTCCACCCGCGTCGCGGACCGGAAGATGAAGCCCGCTCTGTATGCGGCAGCGGGTATCGAGCACTACTGGCGTCTGGAACTGGAGCCCGCTCCGCGGCTGTACCTCGGGCACCTGGAGCACGGCGCCTACAGCGACCGGCTGGTCCCAGCCGGCCGGACCACGGCAGTGACAGAGCCGTTCCCCCTGGACATCGACCCCGCCCACCTGGTGAAGCGGTAAGCAACCGGCACGGGCCGACCGTAGAGCAGCGCATGCCGCTATCGGCGCACGCGCACGCCAGGAACGCCCGACACACGCCCGCGCGACAGCAGGGCCGGCACCCTCAAGGCTGGCCGGCGTTGCTGTGTCGCCGCCGTGTGGGCTTGCCGCGGTTGAGGGAGCCCGGGCGGTGGGGCGGGTTCCTGGCGCGGCGGTTCAGCCGGTGGGGGTGTAGGGGTCGGTGAGGGTCATGGGGGTGGCGGAGATGTCCAGCGCGGTCTGGGGGAAGCGGTCGCCGGCGGTGTAGTAGCGGGCCCGGGTGCGCCCGACGGGGGTGAGGACCTGGGCGGTGACCAGGTCGCGCAGGTCGCGCTGGGCCTGTTGCAGGCTGAGGCCTTCGGCGCTTTCGTAGCGGGAGCGGCGTACTCGTCCCGCCATGGCGACGTCGTGGAGGGCGGTGATGGTGCGTTCGTCGAGGCCGGTTTGCTGGGCGAAGTCGGCGAGTGCTTCCCAGACTTTTCCGGCCCGGGTCAGTCGGCCCTGTACGGTCTGAGCCTGCTGGTGATAGGCAGTCAGGTTGAAGCGGATCCAACCGGCGACGTCCTGATCGGGCAGGTACTGGGGGCCGCGACGGGCGAGTTCCCGGTAGTACTCCCAGGTATTGCCCGGCCGTCCGAGCCACGCCTCGATGGAGGAGAACTCCGGAGCCAGGACCCCTTCCCGCGCGATCATCAAGGTTTGCAGCGAGCGGGACATCCGGCCGTTGCCGTCGGCCCACGGGTGAATGGACACCAGATGCAGGTGCGCCATGGCTGCCCGGACCAGGGAGTGGGTGGCGTCATCGGCGTTGAGCCAGTCGACCAGTTCCTGCATGAGCGCGGGGACCGCATCGGCGTCGGGGGCGGTGTACGCGGCGATACTCGGGTCGCGGGCATCAGTGACGTAGACGGGGCCGCGACGCCACTGTCCGGCAGGTTTGCGTGGGGCGTGGCGGTGTCCTTGGAGCATCCAGTGTAGGGCGTTGAGGAAACTCTTGCTGTAGGTGAAGTCAGCCGAGTCGTGCAGCGTTTGGATGTAGGTCATCATGCGCTGGTAGGCGAGGGTCTCCTCTCGGTTCTCCTCGGAGACCTCCACGTCCCGCTCGCCCTCTATCAGGTCTTCCACATCCACGGTGGCGACCTTGAAACCCTCGATGGAGTTGGACGCTGCCACGGCGTCTGCGGTGAGGAACTTGCGCAGCCCTTGAGTCCACTTGGACGGACTGGAACGCACCTGATGACGCAGGGCTGAGCGCATCTCGTCGATGGAAGCGAGCACGCGCTCGTCGGCACGGCTGAGGGAGGGCGTGGGGTAGAGCATGCAAGAATGATACTGTGACGTAATTATAGCGTCAAATTACCTTGTTCGAGGTGGTGCCGGGGCGGTGTTGCCGGAGCGTCTGTCGCCCCTGCAGTGCTCCCTACAGTTCACCCTATGCCGTCCCCTACGGTGACCTCCCGTGCCTGGTGTTGCATTCGTGCAGGTCAGCGGGCGTGTGCGTGGGTGGCGGTGGTGCCGACAGCCCTTTACTCCCGCGCTTGTGTGTCAGTGGTGGGTGGTGGAGTGGTCGTGGTGGGGCTTGCGGTGGGGCCCGGGGTGCCCGCCCAGCCCGGGGGGTTGTGCGTGCGCGGGCCGTCGGCCGCGCCTCGCGGCGGTCGGGGAGCCGGTGCGGCCCCCGGGGGTGGCCGGTTGGGATGTGGAGCGGCGGCGGGGAGGCGAGGTGTGGGGTGACGGGGAGCAGGCGGTGGCCGTACGGGTCGACTGCCCGGGTGCGGGGTCTGGTGCTGCTGGCGCTGGGGGTGGTGAAGGTCGCCACAACAGGGCAGCTGCGGCAGCTGGTGCTGCCGGGGACGGCGGATGTGCAGACGGTCCGCAATGCGTGCAGGGACCTGAGGGCGGCGGGGCTGGTGGAGTCGGTGGGCTCGGCCAACCGGCCCGGCCGGTCGGGCAGGCCGGTGGCGGAACAGGTGTGGAACCTGACCACGGCGGGGCTGGCGGCGGCCGCCGGCGAACTGGGCCGCCCGCCCAAGGAGATGGGCGGTACCGCCCGGGAAGCGGCGAAAGTCGGTGCCGCGCACACGCTGAAAGTGACCGACACCATCGATGCGTTCTGCCAGTCACCACCGCAACCCACCCACCCCATTTCCCGCCGCAGCCCTCGCGTCGCTGACGAAGCCAGGCCCGTAAGCGCCGGGCCCGCCCCTACACAACCCAGACCAGCCGAAAGCGCCGGGCCTGCCACCGGCACCCAGCCCGCCCCTGCAGTCCAGCCAGGGCCACGGCCGTTATCCGCCCGGCCTCGCGGCCTGGGCACCCTGCGCGGCTGGACGACGGAAGTGATCCTCCCGGTCACCGGAACCTTCACCACCCCCGGCAGGGGCAGCCTGCGGGCCGCACAGGACCAGCTACCGGTGCTGTTCGTAGAGGTCGACAACCACACCGAACCGGCAGCTGTGCTGGCGGACAAGATCGCCCACTACCACCGCTTCTTCCAGCGCACCATGAACGGCCACCGCGTAGGGGACGACGTCCCGCTGTGGTCGACACGATGGGACGACTCCCGTCGTGGGGGCTACCAGCCGGTCGCGACGTCTTCACCAAACGGGTAAACCCCCAAGTCCTGCAGCGCCGCATCAGCGAAGTGGCCCGTGGTCGCCGAGCGGGACGAGCAGGCCGTGAGCCGCAGGGCCTCCGACGGCAAGCACCACGGGAGGCCGACGGCTGAGGCCCCCACTGCATTCGCTGCCGCGGTGGGGGTGTCATGTCCGGGCATGAGGCAGCCCCCGCCGCAGTCCGGGGCAGGGGCGAGCCACGTGCAAGGGCCTCGACGGGTGGGGGATTGACGGACCTCAAGCACTAAGCCCAGCGTTGCCCCGGCCGCACGCGGGCGCCAGCCGGGCAGCTCACGAGAGTGACAAGCGGTCCCGCCCACGGCAGGCCGCAGCTTGGGCCCCGCACGGTCAGGCGGCGTCTGAGCGGCCCCGCCCGGCCAGAGCCAAGAGGAAGCCAGGCGGGGCCACCTTCTCAGGATGCGTCCAGGCAACAGTCGGGGCAGCCTGATGGAGCGAGTCGAGTGGTCGTCCAACCGCCTCCGACGAGCGGTAGCCGGCGCGTCCGTGGATCGGGCAAACGCCCTGGAGGCTAACGCTTCCGGGACTACTGGGCGCGGCGGCCATAGAGCAGGCCCCTCCTTGTCGCCTCGGAGGGGCCTGTCTCGCGTGCGAGCACCGCGTCTGGGGGGGAGACGGGCGCTCAAGCGCTGCGACCTTATCGCATCGGCGGATCACTACCGCCCGGCCATCGGCAGCGAACGCTACGTGTCGCGCGACCCCGCCCTGAGAGCATCGTTGACAAGCGCGGGACTGGGACGCAGTGCCAGCATGCGGCCGACGCGAGCCGGCCCACACCGCCTTGCTGTTGCCGGGTTTGGAGTCGACTCCGCAACCGTCGGCGAGGTCCCTGACGAGGATGAGGCCCCGCCCGGACGACGCCTGCTCATCGGGATTCCGGTGTGCCGGGCGACGGGGATCACGGTCATGCACCTCGACGCGAAGGGTGCCTTGGCACAACAGGACACGGACCAGGAACTGGTCCGCGCCGGGCCGGCTGTGTTCACAGGCGTTGGCCGCGAGTTCTGCGGCGCACAAGATGATGTCGGCAACGCGTTCGGTGACGCCCCAGCGCTGCAGGATGCAGGCGATGAATCGGCGGGCCCGTCGCAGGCACGGGTTTCGCGCATGAACCACTGTGCGGCAGGTGGCCGCGAGAGCGTGTCCAGGCCGGCGGCTATCGCGCGGCTGACGTGCGGGCCCGGCTGCTGTTCGACGCGAGGGCTAGCGCCTGGGCGCGAGAGCGTGAGCGTGCCGAGAAGGGCAGCAGGGCGGCCAGTCGCTCGATGAGCTCATCCGTGTCGAAGGACGCGGCGGCGACCTCAGCTGCTTCGGCGTCGCTCAGCGACAGAGCCACAGCCTGGGAGGGCGTTTCGATCTGCCTTCTTTTCCAGGCGCGCAGGCGATCCCGGATAGTGCTCCGGCGTGGCGTCGATCTCGAAGGCATGCCGTCCGCACAGTGGGATGAGGTTGTTGAAGCTGCGGTTGTCTTCCTCGCTCATCTCGGGATCCCACCGCGGTCCGCCTTCGCTGCGGGCGTGGATGTGCGCGACCTGGCTGTTGAGGACGCGCTGGCCGGTGGCCGGGTTCTCCCGGTACAGCGGCTCCCCACAGTCGGGGCAACCACAGGTCAGTGCGGTGGCATACAGCTCCTTGAAGGTGCTCTCCGTGGGAGTGGCATGCCGGCGGGGAACACGGCTGGCAGACGGGACGTCGGAACCCATGTGCACAGTGTGACGGGTCCGCCGCCAGCCGCGCAGACAGAACGCCCGCCGCGCTGCATCCGGCCTTACCGCAGGCTGATCCGGTCAGGATCTGGGCCGTGGGCCCTCGCGGCTGGCTTCGTGGGCCGCGACGTCGGGCTCGTGATCGAGCCACTGCTGGCACACGGTCCAGTGGATACGAGGACTGCCCGCGTCGCGGAGGAAGACATCGGCGACGAGGTCCCGCGAGCAGAACCTCGTGCCATGGGCACTGCATACATGGTCAGCGCGCTGCGGCTGCGAGCTGCTCCACCGGACGATCTGCACGATCCGTGACTTCATGCCTCGCACCGTAGCCGGGAGCGGCCACAGGAACAGGGCCGAATACACAACCTGCCCGTGCCAGGGCCATCACGAACCGGTCGGGGGCTCCTTGTAGGCCGCTTCGATCGCGCCGGCATTGATCAGCGCGATCCGCAGCTGTTCATGTTCGGCTGTGCCGTCCGCCGTGCTCTGTGCGAAAAGCCGGGCCGCGTGCCCCTCAATCTCCCGCTGGTGGAACAGGTCCACTTGGATGCCGAGCAGAGCTGCGGCAATACGCAGGGCGTCAGCGGAGTCGGGGTGGCGGCTTGCCCGTTCAGCGACCTGGTAGGGATCCTCCAGCTCCGGCTGCAGGGCCACGGTACGAGTCAGCTCCAGCCAAGTGCCGTCGTCGAGACGGTCGGCGTAGGCGAACCGCCCTGCGCCGGTGAGAGCAGCGGGCTCCAGCTGCGTTTCGAGGGCACTGCGCCACAGCGCCGCGGCGCGTTCGGGCCACGGACTTGTTTCTTCGCAGTGGATCAGGGCTCCGGCGAGGCGGGACAGCAACTCGGACACCGCCTGCGGGCCGCCGTCCTGCGCGGCGAGTTCTGTCAGCAGCGCGGTGGCTGCGCCCAAGGCCTCGGACCGCCGTTGAGGAACGACAAGATGATCTTGCCAATGGTGGGGATGCCGTCCGGGCCGGCCGCCGTTTGCAACAGGGCCGTGCGGTCCAAGCGTGCCAGAACGCCAGTGTGCGGGCGCCCGTGCTGCAGCCAGGTCGCCCCGTAGCGGCCATACGCTCAACACCCCCTGGGACCCGCTGGACCGCGCCTACTTCAACGGCTATGCGCTGTGGACCTACCTCACCACGCCGTTCCTGCTGGCCATGACCGGCTTCACCGTCACAGAGATCGAGCCGTGGCAGGAGGGTGACGAAGTCTGGCGTGGGCGCGCGCCGCGTTCCCATCCGACATCGCCAGCCACAGCATCCGTCAGGACTTCTACTTCGGCCCTGATCACCTGCTCCGCAGGCACGACTACCACGTGGATGTGGCGGGCGGATTTGCCGCCGCGCAGTATGTGTACGACTGCGTGGACGCGGATGGCATCATCGTGCCCACCAAGCGCCGGGCCTACCGCCGCAACGTCGACGGCTACCCCATCCGCGATGAGGTCATGGTCTCGATCGACCTCAGCGACATTTGTTTCAGCTGACGTTCGAGGGGGCGCGGGCGAGGGCCGAGCGGGCAGAACCGCCACGCGTGTGAGGCGACAAGGCCGGCCGCGTCGGCGACCGCGAGCACGACCGCGGCGAAGTCGAACACGGTGAGGACGACCGGGTGCCTGAAGTTCCGCCGCAGGAGTTGCGCCCACGGACGCCTATGCGTTCTGGGACAGGGGTCCGGTGGGCAGGTCCAGCTCCGCCCACACGACCTTGCCGCTCGGTATGGGGCGGGCGCCCCATCGGCGGGACAACTGGCCGACGAGGAAGAGGCCTCGGCCATGGTCGTCCATGGTGTGCCCACGGCGCCGGCGGGGGAAGCGCCCGTCGGCGTCGGACACTTCGCAGGTGAGGACCTGGTGCCCGACCAGGCGCAGCGCGATCGGGCCGGTGCCGTGACGGATGGCGTTGGTGACGAGTTCGCTGACGATGAGCCTCGCCGGGTCCTCGAGCCCGTCCAGGCCCCACGCGGCCAGTTGGCGGGAGGTCAGGTTCCGCGCATGGCGGACGGCGGCCGGGTCACGGGGCAGCGTCCAGGTGGCGGCCCGGTCCGGATCGAGGGAGCGGGTTCGGACCAGGAGCAGGGAGACGTCGTCGCAGGCGGCCTGGCCATCGATGGTCCCCGTCGCGAGGTCGCAGAGTTCCTCCAGGGACCGGCCGGGACGCGCGAGGGCGGTGCCGAGGCGGTGCATGCCGTCCTCGATGTCGTGGTCCCGGTTCTCGATCAGGCCGTCGGTGTACAGGGCGAGGAGGCTTCCCTCGGGCAGTTCCATCTCGACGGCCTCGAACGGGTCGCCCAGTCCGATGCCGAGCGGGGCCCCGGTGGGCAGTTCGGGGAAGGTGACCCGGCCCTGCGGGTCGACGATGGCGGGCGGGGGGTGACCGGCCCCCGCCATGGTGCAGCGTCGGGTGGCCGGATCGTAGACGGCGTACAGGCAGGTGGCGCCCATGACGGTGGGGGTCGCGTGGTCGTCGCTCTCGGCCAGTCGCTGGAGGGTGTCGTCGAGGCGGGTCAGCAGCTCGTCGGGGGGCAGTTCCATGTCGGCGAGCGTGTGCACGGCGGTGCGGAGCCTGCCCATGGTCGCTGCGGCGTGCAGGCCGTGCCCGACGACGTCGCCGACGACGAACGCCACCCGGGCGCCGGACAGGGGGATCACGTCGAACCAGTCGCCGCCGACGCAGTGGTCCACGTCGGCGGGCAGGTAGCGAGAAGCTGTCTCGACCGCGGTTCCGCCCTTCAACTGGCTGGGGAGCAAGGTACGTTGAAGGGTGACGGCCGCGGTGTGCTCGCGCGCGTACTGACGGGCGTTGTCCAGCGACAGGGCTGCCCGGCCGACCAGCTCCTCGGCCAGCAGCAGGTCGACCTCCTGGAACGGCGTCGGATTCTCGGTACGGACGAACAGCGCCGTCCCCAGCAGCGTGCGCCGGGCGCGGATGGGCACGATCATGATCGAATGCCCGCCGTTGCCGCGGAACCGGTCGGCGAGATCCGGCGCCGTGTCGAGCCAGGTGTCGAGCGTCGGGTCCAGGCGGGACCTGCCGGTACGCAATATGTCGCTGAGGGGCGAGATCAGGGGCACGCCCACAGCTTCGCCCCGCAGCCACGGGGATTCGGGGACCCCGGGATGGATCGAGGCGAGCCCGGCACGCCGGAAACCGGGCAGCCGCCGGCCCGCCGTGCCGATGCGGGCCGGGGGCCCCTCGCCGAAGGAGACCGACTGCTCCAGGTCCACTGCGACGTAGTCGGCGAGCAGGGGAACGGCGAGGCCGGCCAGTTCCTGTCCGGCCTGCATCACATCCAGGGTGCTTCCCAGGCGCGCTCCGGCCTCGCCGAGCACGGCGAGGCGCTCGGTTGCCCGCCTGCTCTCGTGGAGGTCGGTGCTGATGACGCACACTCCCAACGCTTGGCCGTCCGCGTCCATGAGGCACTGGCACGACACCGCGAACGGATGTTCCCGGTCTGGAGAGGTCGGGAACCAGGTGCGGTACTCGTGGACTCGGGAGGTGCCGCTCTGCAGCACCTGCTGCATCAGCGCCTCGGTGGCCCGCGCGTCGGCGCCGGACCGGCTGTCGGTGAACCGACGCCCCAGGCGCCGGTCGCGGGGAAGGCCGTCGTGGCTCTCCATCGTGTCGTTCACGCCGGTGCACCGCAGTTGCCGATCGCGAATGATGACGCCGATCGGTGCGCAGGACAGCAGCAGTCCCCGTACCGGCTCCTTGATGGACTCAGCGGACCACGTGCCGGCATTGATCACAGATACGAGCCATTGTGTCTCCCCGCCATGCCCCTGCACCATTGAGATGCGCAATGTGACGTCGACCGTGCGGCCGTCCCGGCGGCGCACCGCCGGTATCCCCGACCAGCCGTTTGCGGCACGGCACTGCTCGGCGAAGGCCGACATCGAGGGCGCCGCGCCGTACGAGGGCAGCACGCATGCGACCGACCGACCCACCACGTCCCCGGCGGAGAGTCCGACGAGCTGCCCGGCGGCCTGCGTCCACCCGACCACGGTGCCCTGCTCGTCGAGCAGCGCGAATGCCGTTTCGGACATCTCAGCCGTGTTGAGCTGTTTACCCAGAGTCATATCGGGGCTGGTCGTGGTCGCCAAGAGGCTGTCCTCGAATGGATAGGGGGTGGGCGTGATCAGGGTGAAGATCTATCTTCGTGCCGTTTCATATGGTTGACCGAGTAAACATCCGTTTTGTGACAGCTGCAGCCTCAGGACGCCGGACGTCATACGCTGCCCTCGCCTGATGGAGGCGTCGGCCTCCGCAGTCCGGGCGGCCGTCGGGCCCCCTCTGCCTCGCGGCCGGCCACGGCATTCAGCCCGATCCCGCCCACGACAAGAGCACCCAGCCCCGGGCGACGGTCCGGCACCTTGCGACGGTGCTTCCTTCCTGCGCGCGGTGTCCCGGTCCGGGCGCCCGTCCATCAAGCCGCCAAGGCTTTCCCGCGGAGGACCACGGCCACGCAGCCCGCTGTCCTCGCCGATGAGCGCACCGGTGGCCGCTACGGCCGCCGACCGTTGCTCAGGGAGCTGTCGATCTGGGCACGTGCCGGCTCAGGAGAGGAGATCGATGGTGGCACCGACCTGGTGAGCCTCGGCATGTTGATAGGCCAGCCAGGCAAGGACCAGGTCTTGCCAGGGCAGTCCGACCGGGGTGTAGGCGGTGATCTCCAGGTCGTGGGTGCGTGCGGGAGCGTCACCGCGGATGATCTCGCCCAAGGACGCGGCAGCGGTGGAGGCCGGCAGGCCGGCGTTGGCGAGTGCGCCATGAGCGGCGACGAGCGGCACGTCGTCGACGATCAATCGGGTCGAGGCCAGGACGTCGGGTGCGAGTTCCTGCTTTCCCGGTTCGTCGGCACCGAGGGAGGTCAGGTGCTGGCCAAGCCTGAGTTCCTTCAGGTGCAGCAGGGGCCTGCGGGACCACGTCGCCAGCACCACAGTGGATGCCTCGGCCGCGACCTGTTCGGGCGTGGAGACGGTGGTGCCTTCGTGTCTGTCGGCGAATGCGGCTGCGCGCTGCGGATCGCTGTCGTGCACGACGAGGTGATCCCAGTCTCGTAGCTCGCGCAGTCCGCGGACGGTGAGTTCGGCTTGGGCGCCGGCACCGATGACGCCGACTGTGTGGGGGGTGTTCCCGGCCGGCCTGGCGATCAGGTGAGTGGCCAGCGCCGCAGCAAGGCCAGTACGCCAGGCGGTGATGGTCGCGGAGTCCAGCAGGGCCAGCAGTTTGCCGTCTGTGCCGCTGTGCAGGCAGATCACCCCCCGGAGCGCCGGTGAGGCATGGGGGAACTTTGCGTTGGTCTTGACGGTGTAGGCGTTGATGCCAGGTAGCAGCCCAGGGAGCAAAGCCGTTGCAGTACCTGGGAAAGGAAGGTCGGTGCGGACACGCTGACCGGGGACTTCGTTTGCAGCGGAGGCACTGAACCCCTCCCGCAGAGCCTGGATACAGGCCCGGGGGTTGAGCAGATTGAGCAGGTCAGTGCGGGTCAGGATGCGGGTCATACGCGTCAGAATCTCACGCATGCTGCGTCAACCGGATTCGACGGAAGTGGGGCAGGGCGGCCTGCGTGAGCCGTTGTCCTGTGCCCACTCCGATATGGGGACGGGCGACCGATCTCGAGGCGTTGGGCTTCTCCCCCGGTGCGGCGGTGATGCCGAGGATCTCGGTCAGGAGCCATTGCTGGACGGTGGTGAGGGTTCCCCACTGGGTGCGCTGGGCTTGGACCCAGCGGCCGATGTCCTCGCCTTGAACGGTGAGCTGGCCGGGACGGTGGGGGAGTGTGCCGCCGGCGGTGCGGTAGGTGCGGGCGAGGTGGAAGCAGCGTTGCCACACCACCGGCCACGTGGGGCACCAGGCGGGATCGATCTCCTCGAGTGCCTGCCGCCGCTCCCGGTCCAGCCTCGGAGCCTTGCCAGTGTGTCGAAGCAGTCAGATTGCGCTACTGATGCAAATGATCAAGTAACTGACCTGTAGTGCTGCAGATTCGGAAGCGCCCCAAAGTGACCTCTCTGGGGAAAGAGAGCAGGTCTTACGACCCTCGCGCAGCCGGGCATGCACCTGCCCCCCTCGCGTTGCGGGACGTGCACGGGGGGCCGAAGCTGAAGCTGAGGCATGCCCACCGATCACATGGACCGAGCGCAAACGGCTGCGGGGCTCGGCCACCGCAGCGCGTGCCGGACCGAGGGGTTGCGGCCGATCGACCCGGACTTCCCGGACCCTCATCTGCCCACCCACGTGACCGTCACGCTGACGGGCCACTCACCGAGCGAGCGCGTGTCGCTTTCGTTCCGTCGTATGCCTGATCACCGGCCCCGTACCGCCCGGAGCCCCAGGAGTCACCATGACGTCCGGCACCATCTCCGCGCAGATCACCGACTACGCCAACCGGGCCGATCCCTATCCGCTCTACGCGGAACTGCGCAAGCAACCGGTCAGGCGCGAGGACGACGGCACCTATCTGGTCAGCACCTACTACGAGGTGCGGAGCCTGGCCAACGACCCGCGGCTGAGCAACGACACGAGCAACCGCCTCCCCGGCTACGCCCGCGTCGGGCAACCGGTGGAGTCCGGCCTGCCGCCCAGCTTCATCTTCACCGACCCGCCCGCGCACGACCGGCTGCGCGACACCATCAACCGGCCGTTCGGCCCGCCGCACAGCCCCAGATTCCTCGACGGCCTGCGCGGAGAACTGGCCGAGGTCGTCACCGAACTGCTCGACGCCTTCGACGGCAAGGACCAGGTCGACATCGTCGAGGACTTCGCCTACCCCCTTCCCGTCACCGCCATCTGCAAGGTCCTCGGCGTGCCGCGCGAGGACGAACCGCGCTTCCACGTCTGGGCGGACGCCCTGGCGTCGTCACTCGATCCCGGCTCCGGCAACGAAGGCGGCCCGGAAAAGGCACAGCGGGCGCGCCAGGACATGGGCGCCTACCTGGGCGATCTGATCGAGACCAAACGCCGCCACCCCGGCCCCGGGATGCTCAGCGCACTCGCCCCCGACATGACACCGGCCGACCTGGAAGCCACCGCGGTACTGCTCCTGGTCGCCGGTCACGAGACCACCGTCAACGCGATCACCAACACGACCCTCACCCTGCTGCGCCACCCCGACGTCCTGGACCGGTTCCAGGAAAACCTGGACCTGGCCGCCCCGCTCATCGAGGAAGTGCTGCGGTACGAGCCCCCGGTCCAGTTCGTCCCGTGGACCACCGCCCTGGCTGACATCGACGTCGCCGGCACCACGATCCCCAAGGGCTCGCCGGTCTGGCTCATGCTGGCCGCGGCCAACCGCGATCCCCGACGTTTCGATGATCCCGACCGGTTCGACCCCGACCGCAAGGACAACGAGCACTTGGGCTTCTACACCGGCATCCACTACTGCTTCGGCGCCCCTCTCGCCCGTATAGAACTGCATCTGGCCGTGCCCGAACTCTTCCGCCGGGTCACGTTCTCCCGGCTGCTCGAGGACCCCCCGCCGTACCGCGCCAACGCGGTGCTGCGCGGCCCGCGCCACCTTCCCGTGGCCATCGCGGGCCTGACGGCCTGAGCACCACTGCCCTACTAGGCACCTATGCCAGGTCCCTGCACGACAAGTCGATTGGTCCGTCGGTTCAGTTCAGGTGCTCGTGGCCCGCGGCGGGGTTGCGTCCTTGGAAGTGGTGTAACGGGTTGGACCTGATGCGGGGGTTTGCTCCGGCGTCCGGGTTGGTGCCCGCATAGATAAACGGCTTGGGTCGCGCCGGGTGGAATCGCGGGCCTGTGCGGAGCGGATTGCCGGGTTCGGCGGGCGCCTGGCGTGTGCTGGTCTGTGGGTGTGGGTGCGGGCGTGTGCTGGCCGGGTTGCGGGGTGCGGGGTCGGGCGCCTGGCGTGTGTTGGTCTGTGGGTGTGGGTGCGGGTGCGGGCTACTGCTGGGTGTGGTGTGGTGGTTGGGGGTCGAGTTCGTGGCGGAGGGTGTGGGCGAGTTTGGCGGGTTGGGAGAGGAAGGGGCTGTGGCCGGATTGGAGTCGGATGGTGTGTTGGGCGTGGGTGGCCATGGCTTGTTGGAGTGGTGGGGGGATGGCTTGGTCGTGTTCGCACAGGATGTAGGTGCTGGGTATGGTGCGCCAGGCGGCGTGGGTGTGGGGTTGGGTGACCGAGGTCAGGGATTGGCGGGCGAGTTGGGTGGCGGCTTGTTGTGCCAGGTGTGGTTCGACGTCGTGGTAGAGGATTTCGGTGGGCTGGGTGGCTTGGAAGTAGCCGTGGCCGGTGTGGCCGTGGGGGTCATGGTGGACGTCCCAGTAGGGCGGGTAGACGCCGCCGGCCAGGGACAGGACCGAGTCGCCGGTGTCTTGCATCAGGGCGGTGAGGTAGATGAGGCGCTGGACGTTGCCGGTTGTCGCGGCGGCTTCGGTGATGGGGCTTCCTCCGTAGGAGTGGCCGAGTATCACGGTGGGTCCGTCGATGTCGGTGATGGTGTGGGCGACTGCTTCCGCGTCGTCGTAGAGGCCGCCGAGTGCTGCCGGGTCCTGGCCGCTGCTGGGTAGGGCGACGGTGCGTATGTCGAGGTCGGGGAGGTGTTCGATCAGTGGCTGCCAGCACCAGGTGCCGTGCCAGGCGCCGTGGACCAGGACGAGGGTGGGGAGTGTGCTCACGTGCTGGGTCTTTCCGAGGTGGGGTGGCGGGTGGCGGGGCGCTGCTGTGTGCTGCCGGGGTGGGGTGGCAGAGGGCGGGGGTCAGGTTTGGAGGGCGTCGCGGAGCATGCCGCGGGAGGTGATGCCGAGTTTGGGGTAGATCTGGTAGAGGTGGGCGCCGATGGTGCGGTGGGAGAGGTACAGGCGTTCGGCTATTTGTTTGTTGGTGAGGCCGGAGGCGGCCAGTCGGGCGATTTCGAGTTCCTGGGGGGTGAGGGTGTGGGGTGTGGCGGTGCCGGGTCGTCGTTTGGCGGTGCCGGCGGCGCGTAGTTCGGTTTCGGCGCGCTCGGTCCAGGGGCGGGCTCCCAGGCGTTGGAAGGCGGACAGTGCTGCTGCCAGGGGTGTCCTGGATTCGGTGGTGGCTCTGCTGCGTCGTAGTCGTTCGCCGTGGGCGAGTTGGACGCGGGCGTGGTCGAAGGTCCAGCGCCTGGCGCCGGGTATTTGGAGGGCGTGGGTGAACAGGTGCAGGGCCTGGTGGTCGTCGGTGGTGGTCAGGGCGGTGCAGGCGTGGGTGAGCAGGGCGTGGCGTGAGGAGAGTGCGGCGATGCCGGCTTCGCGCATCGCGGCGGCGTGGGCGGCGGCCTCGTGGTGCCGGTTGGTCCGGATGGCTGCCTCGACCAGGTCCATCGTCGCCCACAGGGCGTGGGGGGCGTGTGAGGCGAGGTGGCCGGCGGGGCTGATGGCGGTGGCGTGGCTGTAGGCGCCGGTGAAGTCGCCGCGGCCCAGGGCGGCCAGGCCTGCGGCGTGGTGGGCGTAGTGGGCGGCGCCGAAGGCTTTGCGGCGGGTCGCCCAGTGGATGATTTTGCCGGTGATCGCGTCGGTGGTGTCGGGTTCGCCGGTGGCGGCGGCGAGGAG
>NZ_JBHWGA010000093.1:0-11604 GCF_042733315.1 Streptomyces sp. NPDC059718
TCTTTGGCCTCTTTTTTTTTTTAAATAATAACTCTTTTTCGGGGCTGCCCCCCCCCCCCCCGCCCGGGGGGGGGGGTTGGGGGCGGGGCCCCCCGCCCCCCGCGCCCCCCGCCCCTCTTCCGTGTCCCGCCCCCTCCGACCCCTCCGACCCCTCCCCAGATACATAAGGCAGTGATATAAATTCCTTATGCATCTTCCCGACGACGACCTGGACCACCGCCACGCCGTCGACGTGGCGCGGGCCCTGGAGCGGCTGTACCGCATGCTGCGCAGGCTCAGCCAGCCGAGCGAGCTGTCGCTGACCACCGTGGCGACGCTGTCCACCCTGGAGCAGTCCGGACCGCTCCGGCTGACCGAGCTGGCGACCCTGGAGGGCGTCACGCAGCCGGCGATGACCCAGGTCGTGTCACGACTGGCGGAGGCGGGACTGGCCGGTCGCGCGGCGGACCCCGCGGACGGGCGTGCGGTGCTCGTCCACATCACCGACGCGGGCCGGGAGGCCATCGCCCGGCGTCGCGCCGTGCGCGCCGAGCGGCTCGGGGAGTTGCTGGAACAGCTGAGCCCGTCCGAGCGGGCGGCCCTGGTGGCCGCGCTGCCGGCCGTGGAGGCACTGACCCGGCTGGGGCCGCCCCCGGCCTCGTCGAGCCTCGCCCAGCGGAGCAGTTGATCAGGCATCGGTTTCTACGTCGGAGCACCTTCATGACCGCGCATGCGCAATCGTCCCGTTCCGTGAATCCGTTCAAACAGCCGAAGGCCGTGTTCGCGGTCGCCTTCGCCTGTGTGGTCTCGTTCATGGGGATCGGCCTGGTCGACCCCATCCTGCCCGCGATATCGCAGCAACTGGACGCCACTCCGAGCCAGGTGACGCTGCTGTTCACCAGCTACCTGGTGGTGACCGCGGTCGCCATGCTCATCACCAACTGGGTCTCCAGCCGGATCGGCGCCAAGCGGACGCTGATCGCGGGCCTCGCCCTGATCGTGGTGTTCGCCGCACTGGCCGGCACCTCGGGGAGCATCGGCGGCATCGTCGGCTACCGGGCGGGCTGGGGCATCGGCAACGCGTTGTTCATCGCCACCTCCCTGGCGGTGATCGTGGCCTCCGCGAGCGGCGGCTTCGTGGGCGCGATCATCCTCTACGAGACGGCACTGGGCGTCGGCATCGCGGTGGGCCCGCTGCTCGGCGGCCTGCTGGGCAACGTGAGCTGGCGCGGCCCGTTCTACGGAGTCGCCGTCCTGATGGCCATCGCGCTGGTCGCCACCGTCGTCCTCGTGGAGCCGATCCCGTTGCCGGCCCGCAAGACCGGGCTGAGCGAGCCGCTGCGCGCGCTGCGCCACCGCGGCCTGCTGACGATGTCGCTCACAGCCCTCTGCTACAACTGGGCCTTCTTCACCGTGCTCGGCTACGCGCCCTTCCCGATGGGGCTCGGCGCGGTCCAGCTCGGCCTGGTCTTCACCGGCTGGGGCGCCCTCGTCGCGGTCTTCGCGGTCTTCGGGGCGCCGCGGCTGCAGGCCCGGCTGGGCATCGCGCGGACGCTGTACGCCAATCTCGCGCTGTTCGCCCTCACCGTGCTGGCCATCGCGATCTGGACCGACGACCGGACCGTGCTGATCGTCTGCGTGATCGTCGCCGGCGTCTTCATCGGCGTGAACAACACGGTCACCACCCAGGCCGTCATGACCGTCGCGCCCGTCGACCGGGCCGTCGCCTCCGCCGCGTACGGCTTCGTCCGCTTCATCGGCGGCGGTCTGGCGCCGTTCGCCGCGGGCAAGCTGGTCGAGGCCTTCGGGATCCATGTGCCGTTCTACATCGGCGCCGGGGCGCTCGTGCTGGGCATCGTGATCCTCTCCACGGCCCACGGGCTGCTCACGGAGGCCGAGAAGGTCCAGGCCGAACAAGTCGACGCCGCCCCGGAGCCCGCCCCGGAGCCCGTCCCCGGAGCCGACGCCGCCCCCTCGCTGGTGCCGGTCGAGCACGACGCCGCGGCGCACGACGACGCGGGCCGCGGCGCCATCGTCGCCGCCGTGGACAGTTCCCCGCACGCCGAGCGGGTCACCGCGGCCGCCGGCCGCCTCGCGACGATCAACGGCCGTACGGTGCACGTCGTCCACGTCGAGGAGGCCGCGGTCGCGGGTGACGCGGCCGCCGACGCGGAGGACCTGGAGTCCGCCCGGATCGCCGTCCGGGGGCACCTGGACCGGCTCGCCGCCCTCGGCATCCCGGCCGTCGGGCACGTGCTGCGGAACGCCACCGGCCACGGCGAGGTGGGCCGTATGGTCGCGGAGCACGCGGAGCGCACCGGGGCCCGCGCCATCGTCGTCGGGGCGCCCGCCCACGGCGGGCTGTCCGCGCTGCTCGACGCCGGCGCCGGACAGGCCCTGATGCGGTACGCGACCTGCGACGTCGTACTGATCAACCCGCGCTCGGCGGAGCTGGAGGCCGCGGCCTGATCCCACAGCGGAAAATCACGGTGGCCGCGCCATCGAAATACCGACAAACCCGACGTATGGTGGCCTGACGGTGCCATGTGCCGGGGGACGCGGTCACCGTGCCTCCCCATGATCGTGACGGCGGCGCCGGAGGCGGCCATGGCCGATCCCAAGGGCTTTCTCACCACCCCCCGCCGCACCCCCGCGCGGCGCCCCGTCTGCGAGCGCGTCGAGGACTGGCAGGAGGTCTACACCGGCCAGGGCCTGCTGCCGATCATCTCCGCGCAGGCCGGCCGCTGCATGGACTGCGGCATCCCGTTCTGCCACGACGCCTGCCCGCTGGGGAACATGATCCCCGACTGGAACGACCTGGTGTACCGCGAGGACTGGGCCGCCGCCGCGGAACGGCTGCACGCCACCAACAACTTCCCCGAGTTCACCGGCCGGCTGTGCCCGGCACCCTGCGAGAGCGCCTGCGTCCTGACCATCAACGCCGACCCCGTCACGATCAAGAACGTCGAGGTCGCCATCGCCGACCGCGCGTGGGAGGACGGCCTCGCCCTCCCCCGTCCCCCCGAGCAGCACTCCGGCCTCACCGTCGCGGTGGTCGGCTCGGGGCCCGCCGGACTCGCCGCCGCCCAGCAGCTCACCCGGGTCGGCCACACGGTGACGGTCTACGAACGGGCGGACCGGCTCGGCGGCCTCCTGCGCTACGGCATACCGGAGTTCAAGATGGAGAAGCACCATCTGGACCGGCGCCTGGCGCAGATGCGCGCCGAGGGCACGCTCTTCCGCACCGAGGTCGAAGTGGGTGCCGACCTCGACGCGGAACGGGTCGTCGCCGAGCACGACGCGGTGCTCCTGGCGGTGGGCGCCACGGCATGGCGCGAGCTGCCGGTGCCCGGACGGGAACTGGCGGGCATCCACCAGGCGATGGAGTACCTGCCGCTGGCGAACCGCGTCCAGGAGGGCGACCTGACCGAGTCACCGGTCAGCGCCGAGGGCAAGGACGTCGTCATCGTCGGCGGCGGCGACACCGGTGCCGACTGCCTGGGCACCGTGCTCCGGCAGCACGCGGCCTCCGTCGTGCAGCTCGACATCAACCCCCTGCCGGGCGAGTACCGCCCCGAGCAGGAGCCGTGGCCGGTGTACCCGCACGTCTACCGGGTCTCCCCCGCCCACGAGGAGGCCCGTGAACTGGCCCGCCGCGGCGTCTGGGACCCTGCGGAGCACGGCGGTGTGCCGCTGCCCGGCCCGGAGGGCGACATCCGGGTGTTCTCCGCGTCGACCTTCCGCTTCGAGGGCGACGACGAGGGGCACGTACGGTCGCTCCACCTGGTCGGGGTGGAGCCGCGGCACCGCCGCCCGCAGCACGGCACCGAGCGGGTCATCCCCACCCAGCTGGTGCTGCTGGCGCTGGGGTTCTCGGGGGCCGAACGCGACTGCGGGCTGGTGACCCAGCTCGGCCTGGAACTCGACCGGCGCGGCCACGTCGTCCGCGACGCCTGCTTCGCCACCGGGGTGGAGAAGGTCTTCGTCGCGGGCGACGCGGGCCGCGGTCAGTCGCTGATCGTCTGGGCGATCGCCGAGGGCCGGTCGGCCGCGGCGGCGGTCGACCGGTGGCTCACCGGCAGCACGTGCCTACTGGCACCGATCACGCCGACGGCCCGGCCGCTGGTGGCGTGACGGCGGCGGAACGCGGGCGCGGCTCGAAGCCCGCGGCGCGGTAGCAGGCGTCGATCATGCGCATCGATTCCACGGCGTCGTCGGCGTCCGTGGGCAGCGGGGCGCCGTCGCGCAGGGTCGCCGCGAACGCCTCGAGCTGGTAGGTGTACGACAGGCGCCTGCCCAGCTCCTCGACCCGCTCGCCGTCCGGCGTACGGACCACGACCCGGTCGTCCTGGTGCGGCAGCACGAAGCACGGCGCGGTGGCCTCGCCGCGGCTGCCGACGATGCGCCAGCTCATCTCCAGCGCCTCGGCGTCCATGTGGCAGCGGGCCGAGGCGGTGGCGCCGCCGGGGTACTCCAGGTCGGCGTCCAGCCATTCGTCGACACCCGGCGCCTTGGCGCGCTCCCCGCCGCGCGCGGCCACCAGGCGCGGGGCGCCGCCGGCCCACGGGGCCAGGGACCCCGCCGCGTGCAGGGAGTAGCAGCCCAGGTCCATCATTGCGCCGCCGGCCAGCGGCAGCGACCAGCGGGGGTCCTCGTCCGCGGGCGCGGGGATGTTGACCACGGCCTCCACGTGCCGCAGCTCGCCGAGCTCACCGGACTCCAGCAGCTCGTGCAGGCGCCGGGTGACCGGGTGGTAGAGGTAGTGGAACGCCTCCATGACGACCACGCCCGCCTTGGCGGCCGCGTCGCGCACCTCGACGGCCTCCTCGAGGTTGCTCGCGGAGGGCTTCTCGCTGAGGACGTGCTTGCCCGCCGCGATGGCGGCCAGGTTCCAGGGGCCGTGGAGACCGTTGGCGAGCGGGTTGTAGACGGCCTCGACCTCGGGGTCGGCGATGACGTCGGCGTACGAGTCCAGCACGCGCTCGACGCCGTGCTCGGCGGCGAAGTCCGCCGCCCGGGAGCGATCGCGGGCGGCCACGGCGACCAGCCGGTGACCGCTCGTGCGGGCGGGGGCGGCGATGGCGGTCCCGGCGATGCGGGCGGCGCCGAGCACGCCGATGCGCAACGGTTCGGTGGGCATGCGGTGCGTACCTCTTCCATGACTGCGGGTCGGTGGTCCCCGTGGAACAACGTGCAGGCCTCGGCGATCCATCCGGCCTCGACCCCGCCGGCGACGCTACACCGCGCAGGCGAACGGCCCGCGACGGCCTCGGGGAAACCGGTCCCGAGGCCGTCGCCGCAGTCGCCGCGCCTCAGCCGAAGACGGGACCGGCGGTGCGGGTGCGCTTCATCTCGTAGAAGTCCGGCATGGAGGCGAGGACGATCGCGGCGTCCCAGAGGCGTCCTGCCTCCTCACCCTTCGGGGCGGGGCTGACCACCGGGCCGAAGAACGCGGCCCTGCCGGCGTCCTGACCGGGCAGGGCGACCACGGGGCTGCCGACGTCCTCGCCGACCAGGTCGACGGCTTCCTGGTGGGAGGCGCGCACCAAGGCGTCGAAGGCATCGGTGTCTCCGGCGTCCGCGAGGCTCTCGGGCAAGCCGACGTCGCGCAGCGCGGCTTCGATCGTCGGCTTGGTCCGGGGCTGCTGCCGCAGGTGGAAGCGGGTGCCCATGGCGGTGTACAAGGGCCCCGTCACCTCGGGACCGTAGGCCTGCGAGGCCGCGGTCAGGACCCGGACCGGCGCCCATGCCAGGCCCATCAGCTCGCGTATGCGCTCCGGCAGTTCTTCGAGACGGTCCTCATTGAGCACGGCCAGGCTCATCACGCGCCAGGTGACGTCCACCGGCCGGATCCTCTCGACCTCGAGCATCCAGCGCGAGGTCAGCCAGGTCCAGGGGCACACGGGGTCAAGCCAGAAGTCGACGGCCGTACGGGGGCGGGATTCGTTCACGGGAGGGTCCAAACTCGGTCGCAGGAACCCTGGCGGAGGGGCCAGGGAGACGTCGGGCTCGCCTTGTTCACCGGTCGGCGGGGAAATCGGTGGAGGCCGTGAGGTCGGCCCAGGCGGCGAGGTCCTCGCCCAACAGCCGCTGCCCCTCTTGGACCAGACGCAGAGCGTCCGTGCCGAGGACGAGGTGGACCGGAGGGTTGTCGGCATCCAGGACCCGCAGCAGCGCCCGGGCGGCGCGGACCGGATCACCGGCCTGGTTGCCGCTCTTGGCCTGCCGGGCGGACCTGATGGGGTCGAACAGCGTGTCGTAGTCGGGGATGCTGCGCGGAACGCGGGTCATCGAGCGGCCCGCCCAGTCGGTGCGGAACGAGCCGAGCGCGAGGGAGGTGACGTGGATGCCGAAGCCGGCGACCTCCTGGGCCAGGGACGCGGCGATCCCCTCCATGGCGAACTTGCTCGCGCCGTAGAACGCGACTCCGGGGAGAGCGGTCAGGCCGGCCATGGACGAGAGCGTCACGATGTGCCCGCCGCGGCGCCGGCGCATGTGGGGCAGGACCGCCTTGATGACGGCGACGCTGCCGAAGACGTTGACCTCGAACTGCCGGCGGAGGTCCGCCATCGTCGACTCCTCGACGGTGCCCTCGAGGCCGTAGCCGGCGTTGCTGATCAGCACGTCGACGGGGCCGATGTTCCGTTCCACCTCGTCGACGAGGGGGACGACGGCCTGTTCGTCCGTCACGTCCAGCAGCCTGGCACGGGCACGCCCCGGGGCCAGGGCCTCGAACTCGGCGATCCGCTCCGGTGCGCGGACCGTGCCGACGACCCGGTGACCGGCGGTGAGCGCTTCCTGGGCGAAGGCGCGGCCGAGGCCGCCGCTGACACCGGTGATCAGAAACGTCTTGCTCTGGCCCTGAACGCTCATGGTGTTCCTGCTCCGAGGGAGGTGATGGAGACGTAGTAGACGATCGGTCTACTACAAGATAGGCGACCGGTCGGGATGCGTCAAAGGCGCGGAGCCCATCCACCCCCTTGGCCATGTCCCGGATCTGGGATACGGTCCCGGATGTGAGAGAAGCCGACCCCACGTCCGTCGACGCCCGCCTCGCCGCGCGCCTCGCCGAGCTGCGCGACGAGCGCGGCTGGTCCCTCGACGACCTCTCGACGCGCACCGGCGTCAGCCGCTCGACGCTCTCCCGCCTCGAACGCGCCGAGATCAGCCCCACGGCCGCCCTCCTCGGGCGCCTGTGCACCGCGTACGGGCGCACCATGTCCCGGCTGCTCGCCGAGGTCGAGAGCGGCGGCGAGCCCGCGCAGCTCGTACGCGCCGCCGACCAGCGCGTCTGGACCGACACCCCGTCCGGCTTCGGGCGCCGCTCCGTCTCGCCCCCGCACCCCGGACTGCGCGCCGAGATCATCGAGGGGGTGCTGCGCCCCGGTGGGGACATCGCCTACGAAGGCCCACCCGTGGCCGGGCTCGAACACCACGTGTGGCTGCGCGAAGGAGCTCTCGAGGTCACCGTCCAGGACCGCTCACACCACCTCGCCCCCGGCGACTGCCTCCGCTACCGCCTGTGGGGCACCTCCCGTTTCCGCTGCCCCGGCCCGGACCCCGCCCGCTACGCCGTCGTGGTCGTACTGCCATGAAGGACACCCGCACCCCTGCCCCCGTGCACGCCATCGCCCCTCTCTCCGCCGAAGCCCTGCTGGACTCCGCCGACGACCTCGCCGACCTCCTCGTGGACGCCGTCGAGGGCGGCGCGTCCCTCGGCTTCGTGACCCCCTTCACCCACGCCGAGGCGGCCGCCTGGTGGCGCAACCGCGCCCACGCCGTCGCGGACGGCGGTCTCACCGTCTGGGCCGCCCGCGACACGGCGGGCGTCACCGGTACCGTCAGCCTCGCCCACGAGGGCAAGCCCAACGGCCGCCACCGCGCCGAGGTCCTCAAGCTCATCGTCCACCGCCGCGCCCGCGGCCACGGCCTCGGCCGCGCCCTCCTCACCGTCGCCGAACACGCCGCGGCGGCCGCGGGCGCGGCCCTCCTACTGCTCGACACCGAGACCGACAGCCCCGCAGAACAGCTCTACCGCAGCGCCGGCTGGACCCCGTACGGCACCGTCCCCGCCCACGCCGCGAACCCGGCGGGAGTGCTGCGGCCGACGACCTTCTTCTTCAAGGCGCCGGCGTCCGCACAGGAGGGCACGTCGAGCCACCGGCCGTAGGCCCGTGCGCCTCCCGCGCCGGCGCTGCGAGCGCGGATCCGCCGATACGCGACCTCGCGGTGAACGGAAGGGCAAGGCCGGGCGGGCAGCCGGCGAAGAACGGCCGAACCCGGCCGATCGGGCGCAACCCTGCCCGGTCATCGCGCGTCTGGTCAGCGGCGTCGCACGGTTCGGCGCCCATCCGTCAGGACCAGAGGAGACTCCGTGTCACGTGCGTCGTGGCCCGCGGCAACTGCGACGCAGGCACCCCCACCACCGGCGGCGAACGCGGGAGCAGCGGTCCGCCCGGCCGCCGGAGCACCGCTGCGCCTGGACATCCAGGGGCTGCGCGCGCTCGCGGTCTCGCTGGTGGTGCTCTCGCACGCCGGAGTCCGGCGGCTGGCGGGCGGCTACATCGGGGTCGACGTCTTCTTCGTGATCTCGGGCTTCCTCATCACCTCGTTGCTGTTGCGTGAGCTGGCCCGGAACGACCGCGTGTCGGTGCGGAGGTTCTACGCCCGCCGGGCGCTGCGGTTGCTCCCCGCGTCGACCCTCGTCGGGGTCGTCACGCTCGGCGGCGCCTGGCTGTACCTGTCGAAGGTCCGCTTCGCGGAGTACGTCGGGGATGCGCTCGGCAGCACCTTCTACGTGGTGAACCTCCGGCTGGCGGACGCCGGCACCAACTACCTCAACGCGGACAGCCCGCCGTCGCCGTTCCAGCACTTCTGGTCACTGGCGGTCGAGGAGCAGTTCTACCTGGTCTGGCCACTGCTGCTCTGGGCGAGCTGGAAGCTCGCCCGGCGCCGGACCGGACTGCTGGCGGCGCCGCTCGCGGTGCTGTGCGCGCTCTCCTTCGCCCTGAACGTGTGGGTGACGGGCACCTCGGTGTCCTGGGCGTACTTCGGCTCGCACACCCGCTTCTGGGAACTCGGGGCCGGCGCGCTGCTCGCGCTCTTCGTCGGCCGGCTGGAGCGGTTGCCGGCCCGGGTGGCCGGGCCGATGAGCTGGGCCGGGCTGGTGTCGCTGCTGGTGGCCGCGGTCTGGTTCGACGACGCCACGCCCTTCCCCGGGCCCTATGCGCTCGCGCCCGTGCTCGGCACCGTGCTGGTGCTGGCGGGCGGCTGCTCCCCCGCGCGGTACGGGGCCGGCGCGCTGTTGTCGCTGCGGCCGGTCACATGGGTCGGCGGCCTGTCGTACGGCTGGTACCTGTGGCACTGGCCGATGCTGGTGATCCTGCCGATGGCGTGGGACCGGCCGGCGACCGTCGGCTTCGGTCTGGCGTGTGCGGCGATCTCCCTGCTGCTGGCCTGGGGGACGCTGCGTCTGGTCGAGAACCCGGTGCGGTTCCACCACGTCTTCCGCGGCCGTCCCGCACGGGCACTGGGGCTGGGCGCGGGGCTGACGGTGTGCGCCACGGCGGCGGCGCTGGTCGCGACGGCCTTCCCGCCGCCGATCGGTTCGGGCGCGGCGGCCCCGGAGTTGCGGGGCACGCTCACCGGGGTGGCCGACCCCCAGACACGTCTGACCGAGCTGCTGGAGGCGCCCGAACGGAGTCTGCCGGTCAATCTCACGCCCGGTCTCACCAAGATCAAGGGGACCTTGTCCGCGGTCTACCGGGACGGCTGCCACATCGGTTACCAGAGCGCGGCGACTCCGTCGTGCGTCTACGGCGACCGGTCCGCGACGAAGACGGTCGTCCTCTTCGGGGACTCGCACGCGGCCCAGTGGTTCCCCGCGCTCGACCGGCTGGCCCGCGAGCGCCACTGGCGACTGGTCTCGCTGACCAAGGCGTCGTGCAAGGTCGCCGCGGTCACCACGGTCTACCAGGGCGAGCCGTACACGTCCTGCGACCGGTGGCGCACCAAGGCACTGGCCCGGATCAGGTCCCTGAAGCCCGCGCTGGTGATCGCCTCCTCCTCGGACTCGGCCGACCTGGCCCGGCCGTCCGCCGACCCGCGCCAGCAGTGGACCGACGGTTTCGAGCGGACCTACCGGGAACTGGCGAAGAGCGGCGCCCGGGTGCTGGCCATCGAGGACACCCCCTGGCCGAAGGGGGACGCGGTCGACTGCGCGGGGACCCATCCGCAGGAGCTGGAACGGTGCGCGTCCGAGATCGGGCAGGCGGTCAAGGATCCCGACAAGAAGCGGGAGATCAGCGAAGCGGCGGCGGCCACCGGCGTCTCGGTGGTCGACCCGGCCCCCTGGCTGTGCGGCACCGGCGGCGACTGTCCCGTGGTGGTGGCCGACACCTTCGTCTACCGCGACGACAGCCACCTCACCGAGTCCTACGCCGAGGCCATCGCACCGGTACTGGAGCACGAGATGACCGCCCTCTACGGCGCCGACCTGAGCCGGCACCCCGTGCGGCCGACCGGGCCGTAGGCCCTGTCCCCGCTCGGGAATCAGGCGGGCAGGGTGAAGAGCCGGTACTCGGAGACCGTGGTGACGTCGTGCGCCGTGATGAGCACCGTCGTGCCGACGACGTCCCCGTCCGGCACGGCGGCGAGGCGGACGATGTCCGCGTTGTCCGCGCGCCGGGCCTCGGACCGGACGAGGCCGGGTTGCAGCTCGGGCGCGACGCCCATGGAGGTGCGGTACGTGCGGACCGGTTCGGCCGGCCGGTCCGGGGTCTCCACCGCCTCGACGACCAGGTCGACGGGCGGGTCCTGGGGGGCCGGGAGGTCCGTGAGGTCCGGGGCGCGGTCGAGGGGCCGCACCATCAGGGGCAGGGCGCCGAGCGGGACCGCGCCGTGCCGGGTCAGGGCGGCGGGGGTGCCTTCGGGGCTGTCCGGGCCGGCCCACCACCACCAGGGGACGCCCGCGAGTTCGGTGCGCGCGGTGGTCACGGCCTGCGCGACCGCGTCCAGGGACCGTACCCGGACCACGCCGTTGAACTGCGGCGTGGCGAGACCGCTGCGATAGCGGTCGAGGTCGCCGTCAGCTCGCTGTGTCCGGCCCCATCCCGTCACGTACTGGCGGAAGTTGGCGGTGGCCCGTGCCAGTGCCTCCGTGCTCGCCGCGCCGAAGGCGTCTCCTTCGTCTGCGATCTCGCTCAGGCATGGTGTCACACGTGTCACACGCCAACGCAGTGCGGTGACGGCCCTTCCTTGTCGGCGGTGACCTCCCCTTATGCTGGCGGGCATGAGCGAGGGACTGCTGGAACGGCGTGAGGGCCCGGCGGGCGACGGGGCGGCCTCCGAGGCGATGGTCGTGGTCGAGGACCTGGTGCGCACCTTCGGCACCGGGGACACCGCGGTCCACGCCCTGGGCGGGGTGTCCTTCTCCGTGGCCCGGGGTGAACTGGTCGCGCTCAAGGGCCGCTCGGGCTCGGGCAAGACCACCCTGCTGAACATCATCGGCGGCCTGGACCGCGCCGACGCCGGCCGCGTCACCGTCGACGGCACCGCCCTGAACGGCCTGGCCGAACGCGACCTGCTCGCCCTGCGCCGCGACCGCATGGGCTTCATCTTCCAGTC
>NZ_JBHWGA010000094.1:0-11406 GCF_042733315.1 Streptomyces sp. NPDC059718
GAACTGCCCCCAGTTTCGACCGGATTGCTGCGACAACCCGGCGGTGAAGGTCTCTCACCTCACTCGATTCCATGGCGCCTCGTGGCGCACCCACCAGGTACGACAAGACCGCCACCATCCACCTCGCTGGGCTCCTCGTCGCTGCCATTCACTTCTGGAGCGCGAGGTGACCGAAAGAGACGGCCTAGTCCTCGACCAGGGCTTTCTCCTCGTCGGTGAGCCGGTCGAAGCAGGCCTCCTGCGTGGCCACAACGGTCACGTGGTCGAGTGCGGACGCGTGGGCGTGCCGGGCGTTGAGAAACCAGCCTTCCTTCTTGTACGACGCCATGAAGTAGGTGCCGTCGTCGCCGAGCGGGGCCTCTTCCGACGGCCTGGTCTCCTTCCAGCCTCGCTGTGCCAGGGCGGACAGCACGACGCCCAGTTGCTGCCGCGTGTCGGCCGGACCGGCGTCATCCGGGGAGAAGTGCTCTTGCGGGGGCGACCAGAAGACGGCGCAGGGGGTCAGCCGGGTGGCGAGAGCGGCGGCCTTGCGTTCCTTGTCGGTGTCGGCACGAACGAGATTCTCCTGCGGCACGCCCAACCCGGCCTCCACGGTGCTCACCGTCAGATCGGCGGCCTCGACGGCTTCCCGTAGGTCCTGCAGCACGGCCTTCTGGCCGAAGGGCACCGTCTCCGGGGAGGACGGCGAGGTGGGGGCGGAAGCGGCGGTCGGGGCGCCTTCGCCGCATCCGGTGGCGAGAATCGCCGCTATGGAGACGGCGACCGTCCGTCCGGTGCTGATCGTGCTGGTCCGCATGCGCTCTTCCCTTGACGCGTCGACCACCGGCGAACGCTCGATCGGCCCCGTCGGTCGAATCCTGACGCCGGATCTTCGCACGTCAGCGCCATGCCGTCACTTTTCCGCATGCTGGTGGCCGGGCCGAACGGCACGGGACCCCGGGGAACGTCCCCGGGGTCCGCTGCGTACCGCGGCCTGTCGGTGGATCAGGCGGGCTTGAGCCCCGGGTCGCCGGCCTCGGTGACGAAGGAGGCGGCCGTGGTGACGGGGGCGCCGGGCGTGGTCACCGCGGACACCGTCTTGAAGTCGGCGCGCGCCGCGTCCTTGCCGAGGGTGACCACGGCGTAGCCGCGGCGGCCGTTGTAGAACTTCAGGTGCGGGTTGGCCTGCATGTAGGTGGCCCAGTTGGACGGCTTGTCGGAGCCGTCCTTGCCGCTGGTGATCGAGCTGGTGACGATCTCGGTGCCGAGGGTCTTCGAGGCCGGGTCGTCGAAGTCCTTCTTGATGTCGAAGCCGTAGTGGACGTGGACGTCGCCGGTGAGGACGACGAGGTTGTCCCGGCCCGCGGACTCCCAGCCGTCGAGGAGGCGCTGCCGGGAGGCGGGGTAGCCGTCCCAGGAGTCCATGGAGACCTTGAAGTCCGGTGTCGTGCGGTCCTTGCGCTGGGCGAAGGTGACCTGCTGGGGGACGACGTTCCAGGTCGCCTTCGAGGTGCGCCAGCCGTCGACGAGCCAGCGCTCCTGGGTGGCGCCGGTCATCGTGCGGGCCGGGTCCTGCGACTCCGGGCCCGGGACCTGCCAGCCGTCGCCGTACGCCTGGTCGGAGCGGTACTGGCGGGTGTCGAGGATGTCGAACTGGGCGAGCCGCCCGAACTGCAGGCGCCGGTAGAGCTGGGCGTCGGGGCCGTGCGGGAGCTGCTGGCGGCGCAGCGGCTGGTTCTCCCAGTACGCGCGGTAGGCGGAGGCCCGCCGCAGCAGGAACTCCTCCGGGGGCACGTCGTTCTCGGGGGTGCCGTCCGCGTAGTTGTTCTCGGTCTCGTGGTCGTCCCAGGTGACGACGAAGGCGTGGGCCGCGTGGGCCGCCATCAGGTCGGGGTCGGACTTGTAGAGGGCGTACCGGAGCCGGTAGTCGTCCAGCGTGAGGGTCTCGCGGTTGAAGATCTCGGGCAGGACGCGGTCGGTGTAGGCGCGGGCGCCCCCGGTCGCGGTGACCGCGTACTCGTAGAGGTAGTCGCCGAGGTGGAAGACCGCGTCGAGGTCCTCGTCGGCCAGGTGGCGGTAGGCGGTGAAGTAGCCGTCGTGGTAGGCCTGGCAGGACACCGCCGCGAGGCGCAGCTCGGTGAGCCGGGCGCCCTTCGACGGGGCGGTGCGGGTACGGCCCACGGGGCTGACCCACTGGCCCACGCGGAACCGGTAGTAGAGGACGCGGTCGGCGTCCAGGCCGCCCACCTCGACGTGCACGGCGTGGTTGTACTCAGGGTGCGCGTCGACGGTGCCGCGCTTGGTGACGCGGGTGAAGCGCTCGTCGTGGGCGAGTTCCCAGCGGACCTTGAAGCGCTTCTGGGGCAGGCCGCTGCCGGTCTCGTAGGGGCGGGGGGCGAGCCGGGTCCACAGGAGCACCGAATCGGGCATCGGGTCGCCCGAGGCCACGCCCAGCGTGAAGGGGTTCTCGGTGATCTGCACGGCGCTCGCCTCGGCTGCCGCGGCGGTGCCGCCGAGCGGGATGTTCGCGGCGAAGGCCAGCGTCGCCGCCGCCCCGGTGACGGTCAGGAAGCGGCGTCTGTCCAAGCGGCGTACGGCGTCACGCAGTTCGGCGGAGTGTCCGGACGGAGAAGGTGATGCGGAAGGCTGCATGCGGGTGCGCAATCCCTGGCGTGCGGAGTACGGCCGTGAGGCCCGGTTGGTGGTGCCAGGGCATTGCAGTTGTGCAGGGCGGCGTGCAGTTGCCGGATGGTTGGCGCGTACATGGCTGGACGGTGACCGTTGGTCCTCCCCGTCACCTCGGGGCCGGCCCTTCACGGTTCCCGCACGGAACGGCCATTCCCGGAGGGTTGCCCGACGCGGCACACCCCCGAGCCCCTGGGGTCGGGGCGGCGTCGGAGCCCTCAGGGACGGCCTCGTTCACCGGGAGCCGCCGGCCGCCGGGAACGTCACAGCGGCGGGGCGCGCAGGGGGCGCGGGCCAGCCACTCGGCGGGGGGAAATCCCGACACCCGCCGGATGGCGTGCGACCGGTGGCGTCACAAGTCTGGGGCGCATGACCCACGCAGCACCCGTCGCGGCCGAGGATTCGCCGGCGCTCGACAAGAAGGTCCCGGCGGCCCGCTCCCCGTTCCGTCCCGCGGGGGCGGGGCGGTTGATCGGCGTCGACCTGGCGCGAGGTCTGGCCATCCTGGGGATGTTCGCCGCGCACGTGGGTCCCGACCCCTCGGTGGGCGGCCCGCTCGGCTGGGCGATGGAGCTGGCCCGGGGCCGGTCCTCGGCGCTGTTCGCCCTCCTCGCCGGGTTCGCCCTGGTCCTGCTCACGGGCCGGCCGGAGCCGCGTACCGGCCGGGCGGGACGGCAGGCCATGGGCCGGGTGCTGATCCGGGCCGCCCTGCTGATCGTCCTCGGGTACCTGCTGACGGACCTGGGCACGTCCATCGACGTGATCCTGTCCTACTACGGGCTCGCCTTCCTCCTCGTCCTGCCCCTGTACCGGTTGCGGGCCCGCACGCTGGCGCTGATCGCGGCGGCCACCGCGCTCGTGCTGCCACAGGTCCTGTACGTCCTACGGGTCGCCGTCGACAACGGCGGCTGGAGCGACACGGTGATCGCACACGATCCGCTGGCCCGGCTGACCGGCTCGGACGGTTTCCTGGAGCTGCTGGTCACCGGCGACTACCCGGTGCTGACGTGGGTGTCCTTCCTCATCGCCGGGATGGCCGTGGCCCGGCTCGACCTGCGGCGGCCCGGGGTGCACGCGAAGGTCGCCGGGTGCGGGGCGGCACTGGCCGTGCTCGGCTACGGCGGCTCCTGGCTGGCCCTGCACCTGGCTCCCGGCGCGCGGGCCGCGATCAGCACGGCCACGGACGGCGCTCCCACCGCCTCGGCCTGGTGGTCGGACGCGCTGTCCCAGGCGTACGGGGACCAGGTCGTCGACACGCCGTCCTGGTTGCTGGTGGCCGCGCCGCACAGCCAGACGACCTTCTCGATCCTCGGCAACACCGGGGTCGCGCTCCTGGTGCTGGCCACCTGCCTGGCGGTGGTCGAACGGTCGGCGCGCGTGCGGTGGGCGGCCACGCCCGTGATCGCCGTGGGTTCGATCTCGCTGACCGCGTACGTCGGCCACATCGTCGCCATCAAGGCCCTGGGCGTCGACGACCTGCCGGACTCCGCCGCCCTACCGGTCCTGCTCTCCTTCGCCGCGGCCGCGATGGTCCTTGCCTTGGCCTGGACCCGGATCTTCCGGCGAGGGCCTCTGGAGGTCCTCATGCACGCGGCCACCACCCCGGCCCGGCTGATCACCTGAGCGACAGCGGGGCCACGACGGGTGTGCGGGGACGGTCCGGCGCCGTCCCCGCACACCGCCCCGGGGTCAGGTGGTGCCGAGCGGCTGCCGCGGGCGGGCGACCCCGCCGGTCCGATCGGCGACGGCGTCCGGCGCGGCGCTGGCTGATGACCCGTCCGGTTCGGGTCTGGTCAGCGATGTGAGAGTCGAAGAGCGGCCCGACCAGGTTCTGGGCACACCCGAGACCCAGGATCCCTCGGGTGCCTACCGCGGCGATGTCCTGGTGCGGTTCACGCCCGTCGCCGATCCCGGCTTCCACTTCGAGACGGGTCAGGGCAAGGCGACGTTCACGACGCGCGCCGGATCCGCCGGCTACGTCACGGCGACCGTCACCTCGGTGGGGACCGGCTACTTCTCCCTGAACACCCGGATCCTGCCGGACGGCGTCAACACCCTCACGGTGACCGCCACCGAACTCCCCGACGATGTGACGGGCGGCGCGGCCGCGCAGACCGTCGTCGGCACGGTCAGCCTGCGGACCGCGAACCCCGCCGCGGCGTTCACCGCCCCCACGCCCCGCTCGCTCGTTTGGGGTGCCACCACGTACAGCGTGGACGCCCAGCCCGCCTCCGGCGGTCCGGCGATCGACCACGTCGACTTCTACGCCGGCCCGTTCGTCAAGCAGAACAAGCCGAACGCGACCGACGACACCGCGCCGTACACCTTCACCACCACGTACGCGGCCATGGCGTACCGGCCCGAGGTGCAGGCCGTCGCCGTCGACAAGGACGGCTACCGCTCGCAGCCGGTGTCGCTCATGGTCACCGCCACCCCCGGCCCCACGGTGACGGCCCGGACGAACACCCCGGTGCTGGCCTACGGCGGCTCGGACTCGATGGACATCGCATGGGACACCGCGGTGCCCTACGGCTGGAACCGCATGAGTGACCCACGCCATCCCGAGGTCTGGCTGACCAACGAGGACGTCGCGGTCGACGGCACCACCGTCCTGTCGTACGCCGACGGAGACGCCCCGTTCTCCCCGCTCCAGACGCAGAACGGCGGAGTCCCCCACGTCAGCACCAGCTGGGGCAACGGACTCGACACCTCGCGCTGGTCCGTGGGCACGCACACGGTGACGGTGACGGTCATCGACAGCACCGGCGCGGTCGGTACCGCGTCCGTCCGGGCGGTCGTCAAGGCCGACCGCCTGACCGCGACCGCCCCCAACAAGATCGTCCTCGGCCAGAGCCTGCGCGTGACCGGGCTGCTCACTGCGGGCACGGGCGCCCCCCTCCCCTACCGTGCCGTGTCGCTGCAGGCACGCAAGGCCGGCGGAACCACCTGGGCCACCGTGGACACGGGCAAGACCGACGGCGACGGCGCCGTCTCGTTGACGACCAAGCCGGCCGCCAACGAGAGCCTGCGGCTGGTCGCCGTTGACGGCACCAAGCCTGTCTCCGCCGCACTGAAGGTGTCGGTCTCACCCAAGGTGGCGCTGAAGGCATCGGCCGCCAAGGTCGTGCACGGCAAGGCTGTGAAGTTCAGCGGCGCGGTCTCTTCCAAGGAGAAGGGCGCGCCCGTGAAGCTGCAGACCTACCGCCACGGTGCATGGACGACGATCGCCTCCAAGACCCAGTCCAGCACCGGATCGGTCGTCTTCTCCCTCACCCAGAAGACCAAGGGCACCTTCACCTACCGGCTCCTGACCGTGGCCACCACTCGCTTCGCGGCCGCCACGAGCCCTTCCGTGAAGGTCACCGTCAGCTGACAGCGAGCACGCACCCCGGGCCGGCCGTACTCAACCGCGCCCGGCCCGGGTTGCCGGTGGCTTCGCATGCACGGACGTGGCCTGCGGCGCCGCATGTCACACAGGCACACCGCGCCTGTCTCAGGCCGGGCGCCCTCTTCCCCGGAGCCGCAGGAGGATCGACCGGCTCCCGAGTCGTTCTGCGGGCTTCGACCGCGCTGCCAGGCCTCGACACGGCACTGCGTCGAACGGTGCGCTCCGAGGCGACCGGCTCAGCTCGCCTGGTCGATAACGTCGCGGAGGTACCGCACGGCGAACTTCTCGGCGTGAGGGTGACGTTCGATCGCCGCTCCGGCGTCATCGAGCCACCGCGTGTAGAGCGTGACGCCGGCGAGGAGGGCCCGGCCGGCGTCCTGCCGGTCGTGACCGCACAGGGTTGCCCGGAGGTCACGCGCCTCGTCCGGCGCGATGGATTCGAGGTGGCGCACGCCGCGGGGAGTCGCACCCACCCGGAGAGCCGCCAGGGGGCCCAGCACGGACTCGCGCAGGTAGCCGAGCAGGCCGATGACTTCGAACAGTTCACCGCGGCCGAGTTTCGTCGCGCCGTAGTGCACCCAGGTCCAGAACCGGTCCTCGATCCACTGGAGGTCGAACGACGGGGTGGTCGGCGGATGCTCCGCGAGTGAGGTGGCAAGGCCGCCGTCGCGGTCCCACAGGATGTCCGGGTCCTCGGTGCGGTGGGCGAAGTCGGAGCCCCGCACGAACTTGAAGTCGACATGGAGGAGGGGCGGACCGACGAGCGTGACGACCAGACGGGGTTCGCCGACGTGTTCCCCGGTGAATCCGGCCACGAGGGCGGCCCAGGAACCGATCAGCGTGAGACGCTCCGCCATGACCGAGTCGAACGCCTCGTCGTCGACGACCACGATCAGGTCGACATCGGAGTAGATGTCAGGGCGCCCGCCGGCGATCGACCCCGCGACGGCAACACCACTGACACGGTCGTCCTGTTGGATCCGGGGAAGCACATCGCCGAGGAACCGGCTGTGCAGGGTGGGGACGTCCATGGCATTCCTTCCGATCGGGACAAAGTCTTGCAACGTAGCAGGCTGTTGGACCGGATCTCCAAGGAAATAGCGGCACGGACACCCCGGTGGCGGATCTCGCTCGCCCGCGCCGACACGAATACGATGAGGCACACTGTCACCACTGTTTCCACCATCACCCTCCCGCGCGGCAGCCGAAGGATGAGGCCCGCGCTCACCCCGGCCGCCGCCGTCATCAGCCCTGCCCGGGGACGACTTCTGCCGCAGACGGGGGCGGGCGGAAGGGCCGCGCGCCCGCCGCGCGCAAGGCATCGTTGCCCCGAGTTTCACAATGTGCAGGCACCACTCTTCACAGTGAATTCATACGTGCATATGATCACGTCGCCCAGGTGGCGCCAACCCGCTGCGGTGTGACGCCCCTGGACGGCAGGGGGCGATCGTCCCCTGCCCGGACCCCAACCAGGGACACCCTTGAAGCGACACCACAGACGCTGGAGCGTGCCGGTCATCGCCGGCGCTTCGGTACTCGCCCTCACGAGCCCGATCACGGCTCAGGCAGCCGCCCCTTCCGACACTCCCACTCCGCCACCCGCATCCACGGCGGACCATGTGCCCGCAGGCGAACACACCGTCACACTGATCACCGGCGACGTCGTGACCACCAGCCAGGTCGCCCGGGGCGGTGGACAGTCCGGGGGCACCGTCACCGTCCGCGGTGCCGACGGACTGCCGGCGCGGACCCGCATCATGACGTCGGGCGACGACCTCTACGTCTACCCTGAGTCCGCCCTGCCCTTCCTGGCCCAGGGCACACTGGACCGGCAGTTGTTCAACGTCACGGACCTGATCGCGGACGGATACGACGACGCGCACCGCGCCCGGCTGCCGCTGATCGTCTCCTACACGCAGCCCGGCGCCGCACGCCGCTCGTCCGCCGTCCCCGAGGGCGCGGCCCGGGTGCGGAACCTGGACAGCATCCAGGGCGCCGCGCTGACCGCGGACCGCTCCCGCGCGGACGACTTCTGGAGGTCCGTGGCCGGTGCGGCGGTAAGCGAAGGCGCCCGGGCCCGGAACGCCCAGCCGTCCTTCGGCGGCGGTATCTCGCACATCTGGCTCGACGCCCCCATCCACGCCGACCTCGCCGACAGCACCACGCAGATCGGCGCCCCGCAGGTCTGGCAGGGCGGCGACACCGGGCAGGGCGTGGACGTCGCCGTCCTGGACACCGGCGTCGACGCCGGCCACCCGGACCTGGCGGACCGCATCGCGGCGCGCCAGAGCTTCGTCCCGGACGAGAACACCGACGACCACGCCGGACACGGCACCCACGTCGCGTCCATCATCGCCGGAACCGGTGCGGCCTCCGGCGGCAAGGAGAAGGGCGTCGCCCCGGGCGCCCGCCTGAGCATCGGCAAAGTGCTGGACAACAACGGCGGCGGACAGATCTCCTACGCCCTGGCCGGCATGGAGTGGGCGGCCGTCGACCGGCACGCCAAGATCATCAACATGAGCCTCGGCACCAGCCAGGTGTCCGACGGAACCGACCCGATGAGCCAGGCCATCGACCGGCTGAGCGCCCAGACCGGCGCGCTGTTCGTGGTCGCCGCCGGCAACTACGGGGAGGATCCGAACACCATCGTCGCACCGGGGGCGGCCACCTCGGCGCTGACCGTGGGCGCGGTCGACTCCACCGACGCGCTCGCCTCGTTCTCCAGCAGGGGCCCCCGTATCGACGGCGCGCTGAAGCCGGAGATCACCGCGCCCGGAGTCGACATCCTGGCGGCCAACTCCCAGTTCGACGGGAACGACCAGGGCGCCTACCAGTCCATGAGCGGCACCTCCATGGCCACACCGCACGTCGCGGGCGCCGCCGCCCTGCTCGCCGCGGCCCATCCGGACCTCACCGGGGGCCAGTTGAAGGACCTGCTGGCCAGCAGTTCCCGGCAGACCCCGACGTACGACGCCTTCGAGGCCGGCAGCGGCCGGCTGGACGTCGCCGCGGCAGCGCGGGCCGGAGTCTTCGCCTCGGCGACCGCCTACGCGGCCCAGTACAAGGGCGGCGCCCTCCAGCGCCCGGTGACGTACACGAACGTCACCGACGCGCCGGTCGCACTCTCGCTGTCCGTCGACGCGGCGGGCGCCCCGTCCGGGATGTTCCGCCTGTCGGCCTCCCAGGTGGTCGTCCCCGCGCACGGCTCCACCAAGGTCACGGTGACGATCGACGGCTCGGCGGGCACCGCCAAGGAGCACTACTCGGGCCAGGTGCTCGCGACGGACACGGACGGTGGGGCCGTGGCGCACACCGCCGTCTCCCTCGGCTTCGCGACGATGCACAAGCTGACCCTGACGTTCAAGGACTCCGAGGGCAATCCCACGTCCGGCGAGGCCTTGCTGATCAAGGCAGGCAGCAAGGACCCCGTCCCGGTCGGCGTCGGCCCCTCGGGCACCGTGGAGATCTTCGTGCCCGACGACGTGTACTCGGCCCTGTCCTACCAGGAGGTCCCGGGCGTCCACGGCCCCCATTCCAGGGGCCTGGCGCTGCTCGGCGACCCCGACGTGCTCGTGGACCGGGACACCACCGTCACGTTCGACGCCTCCAAGGCCAAGCGCATCGACATGACGACCCCGCAGCGCAGCGACGTGACGTTCCAGAAGCTGGGCTACAACCGTGTCATGAACGGCGTCAGGTCGGGTCTGTCCGCCGAGAGCGTGTACTACGACAGCATCTGGGCGCAGCCGACCACCCACAAGGTCACCCACGGGGACTTCCGGCTGACCGCCCGTTGGCGCGCCGAGAAGCCGGCACTGGCCGTCTCCACCCGCACGACCGAGTTCACCGGCATCCTGCGCCAGGAGGGCATCACGCCGCTGGCCAGGGGCACCTACAAGCTGCCGCTGGTCTTCGCCGGCCAGGGGTCGAGCGAGGACTACGCCCACCTCGACGCGCGCGGCAAGGCCGTGGTGGTCCGCCACAGCGACGACGTCAGCGACATGGACCAGGCGGCCAACGCGATCGCCGCGGGCGCGAAACTCATGCTGGTCGTGGAGAACGGCTACGGCCGCCCGATGCGCTCCTACGCGCCGCTCGGTCAGCGGCCCGTCGCCCTCGACGTCGGCCTGCTCGGCACCGAGGACGGCGAGAAGCTCATCCGGCAGGCCGTGGACGGCGGGGCCAGGATCACCGTCGACTCCGAGACCGCGAGCCCGTACGTGTACGACCTCGCGCACGCCTGGCACAACGAGATCCCGTCGACGATGACGGTCAAGGGCGACACGAAGAACCTCGCCCGGATCGACGTCACCTTCGCCAGCCCGAAGCCGGACGTTCCCGGCGCAGAGTTCCGCTTCGAATGGCTCGACGGCGTCGACTGGTCCTCCGGCCCCATCATGCCGGAGCCCGCGAACGGCAAGCGGACCGACTGGGTGTCAACCGACGGCGTCCGCTGGCACCAGGAGGTGTTCGCCGAGTCCATCGGGTTCGAGGAGGGAGCGAAAACCGCCTACCGGGCCGGCAGCAGGCAGTCCGAGGAGTGGTTCAAGCCGATCCAGCGCCCCTTCCTGAACGACGCCTTCTTCAACAACCTGCCGCCCACCCGCAACGGCAGCCTCCTGTACATCGACATCCCGGCCTGGGGCAGCGGCAACCACGTCGGGTGGAACCAGGACCCGGCCGTGACCCAGCAGCAGACGCTGTACCAGGGCACCACCCAGCTGGGCCAGGGGAACTTCACGAACGTCTGGGGAGATGCCCCCAGCCGCGGCAAACTGCCGTACAAGCTGGTCGTCACGGGTGAGCGGGACGTGGCCTACACCCCGTACTCCTCCCGTACGCGCACCGAGTGGGACTTCACGTCGGCGCAGCCGACCGATGCCGCCACCGTGGTGCTGCCGCTGGTGCAGCTCGACTACCGGATCGGCACCGACGCGGCAGGGCGCGCCGGGCGGCACGACACCCTGTCCGTCACCGCCGCCCACCTGCCGGGCGCCAGCCTCGCCGGCAAGCTCGGCGCGGTCGGCGTGGAGCTGTCGTACGACGACGGCCGGACCTGGCACAAGGCCGCCTGCGGCAGCGACGGGCGGTTCCGCCTGGACGCCCCGGACAAGGCGTCCTTCGTGTCGCTGCGGGCGACCGCCAAGGACTCGGCGGGCAACTCGGTGCACCAGACGGTGATCCGGGCCTTCGGCCTGCGCTGAGGCGCGGCCCCTCACCGCACCCGCCACGGGTGCGGCCGGGGGGGGGGCGCGGGGGGGGGCACCCCCCCCCGCCCCCCCCCCCCCCCCCCGCCGCACCCCCCGGCGGTGGGGCCCCCGCCCGGCGGGGGCCCCCCCACCGGCCGCGGCCCC
>NZ_JBHWGA010000095.1:0-11038 GCF_042733315.1 Streptomyces sp. NPDC059718
GTGAGGACCACGTTGACGTGGACCGCCACCTCGGCCTCCGTCGCACCGTCCACGACCGTGATGACGATCGGGCGCGAGATGAGGTTGTTACCCCCGTTGTTACGGGTCTTCACACCGAACTCGAAGCCACCGAGCGTGCGACGCGCATCCTCGGGCCTCCCGCCGCCCCTGCCGACGATGGCGTCCAGGACCCCGTCCCCGGTCAACCGCGCCGAGCCGGAGGCAGCCGGCGCGGCAGCGGAGACGGACTGCGGCAGGTTCTTGTTGATGCCGTCGACCAGGGCGTTACGGGTGTCGACGGCCATGTCGATCAGCTGTTTGAACGTGACCTTGTCGTCCCCGGTGGCCTTGATCAGCGCCTTCCACTCCGCCTTCCGGGCAGTACCGAGTTCCTTGACCTCCAGCTTCGCGAGGGTGGTGGTGCCGTCCGCCTGGATTTCGTGGAAGGCGATGGCCGCCAGGCTCTTCCCGGCGTTCCCGTCCTTCACGAGCACGTCCGGGTGGTGCAGCTTGAGGTAGTGCTCGATCTGCTCGGTCCAGGTCTTGGGGTTCGCATGGCTCTGGGTCAGCCCGTTGAGGATCGACCGCGGGTCGTTCCCCACTCCCAGGGCGATCCGGTCCCCGTCCGTGACGAGGGCGAGACCCGAGTCGAACACGACGGCCTGGTTCTCCCGGCCCTGCCACAGGTGGCGGCGGTTCTTGACGAGGCTGTCGAGGAGCCGTTCCCCCTCCCTGGCCTCGTAACTGATGGTTTCCCCGGAGATCTCGCCGAACCTGATGTCCTTCTCGAGGCCGAGGGAGTTGGCCGTGTCGACACGGATGAAGGTGTTGGGCTCGGGGAAGTAGATCGTCCGCGCGTCGGTCTTGGCCATCGCGTCGCGCACGGCCAGGTCGAGGTCCGCGGCGTTCTTCGCGACACCCTCGGGGAGGGTGTAACCGCCACTGACCATCTCGGGAGCGAGCCCGTTCTCGGCACTCAGCGATTCGATCTTCGCGGCGGCGCGCTCGAAGAGCGGCTTCCCTCCGACGACCAAGCTCTTCACGTCGGCGTCACCGACGTGCAGGTACACCTCTCCCCCGGCGTTGAGCCTGACCTTGTCGAGCATTCCACGGGTGAGGTCGTCCCGGATCACCGCTTCGCGGAGCGCGCCGTAGGGGATCTCCTTCTGGGCGCCGGCCGCGACGAGCTTGGGATCGGGCTGGTGCCAGGTGTAGCCGGTGACGGAAACCGCGAAGTCGCCCTCCTTCTCCCATGCCTGGGCGAACTTGCGCACCGTGTCGGCGATCGCGGTTTCCGTGCCGGCACGGCCGTTGACACCGATGACCAGGCCCAGCCGCTCGCCGAGGGACTCCTTGCCGAACGCCTTGCCGTACGTCTTCGCCAGCGTGAGCAGATCGGTGTCCGGGGTCGCGATGACCGTGGCGACGAAGCGGGTGCCGTCACCGGCCTGAAGCGCTCCCTTGGCCATGCCGTCGTACTGGGCTAGGGGCTTCAACTGGTAGTGACCGGCGATCTTCTGGTAGCCCTCGGTGAATCGCGTGGCGTCCGTCTGCCGCGTGAAGGTGGGCGGGACGGCCGTCGGCTGCGAGGGATTCGGCTTGGCCTTCTTCGGTGCGTGGGGCGCGATCCCGTCGACCGCGTCGACGTCCACGTGCGGCACATGGACGTGGTCGTGGCTGACGACCTGGGCGTGGATGAGGTCCAGGTAACGCGGCCGCAGTCCGCCCTGGGACAGGCCCTCCGGGGCGGCGTTGTGGTAGTTGCCCATCAGGCTGCCGTCCACCTCCGGCCGGTGCCCTGCGGTGGTGTCCCGGTACTCGTCCCGCAGACCCAACTGGTGGCCCAGCTCATGCGCGAGATCCTGCTCGGTGGCGTCGATGCGCCACTGGTGCTGGTTCATCGCACTCTGCGGCCGACCCACGTGCACGTTCAGGTGGGCGTCGGCGGCATTCCCCGCGACGCGCTCCAGCGTGACGTGCAGGACGCCGCCATCGCCCAGCAGCCCACCCGGACGGTTGAAGACCCGCTCCACACCCGACAGCGCACGGTCCCAGAGCGCGTCCACCTGAGTCGGTGACAGCCCGTCACCAGTCAGACGCACCTTGACCGTCAGATCCGTGACCGGACGCCCACCGAACTCGAACTTCCGCACGTCATAACCCGCGCGCACCTCGTACCGCGGCGCATGAGCACCGCCGCCCCGCGGCGTCGACACCGGGTCCACCCACGAGTGCTTCACCGTATTCGGTGCCGCCGCACCACGCGCCTCGTACCAGCCCTCGTCCAGCGTCAGACCAACCCGCCCCGCACCCGCACCGTGCAGCGAGTCACCCACCACTCCGGCGGGCACCGAGACGGCAGGCGCCGACACACCCCCGGAGTCACCTCGGACGGGGAACGACTTGTCGCCCTGGAAGTGAACCCGCACGTCCTCCGCGCCGGAACCGTGGACGACGGCGTGCCGCACGTCGTCCTGGAACCGATGGAGCGTGTCCAGCACTTCCCCCGGCGGGAAGCGGTTGTCGAGGGCTTCGATGAGCTTCTGTTCCGAGACGCCGAGGGCCTGCGCGAGGTTCCTGGTGTTGCCCGGCCTGCTGTTCCAGCCGGACGACAGGGCGTTGCTCGGCCCCACGTGGATGGACTTCGACGCGGTGTCGCTTGAGGCACCGTGCAGGTCGATCAGGTTCTGGTCGGTGTGCGGCCGCGCGGTGAGGTGGAACTTGCTCCCCGTGATCGTGACTTCCGTCGTGTTCGCGACCTTCTTCCCCGCCAGCGTCACGTCAGCCTCGTTGCCCGAGCCGAGCATCACGTTCAGGTGGACGGCCACCTGCGCTTCCGTCCCTCCGTCCTTGACCGTGACCACGATCGGCCGTGAAACGAGGTTCTTGCCGTTGTTGTTGCGGGTGCCCGCGCCGAACTCGAAACCGCCGAGCGTACGGCGTTCCTCGCCACCGTTGCGCCCACCCGTGCCGATGACGGCGTCCAGAATCCCGTCCTCGGTCAGCTTCGCGGAGCCCCCCGAGGCGGACGGCGCCGCCGGGCTGACGAACGAGGCACCGCCGGACTGGTCGACGCGTGCGGCCGTACCCGTGAAGAGGCCGTCCCGGGGCACGCCACCGCGGTCGAGGAGCGAGGCGGTGAAGACGAGGTCGTCGTAGCTCTCGTGCAGGCCGTCGACGGCCCCTGCGGCCGCACCCTCTCCGGGTGCCGAAGCAGGTGCCGGGGCGTGCGCCGATGACGGACCCGGACCCGGGAGGTGACCACCGCCGGCTCCGGAGGACGACGGGCCGGGGCCACCCGAGTGGGCGCCCCCGGTCCCGGGCGGCGCCGGGTGCACGCCGGGTGCACGGCCCGCGCCCGGTCGCGCGTTGTGGATCTCGACGGTGAAGGAGTGCCCGTTGGCCTGGGCGAACTGCTCCAGTTGCAGCTTCTGTGCCTGCAGCGCCGGGTCGAACCCGTCGTCCACGAGCACGACGCGGTTGAGGTCGTCCCACTTCACGCCGCCGTGGATCTGGGCCTCGAAGTACCTGCCGAGGTTGCGCTCCAGCGTTCCGGCGTCCCGGAATCCGCGGAACGCGCTGTCGTACTGGAAGCCGGTCGCCTCGGCGAAGGCCAGCCGGACCAGGGGTTCGGGGCCGTGGTTGAGCAGCGGCAGCATGTTGCCGCGGCCGGTGACGCTACGGGCGCCCTCCAGTCCCTCGATGAAGCTGTCCGCCGGCGTGAACGTGGCGCGCTGCATCACGTCGGGATTCAGGTGGAAGACCGCCCGCCCGTACATCTTCACGCCGCTCGGCCGGTACTTGGACGTGAGGGCCGCGTAGTTGGGCAGGTCCACGAGGTCGTCGGCGGTCGGGGCGAACGGCCGTCCCTGCGCGCCCGGGTAGATCCCGGACGCCTCGGTCGTCCGCTTCACGGATGCCGGCAGGCCGAGCGCCTCCTCCGTCTTGCCGCGCGTGACGTAGTACCCCGCGTTGGCGTTGTTGGTCTCCCACGCGTTGCGGAGCAGCTGGGTGTCCGAGGTCAGTGCGTCCAGGAGCGTCCCTCCGGCCGGCGTCACGTCGCCGAGCTTGAGGTTCACCGTGAGGGAGAGGTCTTCCTGCAGGTGCCGGTGGACCTTCGCGATGAGGTCATGGGCCTGCGCCCCGTCGAGCGGGTAGTCCTCCGCCCACTTCCAGTCGTCGCCGCGCAACTTGGTGGTCAGGAGATCCGTGTCCGCCTCCAGCGTGCGCAGCGCCCGCCGCTCGGCCATCACGATCGCGGAGAGCTGCGGCATGCGCAGGTTCTCCAGCTCCGGGCGTCCTTCGAGGACCTGGTACAACTTCACGTTCTCGTCGAAGGACTTCTGCTGCTGCACCAGCACCGACTTGAGCGCGTCGTCGCGCTCCGCGCCCGCCAGGGCCTTGGAGAGCACGTCCTTGTGCGCCGTGAGGTCTCCCGCGTACGCCTCCCTGCCGTTGCCCGCGGGCCATCCCTTGGCGGACTCCGGCTTGCTGATCCAGTGGGCCACCGTCAGGTCCTGCCCGCTGGGCACCAGTGCGTGGCTGGTCTTCCCGCCCTCCAGCGGGGTGACGACGTGCGTCGCGGAGGGGACGTGGTCCACCGACTGCACGACACCTTCGGGGGCGGGCGGAACGACGTCGGCCCGGCCCCTGCCGCGGAACAGCGACCGCAGCCCCTCGGGCAGGTGCGGAGCCGCGCCGCCGAGCCCGTACCCGCGGTACGCCTGCACCTCGGGGAGCGGCGCGCCGCCGGTCACGTCGGACCAGTGGGCCTCCGCCTGGGCCAGCGCCGCGTCGGCCTGCCGCACCTGTTCCCACGATTCGAGGTAGCGCACGCCGTCGATCTCGGCCGAGGTGCCGACGCCGTCCACGTAGCGCGTCTGCAGGTCGTCGCGGATCGTCCGGGCGTTGATCAGCTCACGGCGGGCGTCGGTGATGGCCGCCGACGCGTCGATGTCCGACAGGTCGTCCCCGAGGTCCCCGCGCAGACCGTCGTGGTTCGATCCGGTGCCGGTGGTGTCCAGGGTGCCGGTGCCGGTGGGCGACTTGCCCTTCCCCTTGTCCACCACCGCGGGGGGCGCGTCCGGGACGTCGCGCACCGCCGTGCCCACCGAGCCCTCGGGCACCGCGGGCCGCGCGTCGAGCACGGCATCCATGAACCCGTCGGTGAACCGGCCCGCGTCGGTGTGCCACAGCGGCAGGTTCCGCGCCGCGTACAGGTAGGCGTTCTCCAGCTGTGCCGCCGTGATCCGGTGTTCCTCCAGGACGTGCGCCCCGCCCCCCGGCGCCCCGTCGACGGTGCCGCGGACGGCACCGAGCTCGCCCGGCGCACCCGGGCCCAGGGGCACCGGCGCGTCCCGGCCCGGCAGCCAGACCGTCAGCGAGCGGGCACCCGTCGAGCCGTCGGTGCCCAGGACCAGCCGGATGTCGGCGGCGGGGTCGCCGATCGCGTGCTCCAGGTGCTGCCGTACCGGCCGCGTGTCGTCCATGAACCGTACGACGTCGTCCCCGCCGGCCCCGTGGACGACCGGCGGCGAACCGGCCGGCAGGTCGTCCGCCGAGTGGCGGAACACGCCCATGTCGTCGAGCATGCCGTCGATCTCGTCGAGCATCCGCTGTACTTCCGGCGCGTGCTGCACCGGAGACTGCGGCAGGTGCCCGGTGGAGTCCCCCGCGGCCGACGGGCCGGGACTCGGGGCCGGTTCCGGGACGCTGTCCACGGAACCCCGTCCGATCCCCGAGAGCGAGTCGCCGGCAACGGGCGCCGTCACCGACGGTCCCGGCAGATCGGACAGCCCCGGACGGAGCGTGCCGTAGCTCTCGCCGAGCTGCCGCGACAGCTGGCGTCCGGCGTCGTCACCCGAGGTGAGGATGGTGTGGGTGATCATCTTCTCGAACTGGTCGAGGATCAGGAGACGTTCCTTCTGCGGAGCCGTCGCGAGATTGCCGTCGATCAGAGGACGCTGGTGGTCGAAGAGCACGAAGGTCTTCGCCTGGTCGCTCGCCGCCTTGAACTGGTCGTTCGCGTGGAGCCGCCAGTCCTCCACCTCGCCGAAGGCGTCCTGGTACCGGATCGTGTCGTCGGCGGTCAGCTTGGCCACGGGAGACGTGCCGTCCGCCCAGTGCCAGGCGCCGTCGCGGCGCAGCATCGTGTCGACGAGTCGGTACGGGGCCGCCACCCACAGGTCCGCCACGGACTTCCCGAGCGCGGCGGAGACGAAGCCCTCGGCGAACCGCACGCAGTTGTAGCGGAACAGGTCGTACACGGCACCGGAGTTGGCCATCGCGTACCGGTACCCGTCGAACAGCTGCGCCGCGGTGATCCGGTAGGTGCCCAGCACACGAACGTGCCCGGAGACGAGGTATTCGGCGTCGTTGACGATGGCGCCCGGGTTGCCGAAGAGGTTTCCGTCCTCGGGGTAGAAGCCGATCGTGAGCGGCTTGCGCTCGCCCGGCAGCATCACGGCCACCATGGCGTGGCCGACGTCGTCGGAGAACTCGCGCCAGGTCCGGCCTCCGGGGCTCGCGACGAGGGCCACCTCGATGTCCGCCGCGGGGTTGTCGAAGGCCCGTTCCACGTGCTGCCGCAGCGGGCGGATCAGGTCCACGAACTCCGAGAAGCCGTCCAGGTCCTCGGTGCCGTGCTCGCCGACCGGGGAACCGGGCAGCGAGTCGTCGTCCATGTCGAAGTGCGAACGCATCGGTGCGCCGGTGTCGTCCAGGACCAGGTCGTCGAGCCCGTCGAGCAGGCCGCTCTCCGGCCTCGGCGGCACAGGCGGTGCGTGGTGCCCGCCCGGCCCCGGGGTGACGGGCGCGTCGTCGGCGAAGTCCGTGTCCCTGACGCCGCCCGGGAGCTTCCCGCGTTCCGGGCCCGCGAGGTGCACGGCCAACTGGTCGGCCTGCGCCCGGACGTCCACCTTGGTGAAGGCGGCGCCGCGCAGGTCCTCCAGCACCTGGCGCGCGGCGGTGACGGTCTCCACCGTCACCGCGTCCGTCCCCATCTTGCCCAGCTTCAGGTTGACCTCGTGGAGCAGCTCCGTCTCATGCGAGTGCACGCGCCCGCCACCCGACGTCGCGGGCGGCACCGGCGCGGGGTCCTGACGCAGCGGCACCGCGACGTGCCCGTCCCCGGTGACGGCCACCTTGTCGTGCGGGGCCGGGGTGACGACCGTGTCGTCGGTGCTCCTCGCGGGTGCGCCGGCGAACGCGTGGCCCGCGTCGACGTCAACGGTCCTCCCGGCCCCGGCCCCGGCCCCGGTCCCGGGCGCGCCGGCGAAGGCCGGGCCGTCGACGGGACGGACGCCCCGGCCGTCGTCGAGGAGGTCGAGTGCGGAGCGGGCCACGTCCTTGGGGGGCGTTCCGTGCACGCCGCCCTTGGGCAGGCCGGGAGCGGGTGCGCCGTGGCCGGCGGAACCGGGCGCGGTGTCGGGGACCACGGAGCCGGGACGGCCGCTGCCCGCGGGGTGCACGATCTCGTCGAGGGTCAGATGCGCCTGGTGGGCGCGTGCGGCACCGGCAACGTTGTCACCCAGGGTGGACCCGATGTGCGTGGGCACCGGGTTGTTCGGCGTGGCCTTCGGGCCCGCCGCCAGCAGGTCGAACGCCGACCCGCCGGTGCCGGCGCCGTTCTGGTGCCCGGGGGCCCCGTTGAGCGGGCCGTGTGCGCCGCCCGTTCCACCGGGCGCCGCCAGGAGGTCGTGGGCCCCGGCCCCGCTCGGCGGCGCCTGGACACCGGTCAGCGCGGTGTGCGCGGCGCCCGGGCCGCCGGGGGCGGCGAGCAGGTCGTGGACCGCCGTGGTGCCCGGGGCGGGCGCGGGCACACCGGTGAGGGCGGTGTGCAGCGCGCCGCCCCCGCCGTGCGGTGCCGTCAGGACGCCGATCGTGCCCTGGGAGAGCAGGCTCCCGTTGCCCTTGGCGGCCAGGGCGGTGATGTCGACGCCCTCGTGCACGGCCGGGGCCCCCGCGGAGCCGGGCACGTACAGGCCCGAGGAGTGCGTCACGTGGCCGCCCGGGGCCGCCGCGCTCACACCGAGTCCCTCGCTCATCTGACCGGGCGTCACGCCGAAGGCGTCGATCTTCATCCCGCTCAGCTGCGTACCGGCGATGTCGACCACGTCGTCCATGTGCCGGACGGCCCGGAAGCCCGCCGTCGAGCCGTCGACCAGTGACGTCGCCCCGTGCACCGACACCGGGTTCATCGTGCCGACCCGCAGCCCGGACAGGTCGACGGTGTCGATCGGCGCCACGGAGAAGGAGGCCGGGCGGATGGACGTGTGGGTGTCGGCGAAGTTGCCGAAGCGCACGTCGGACAGGTCCATCCGGGCCATGTTGATGTTGGCGTGCGCGACGTCGAAGTGCGGGGTCGCGCCGTGCGGGCCGATCGGCACGGCGCTCGCGGTGTGCGCCGCCGTGCCGCCCACCGGCAGGTCCCACACGCCACGGCCCATGACGCCGCGGTCCCAGAAGCCCATCCGCAGGGCGCCCTTGAGCCCGTACTCCGCCACGTCGGTGTGCGTCACGGGCAGGATCAGGCGCGCCCACTTGCCGCCGGCCATCTGACTGCTCCAGGTCTCCTGCGCGAAGAGCTGGAAGTTCTTCCACGCGCCCGGGGCGCCGGCCCGTACCGCCGTCGTCCAGCCGCGCACCACCACGGGGATGGAGCGGACTCCCTGGACGACCACGAGCCCGTTCTTGACGAACACCGACCCGGCGAGGGCGGGCAGGTTGTGGAAGTTCTGCATGACCCACAGGCCGCCCTGGCGCACCCAGGTGAGGCTGATCCGCGCGACGTCCCGGAGGCCGGTGAAGACGGTGGCGAACCGGAATCCGCTGATGATGTCCCGCAGGGACAGGATGCTGCCGCGGCCCCACTGGATGCCGGCGGTGACACCGCTCTTGATGAGCTTGCCGATGCTGAAGATCGGCAGCGCCTTGGTGGTCGGGGCGATGATGCCGAGCCCGGCGAGGAACAGGTCGAGGAAGCCGATGTCACCGCGGGCGAAGTCGATGGCCGCCTTCACGAACAGCGTCATGTTGACGCCGAAGGCGAGCAGGGCGATCGGACCGCCGAAGATCAGCGCCGGCACGATGAGGATGATCGCCAGGATCTGGAACATCTCCCAGAAGACCTGGCAATCCGAGATCGGCAGCCGGATGTCGGAGGCTTTGTTGATCACGCCGGCGACGGTGTTGCCGTGCTCGCCGAGTTCCGCACCCGCGCTCTCGGCGGTCTGCCGGTGCACCTCCAGCTGCGGGTCGTCCTGCGGCAGGCCGCGGGCGGCCGACAGGGCGCCGTCGGCCTTGCCCTGGGCCTCCTCGACCCGGTTCGCCCAGTCGCCCAGGGTGCGGGAGACCTCCTCGAAGGAGTTGGCCACGTCGTTGATGTGGTTGCGCAGCCGGTCGTCGATCTTGCCGCGCAGGGCGTCCGCGGTCTGCCCGGCGAAGACACTGCTGTCGGCGGTGTTCATCACCTGGTCGATGGCCTGCGCGATGAACCTCGCCTGCGAACCGATCGTGGACAGGTCCGTGACCAGCTGACGGATCTGGACCGGGTCTCCGGGGGTCGGGTCCCCGTGGAGACCGACGACGTTCCAGTCGCTCGGGCGAGGCATGCGGGGGATCCCTCCCAGTTCGGAGCGGAGGAGCTCGGCGGAACCCTCCACGTGGACCACGCGCGGGGCACGCGAGTGGTTCATGTGACGTGGGTCAAACCTGCGCGCGACGGTGAACCGGCAGGGGGCGTGGTGCGTGGTCGAGGTGACCGGATTCTCCAAGGGCCGTCCGGAGGTCCCCTGTGCCCGAGATCAAAATCGACTACGACGTCCTCAACGACGCCAAGCAGCGCCTGGAAGCCCTGGCGGGCGAGATCGACCCGCTCATCAAGAAGGGCATCTTCGGCCGCCTGAGCTCGGGCTACGGCGAGGCGCAGGCGGTCCTCGGCCATGAGGGCGTGGCACTTGCGATGTCGACCTTCCACACCAACGCCACCAGCACGATGGGACGCGCGGACAAGGGCATCAAGGAGCTCGCCGCGGCCTTCGGCTCCGTGGGCGAGGCGTTCCGGGAGTTCGACTCCGAGCTGGGCGCCCAGATCGGTGTGATGAGCGCCAACCTGCACGTGCAGAACTGGAAGCAGCAGAAGGCCCAGTGGGAGTACAAGCAGCAGCACCTCAAGGAGTGCGAGGGGCCGGGCGAGCTGCCGGACTTCTGCTCCGCCACGGACCCCGGTGACACGCCGCCCGACTTCCACCTGGACACCAACCGCGGTCACATCGACTCGCACGTGGAGGTCGACAAGGACGGCAACGTCACCAAGGAGGTGACCACCGTCGAGTACGACGGCAAGAAGTACACCTCCACCACCACGTACACCGGTCCGAGCTACACGACGGACACCACGTACCCGGACGGCAGCACCGCCCACACGGTGGCCAACATCAGCGGCGACGGCAGCGGGACCATGACCGTCACCAACAGCGACGGCGGCCACACCGAGTACACCCGCGGCCCGAAGGGCTCCGACGGCAAGACGCCGGAGTGGACGTACTCCGGCGGCGACAAGCCGGGCGGCGACCCCGACGACCCGAAGAACCCCAACAACCCGGACACCCACCCGCAGAACCCGGGTACCCACGGCGGAACCAACCCCAAGATCGCCTGATCGGGAACACCCCCCACAGGCCCCTCAGCAGAACAGAAAGGCGATGCAATGCCTGCGATTCACATCGTTCCCGAGGACGTCCGGCAGCGGGCGTCGGCGCACGCGTCCACCTGCACCGAGTGGATGGCCCGGCTCGAGGGCCTCAAGGGCCAGGTCGAGAGCATGCTGAACGACGAGCTGGTGCTGCCCCAGGCCAGCGGGGCCATCCGTGACGCCTACCAGCAGTTCACCGGCAGCCTCACCCAGGCCATCCACGGCCTGGAGAACTTCGGCGAGGCGTTCACCTCGATCGCCAAGGGCGCCGAGGACTTCGACACCCAGGTCGCGAGCAACTTCACGAAGTAGCGGCCGCACGCGAAGGGCCGGGCGGGGCATCGT
>NZ_JBHWGA010000096.1:0-10940 GCF_042733315.1 Streptomyces sp. NPDC059718
GTCAGCACTCCGCATACCGGGCAGGGACTCGGAGCATCCCGGGTCCGTGCGACGACCCGGATCGCCTCACCGTCATCCGCCACATCCTCGATGACCAGAGCAGAGAGACCTGAAAAAACCGTCGCTACAAGGGAGTTGGCATCTCGCATACAACGTCAACGACGCCCATCACCCGGCGTCACCACCGACTACGGAACAGAGCCGAACGTTTTACACTCCCGGTCTGATGGAGGCTCGATTCCCTGAGAGGATCGAGCCTCCATCAGACGCGGAGCGGTTCAGTTACTGATCCTTGGGGTCGGCTTGACGGGCGGGCGGCTGGCAGTGCGGGCAGAGTTCGTGGCTGTCCTGGGTGGTGATGACGGTCCCCCATCCGAGACAGTTGGCGCAGTCGCGCGCGAGGATGGGGTCGGCGTGGGGTGCGTGGCTGGCCGCGTCAGTCATACGGCGTTTCCTTCGATGAGTCCCGTATGTGACCTTTAAATCTTTTGCAGATGCGTGGCCGCGATTATCCGCTGACCGTCACCATGACATCATATTCTCTCTGCCCTGGTGAGCATGGCATCGCCTCCCCACAGGAACTACGGTGGGCGGTGATGTGAGCGGTACCAACGAGCCGCGCGGTGAAGCGGGCGGAGGAGACTCCGCAGCCGCCTCCCGGAGGGCACGTTCCGCCGGGCGAGCTGCCAGCTCCGGCGAGGGGGGATAGGATCTGTGGGGCAGAACTGACTGGCGTCGACCAGTAAGTGCTGTGCAGCCGGACAATCAGCGATGCGCCGGTGTGCATCCGTACCGTGGCGCCTGCGGCTCGCTCATCAAGGACGGTCAAGCTGGGCGACGCAGTGTCGAGGGCGGGGTGGGTTGAGGTGGAGCCGCAAGCGCTTGCTGCTCCGGTGGCCAGCACGACGGTCAGCACCGCGCTGGCGGTCGACTGGGGGCGCCGACGGTTTAACTGCAGGCCCATGTGCCCTCCTGAGCCATCGTGTGCCGATGTGACGAGGCTGCGGGGGGAGACACCTTCAGGGCCCGTTCCCGCAACAGTTCCGCAGAGCTACATCAGGAGACGTTGACCGCGGTGTCGTCGATCACGAAGCTGGTCTGCAGCGAGGAGTCCTCCGTGCCAGTGAACTTGAGGGTCACCGTCTGACCGGCGAAGCTCGACAGGTTGAAGGACTTCTGGACGTAGCCGGAAGCCGCGTTGACATTGGAGTAGGTGGCCAAGGTGGTGCTGCCGACCTGCACCGTCAGCTTGTCGAAGGCGGTGCTGGTGGTGACCTCCGCCGTATCGATATGCAGGTAGAAGGAGAGGGTCGCCGCGCAGCCAGCAGGGATGGTCACCGACTGGGACAGGGTGTCAGTGTGGATGCTGCCAAAGCCGTTCAGCCAGGCGTCCCAACTGCCCGAGTGGGCAGGCTCGCTGCTGGAGTTATTGATCACGCCGGTAGTGGCGGTCCAAGGCGAGGCAGTTCCGGTCTCGAAGCCTGGGTTGCCGAGCTTCTGGCCGGAGCTGGAGCATCCGCCGCCGAGGCTGTTGACCGTCCAGTTGAAGGAAGTGCTACCGGTGGCTCCGGTGTTGTCCCTGGCGGTGACGGTGACCGAGGAGGTGCCGGCCGTCGTCGGGGTGCCACTGATCAGGCCGCTGGAGGAGATGCTCAGCCCAGCCGGGAGCCCGGTCGCACTGTAGGTGAGGGTCTGGCCGGGGGCCGAGTCAGAGCCGGTGATCTGCAGGGACACGGGGGTACCAACGGTGCTGCTCTGGTTGCCTGGGTTGGTCACCGTAACCGTGTTGCCGTGGGTCAGGATGGTGTGTGAGATGGCGCACGAGTTGGTGTCGTTCGACCATGAGGCCTGCTCGGCGAAGGTGCCAAAAGTACCGAACGAGATGTTCGCCGCGCCGCCTGCGGTGCCCGGCCGGAGCCAGGCGCACTCGTCGGAGTTCTCTTGGCCGTCGAACGAGCTGCCGGTGTGGTTGGTCCAGCCACCGGCCGGGTTCTGGTCCGACATCATCTCTTGCCACTCGTGGCCGAGCGTCATCGTGTAGCCGTCGAGAGTTCCGGGGCTGTTGACGAAGCCGACACCGCACGCGCTCTGGCCGGTAACGAAGAAGTCCATGTTGTACGGCTGGTTGCTGAACGCGATGTCACCGAATGAGGACGTCACCGGCCCGCCGGTGAGCAGGCTGTCGCCGTTCCAGTCGTGCCACGCGCAATACCCGGTGTTCAGGTTCTGGTAGTCGTCCGGGTTGGTGCCGTGCGGCGACAGGACTACGTAGTAGGCGTTTCGGTTTGACGCCGGCGTGGTGTTGCCGAAGTGGGCTGCGGCGTTGACGGCCTCTACCCCGAGCTGGTGTCCGGTGGCCTGAGCAGGTGAAGCCGTGGAGTTGTCGTACCAGACGCCTGCCAGCACGCCGCCGCTTTGATAGGGGATGTACTGAGAAGCGGGAAGGTTGGTCGGGCAGCTTGTCGCTCCGATGGCAACACCGGGGCCGTCGCACCACTGGGTGAGATCGGCCGACCATGTCTCCCCATTGGTGCCAATGCCCTTGAACATCCGCTGAGCTGCGCTGGCGGCGGCGTCTGGGTCGCCGGAGAACGCAAGGTTGCCCTGGGCATCAGTGCTCTGGGTCCCCCACTGCGAACCATAGAAAACTAAGTACACCTTGGACTTGGAGCCACGATTCACGCCGATGCCATCGATACCGCCGCCGTACGACAAGGTCTGCGGCCCGGTTACCGCTGGGGACACGTGGCTGGCGGCCCAGACCTTCATCTTGGCGTTCTGTTGGAGGGTCGGTATGACGCCGTGCCGGTACGGGTGCTGGTGCGCCGGGCTGTAGGGGTTGACGACAGGGTGGCCCGGCACCGGGTCCGGCGTCGCGGCCATCACCTGAGGTGCGACAGCGAACACGGCTGCAGCACCCAGGGTGAGTGACGTGAGGCTGGTGATCGTTGTCTTAACTAGACCACGGAGATGAGTATTTACCATTGGGGCCATTTCCCTTCAGTCTGCCTTTATGTCAACTCGAGGTAGGCTGAAATTGAGCCGCAGATGCTGACGCAATGTTCAACCCTGGCAGTCATAGGGGCCGCGTTCGGCAGGAGACAAGCCCGCGAAAACGCAACCCCTTACAGATAGGCTCTGCCGTCCTGCGGCGACTCCAACCGTTACTCCGCCGACACAGCAGTGAGGCTGGAGGTTCACATCCTTCCGAGGTGGCGACACTTCATACTCGCTTCGCCACAGCCGAGTTGACAGTAAAGAGCCTGACGATGAACAGTCAACAGTCCTGTTCAGCAAGCTTCAACTCTCGAGCTATATGAGTAACGATTACTCACACCGATCCTGCGTCAAGTAACCGGCACGTTTCTGAGTTCAGTGAGGACGCAAGGGTCGATCTGACCGGTGTTGACGTCGTGGGGCCGGTTCCAGGAGAGTGTCTCGTGCGGGTGGACCGCGTTGTACTTGAGCCGGTAGTCCTCAGCGTGGCAGACCAGGTCGAGGGCGTCAGGAATCTCTTCCAGGAGCAGCTTCTCGTACTTCAGCGAGCCGAAGCTGCCCTCGCGTGACCCGTCCTGCCCCGGTGTGCGGACGCGGGTGCGGACGTGCCGCCAGGTCCGCTCGGGCACGCCGATCAGCCGACAGAACCTCGCGGTCGGCATGCCCGCATCGCTGCGGATCACCTCGAGGTCCTCGAAGGGCCCAGCCGGCCCTCAGCGGACTTCTTCCACACCCGCAGCTCGACTGCGGCCTCGCCCAGCGCCTGCCTCAAGTCCGCAACCTGGTCCTCAAGTTGCTGTTCCCGGCTGCTGGGGCCGGACTTGCCCGCTAGGCCGGCCCGGCCGGACTCCAGGAACTGACGCTTCCAGTTCCCGATCGACTGCTCGGACACCTTCGCCCGCCGCGCGGCCGCGGCGACGGTCATCTCACCGGCCAGGATCGACAGCACGATCCGGACCTTCTCCGCCGGCGGCACCGCCGGCGGCCTCACCACGATCGATCAGACTCCTTCACAGGTCAGGACCCCAGGGTAATTGCAAAGTCGGGTTGATCTTGCAGGTGTGCTGGTCACGGCGGTGTGACGATGTCCAGCTGGTGCGATACGAACGCAACGAAGCCCCCGTTGATGCGAGTGACCTTGCCAAGTCGCCTGCGCCAACCGGAGCACGGCAAGAGCGCCCGAGGCTCGCGTCATACGGACACCCCGGCAGCGCACCTGCTCGCGGCGATGACCGGCACCGGGATGACGGTCACCCAGCTGCGGGTGCCGGACAAGACGAATGAAATTACCTGCTTCGCCGCTCTGCTGGAGCCTATGACCTGACCGGGGTGACGGTGACGGCCGACGCCCTGCACACCCAGCGTGACCACGCCCGCTTCCTCGTGGAGACCAAGAAGGCGCACTACGCGTTCACCGTGAAGAAGAACCAGCCGGTGTCGGGGTACGAACTCATCTGCTCAGCCACGTACGAGTGAACGTGCTCAGGTCTTCGGCGTGTCGTGAGGTGGTGATCGGCAGTCTTTCGCGTGTCCTGCTGGACGTGTGAAAGGCGGTTGAGGGTGGTCTTGGACCCGCAACGCTGGTTGGAGCTCCGGCGCTTTCGGGCTCTGCATCAGTCGGGCGCGATGACCGTTTCGGAGATCGCCCGTGAGACCGGTCTGAACCGCCGGACCGTCCGCAAGTACCTCTCCGACCAGGCACCGCCCGTTCCGCCGAGCGTGAGTACGCGTCGAGGCACTCGCCGGCAGGTGGTGGAGGGGGTCGCCCCGCTGATCGACGCCATGCTGCGAGCCGAGATCCTTATCAAGGGGACGGTGGTCCACGAGCGACTCGTCAGGGACTACGGCTTCACGGGCAACTACCAGCGGATCAAGCTCTACCTGCAAGAGGCTCGCCCCAGTATCGCCGCCGAGCTGGGCATTGGGCCAGGTGAGCTGGCCGGCCTGCACCGCCGGTTTGAAGTGGTCCCTGGAGCCCAGGCCCAGGTCGACTGGGGCGACGAAGGACGAATCCTGGCACACCTGGGGGTCCCGAAGGTCTACTCCTTCCACATGGTGCTGTCCTACTCACGCGACCCGTTCTGTTGCTTCACCACGAGCCTGGACATCGCAACGTTCTTTGACTGCCATCGCCGAGCCTTCGCGCACTTCGGCGGTGTCCCCGGAGCGATCGTCTACGACCGCACCAAGACCGTGGTCCGCCGGCACGTCGCCCCGGGTGAGGCAGTGCCGCTGCATCCGGAGGCGGTCGCGTTCGCCGGACACTACGACTTCGACGTGCTGGCCGCCTACCGGCCACAGGGCAAGGGCCGTGTCGAGCGCCAAGTCGCCATCGTCCGCGACCATGTCCTTGCCGGCCGCGCGTTTTCCTCCCTCGACGAGCTGGACGCCGCGTTCACCGCGTGGGTGCCGATGCGCCGCTCGCGCACCCACCGCACTCACGGCGAGGTCATCGGGATCCGTACGGTCCGCGATCACCTCGCACTGCGGCCGCTGCCGCCCACCCCTTACATCGTCACTAAGCGGCACCTGCGGCCGGTCGGCAAGGACTGCCTGGTCGCCTTCGACGCCAACCTGTACTCGGTGCCGGCCCGCAAGGTTCGCCACCACCAGCTCGTCGAGATTCGGGCCTCGGCGGCCACCGTCGCCCTGCACGCCACCGTCCCCCGACGCCGAGGGCGGCACCCTGCTGGCCTCCCACCCGAGGGCGGTCGGCCGGGGCGCCCGAGTGGTCGACGAAACCCACTGGGACGGCCTGCCCGACGGCCACACGCGCCGCGTCACCACCGGCGATCCGGCCCTGGTCCGGCCCCGCCGCGAGGCCGCTTTGCAGGAGGAGGCCAGCCCGCTGCAGACCTTGCTGAAGCAGGCCACCGCCGCCCAGGTCGAGGTCGGACGCCGGCCGCTGTCGGTCTATGACCAGTTCACCGGAACCCGCCCCTTCACCACCGCCATCCCCGACATGCCGAAGGACTTGCGTTGAACGAGCTGGTCACCAAGCGCATCCGCACCACCGCCGTCAAGCTCGGCCTGCCCCATCTCGCTGCGGAACTGGACTCCTTCGCCCACAGGGCCGACGCCGCCACCATGGGCTACCTCGACTTCCTCGACCTGGTGCTCGGAGAAGAGCTCGCTGTCCGCGACGAACGCCGGGTCCGCCAGGGCCTGCGGCTGTCCAAGCTGCCGCACCACAAAACATTGGATGACTACGACTTCTCGTTCCAGCCCGAGCTCGACCCACGCAAGATCAAGGACCTGGCCACTCTCTCGTTCGTCGAGGCCAAGGCGAACGTCGCTCTACTGGGGCCGCCCGGAGTCGGCAAGACACATATCGCCGTCGCGCTTGCAGTCGCCGCCTGCCGGGCCGGCTTCAGCGTCCACTTCACAACCCTCGACGACATGGTCCGCAACCTGAAGACCGCCGACGCGATTGGCCGCCTGGCCCGCAAGATGCATACCTACCTGCGGCCGGGCGTCCTCGTGGTGGACGAGGTCGGCTATCAGCCCCTGGAACGCGCTGAGGCGAACCTGGTCTTCCAAGTGGTTTCCAAGCGCTACGAGAAGGGCTCCATCATCCTGACCTCCAACAAAAGCTTCGGCGAATGGGGACAGGTGTTCGGTGACGAGGTCCTGGCCACCGCGATCCTCGATCGACTCCTCCACCACTGCGAAGTCGTCCCGGTCAACGGCCCCAGCTACCGGCTGAAGAACCGACTCGCCGCCATCGACGGGGACGCCGACGTCGCCTGAGCAATCCCCTTCGCGGCGGCTGCGGTCGCCTGGGATCATCCAGTCATGCGTCTGATCGCCGATGGGAGCACCGCCGCCTCGCGCTTGGTACTCGTGAACGAACTCGAAACCGATGACGGATACGCCTTCGAGTTGGCCAGCCCCCTGTTCCTGGCAGTTGGCGATCGGGTCACCTTCGAGAACAGCAACTTCGTCGTCGCTCGCGCGAACGGTGAACGACTCCGGCCCGCCGGCTCCTGGTCCACACACTGTCGGATCGGTTACCACCGCCCCGCCACCGCTCCTTGAGGTCGGTGGCTTGCCGCAACCACCTCAGCCACTGAGCACGCCACTTCGTACTCAACTGGGCACGTGACTCAGTACCCCGACAGCCGGGACTATACGAGCAGCTTCGGACCCTGCCCTGGGGCGAGGCAACGGCAAAGTTCTACGACCGGTCTAACCGGCCACGGACGTCTGGAGACCCGCGTGGTGCAGGCACTGACCGTTATCGACCTCGGCGTTGACTTCCCGCACGCCGCCCAGGTCATCAAGATCGTGCGGCACCGCACCTCGACCAGAACCGGAAAACGCACACGCGAGACCGTCTACATCATCACCGACCTGACCAGCAGGCAGGCCGTCCCCGAGCGGATGGCGAAGATCGTGAGGTCGCAGTGGGTGATTGAGAACCGACTTCACTTCGTGCGGGACACAGCCTTCCGCGAGGACGCTTCCAAGGTCCGCACCGGATACGGGCCAGAGAACATGGCCACCCTCCGCAGCTTCGCCATCAACCAGCTCCGCGCCGCCGGCCACACCAACATCGCCGCCGGGCTCCGCGAGATGGCACTCCGCCCCTTCGAGCGGCCACTGGCTCTCCTCGGGCTCAGCTGACCAGCACTGATCCAAGGCCATCAGACTTTGCAATCGCCCTGGGGATGCTCGCGGAGTTGACCAAAGGCAGGCGGGATCAGCAATGATGCGTCGGCAGGCACGGTCTTCCACTCGGATCACGGGGCGTCGAGAACTCCATGATCTTGGAAGCCGTGCCTGTCACATTCCCCGGACCCCCGCCCAGCCGACGGATCGTCACGAACCGGACGCCAAGCGACTACGCCGAAGCCCTGGGGGGCAGCTTCAGAGTATCTACTACTCTTGCCTGTCGGCAGTAACTTTTTATATTGTCTTGTCAAATTTCTTTATGACTGTGAGGCTCTCAACAGTGGACTGGGTTACTAGGAAAGTCCTGCGTAATGAGCTGCCAGATGAATCGATGGAGGAGACTGGTTGAACTGGAAAGGATGCGGCTAGCGTCTCATGATCCCATTTATGGAATTTTTAGCATATTTGATCGTTGAGGGCCGGTATGGATCTCTCCTCTGAACAGATGGCTGAACCAGGGAATCTGGCGGGTTGTGTAATGTGCAAGCTGATGTGGCCCTTCAGGCGCGGACCGTGCTGCGGTCCGCCGAGGGGCGGCGTCGTAAGGAAATTGCCGAGCTCGCCGGGATGGCGCCGGTGACGGTGGACCGATGCCGAGCCCGATATGCCGAGGGTGTGGCCGGGCTGGAAGAGAAGAAGCGTGGCGGACAAGGTGCTCAAGTGCCGCCGCGGACGCGTGCCCGGGCTCTCGTATCGGTCGACGCGGACGCTCGCTGATCACTTGAAGCGGCGCGAAAGCATCTCGGTTTCGTGCATTACGTCGCTCGGATCCGGCGGGAGGAGCATCTCAAGCCCACCGGTCAAGTACCTTCAAAATCTCGAAAGATTCGGCGTTCGCGGAGAAGGTCGCCGACGTCGTCGGCCTGCACCTGGCTCCGCCCGGTGGCGCTGTGGTGCTGTCGATCGACGAGAAGACGCAGGTGCAGGTCCTGGACAGGATCCAGCCTGTGCTGCCGGTGGCCTTTGATGTGAGCGAGAAGCGGATCCACGACTACGTTCGGCACGGAACCACGAACCTGTTCGCCGCACTCAACGTCACGACGGGTGAAGTGCTCGGCGAGTGCCAGCCGAACCGGAACGGCGCGACCTTCCTGCCTTCTTGAAGAAGGCCATCAGGCCGCACACGGGGAAGGAGCTCTACGTCATCCTGGACAACCTATTCACACACCACACCGGAAGTGAAGGCGTGGCTCCTGAAGAATCCGCACGTTCACTTCCATTTCACGCCTGTCGGTTCCTCGCCGTTGGACCAGATCGAGATCTGGTCCGGGATTCTGACCCGGCAGTCCATCCGTCGCGGCACGTTCACAAGCGTCAACGTGCTGGTCAAACAGATCCGTGACTACATCAACTCGCGGAACGAGGACGCCAAACCCCTTCACTTGGACCGCCATCGCTGACGAGATCCTCGCGAAGGTCCGCCTCGTCCAGGGTAACGCCAAGAAGCTCGTGGCAAATAACTCGAAATGACGCAAACAGGATCACGAGACATTAGCACCCCCTCGAAATCGTTTCGGTCGTGGGCGACTCGAGAGTGCAGCGAAGGTTATTCGAGGAATCACCTTCAAATGAGTGGCCGCATTTTCAGATTCATGCCCAGTGGATGACAGTGAATATTCTTCTTAATGGAGACCTGTTAAGATGTTTAGATCGAGAATAACAAAGGGTGGTCGCGATGTGGCCACGGCCCTTGCTGTGCTGATCCTTGCCGGCGCCTCACCAGTTTGGGCAAATTCGGGGAGTTCTCACACCTCATCAATCCTGGGAGAGAACTCTGGCGCGGGTCTTCCTGGTCACTATATCGTTCGTTTAAAGAACACCTTAGATGTGCATGGAGAGGTTGCTCAGGAAGCTGCACTATCCATCACGCGTAAGTTTAATGGAAAACTGGGCGAAGTGTGGGATAGCGGGCTTTTGGGCTTCACTGTTGACGTGAATTCGGCGGGCGCCAAGAAGATTGCGGGTGACCCTAGGGTTTCCTGGGTGGAGGAACAGCAGACCTATCATGTCGAAAGTGATCAGACCGCACCGCCGAACCGTGGCTTGGACCGGATTGATCAGCGAAGCGGCTTCGGAAATTCACATTATCTCTATCCGGCACCTGCTGCGTCTGGGGTCCACGTCTATATCGTTGACAGCGGAATTCGAACCAGTAACCCCGAGTTTGAGGGGCGAGCCACCTATGGAACCAACACAACTGGGGGCGACCCGGCGAACGCTGATGACTGCGCTGGGCACGGCACCAAAGTGGCCGGGATCGTGGGCAGTAAAGACTACGGTGTCGCCAAGAAGGTCAGTCTCGTTTCTGTGAAGGTTTTCGGCTGCAGCGGAACCGGAGCAGAGCCGCAAGTTGTCAACGGCCTGAAATGGGTAGAGACCCATGCCATCAAGCCCGCAATCGTAAACTTGAGCCTGGGGCCATCTTGTGCGAATTCCATTGCCTGCCCGCCGGGAACTTCTCAGAGTATCGTCGACGAAGAGCAAGCCTTACTCAATCTTGGCATCCCAGTTGTAACGGCTGCGGGGAACGATGACTCAAACGCCTGCTTTAATCCTGTCGGCGCCACACCTGGCACCATCAATGTTGGCGCGACACTGATAACCGATGATAAACTCGGCATTTCCAGCTGGGGCCCGTGCGTGGACATCTGGGCGCCAGGAGGGGGAATCACATCCGTGGGCGGTGTACATAAAGATCCCGCAGGGGTGCTCGACCCCGACCCCATCAATGACGACGGAACCTCATTTGCCGCGCCTCACGTGGCCGGTGCTGTGGCCCTGTTGATGGGAACTCCGCAGTTCGCGAATGCCACGCCTGCGCAGATCTCCGCGCAGATCGATGCGAACGCGACCTTGGGGAAGCTCTCGTGGGCACAGGCCACTGAGTCCCCGAACAAGCTGCTTTACATTCCATCGATTCAGGAGGGTTCGTCTGTTGCTGTGGCTAAGATCAGCTCGGGGACTCTGTCCGGGGCGTTGGAGGCGTTTGGTGCCGACGCCGGCGGGAAGATGCTCTTCGCTTCCCAGACCGCGGCCAACGCGGGCAGCTGGACGAACTGGACCCCGTCCGTTCAGGTGGGGTGGCTGAGCACCGGGGCCGACAACAATGCCGACGGCACTATCGAGCTGATCGGGGTGACCCCGTCGAACCAGGTGTGGCAGCGGCAGTCCCGCGTCGGCACCCCTCCCTTCACCAACTGGAGCCAGCTGACCGGGCCGCCGATGCAGTCGGTCGCGGTTACACACAACAAGAACGGCCTGGTCGAACT
>NZ_JBHWGA010000097.1:0-10087 GCF_042733315.1 Streptomyces sp. NPDC059718
TCGGCACCACTCGCGTCTCCCATCTCGCACGCCTCACCCTTGCGGCATGACCCGCTCCCGAGAGCCGATTTACGACTTTCCCAACGGAGTCCTTCAGGGAAGAGATTCCGGAAGATGGGGAGGAATCGGGGCAGCCGTCGACGCGGGCCAGCGATTCACGGGACGCCGGTCCGGACGGGCCCCTACGGAATCAGCGGGCGCCTCGGCCTCGAGCTGCTCGGGCTGACGCACCCGTCACTTCGCCGGGGCGGGGGCCTCCGCCACGCCGGAAGGACCGGGAGGGGTCGACCGACGTCCATCCCTCCACACCAGCCTCCTCCCTTCAAGCCTGCATCACAAGCCAGCCGGATCGCGCTGGTAACTCACCGACGTTGAGGGACCTCACCAGCCGGCGCGGGTCAGGCGAGGCGGAAGTCCTCGAGGCGGTGGCCGGCGCCCACACGGGCCGTCAGCCGCTTGCCCGGGAGCTCCTTGGGGTCGAGGCCGACGGCGGCTGCGACCTCGGCGGCCGGGTACCGCTCGGGGGCGTCGGCGTCCTCGGAGTCGGCGGCGATCTCGGCCTGGTCGCCGAAGAGGAGGACGACGCGAACGCGGACGCGGCCGCCCTCGTCCGTGGGGGTGGTGTTGTCGGTCATGGCGCCTGTGGTCTCGCCTTCGGCGGCGGGGCTGGTGGAGCTGACGGCGATGTGGCTCCTCAGTGAGTGCAGTGTGCGGGCGAGAAGGCGTGGGCGTCCACGAGGGACGCGGTCTCGGATGTGCCGGAGAAGGGGCGGGCCTCGGCCGTTCGGCCTCAGGGCCCTCGATCGGCGCGTAGGAGCGAATCGAGCCGGGCGCCGCCCTTTGGGCCGCCCCTATCTAGTGGTGCAGTGCCGAGAGGACGGACAGTTCCGTCATTGGGCTGCGGCCCCGCCGATCTGTCTGCTGCCGCTGCCGGTGAGGGCCAGGCGTGCGGCCTGCAGCAGTTCTTCGGAGATCGGGTTGCCCCGGGTGGCGCGGGCAAGGACGAGGGCACCCACCATGGTGCACAGCTGGGCCATTCCGTCGTCGTCGCCGGTGGCCAGCCGGGCGGCTCGGTTCCGCACGCCGTTGATGTAGACGTCCTGAGAGCGTGCAGTCTGGTCGGGTTCGCGCCCCAGGTCGGCGGCGAATCCGGACACGGGGCATCCTTCCCCGGCGTGATCGCGGTGCCAGATCGAGAGGTACTGATCGATCAGCGTGCGCCGGGCGGTTTCGTGGTCCCCGGAGGGCTCCTCCGGCCCGGCTGGCGAGTGTGCCGCCGGATCCTCGAAGGCGTGGGCGATGGCCTGGTCGACAAGGTCTTCCTTGGAGGCGAACTGCTTGTAGAACGCCCCATGGGTCAGCCCTGAGGCCTTCATCAAATCGGCGATGCTGACCGCGGTGCCCTTCTCGCGGAACATCTGGGAGGCGGTGGCCACGACGATCTGCCGGTTCTCCTGTGCTTGGGCTTTGGACGCGCGACCCACGGGATCACTCTCCTCAAATAACTGTCGCTTGTCATCTATCCTATCTCGTGTTTAGTCTGATTGCGACATCTATTTTGCCCGGTGGGGTAGACCCGCAGGTCAAACACGCGCAGAACCATCGACAGCACTGGAGACGCCCGTGGCACTGCCACCCACTCCCGGCGAGCCCTCGACGCCCGAGGAGTCCACTCCACCCGTGCCACCCGCCCAGCGACGACGGGTCTCCGAGGCGGTCCACCGCCGGCGCTGGGCCATCCTCGCCGTGCTCGCGTTCAGCCTTTTGGTGGTGATGCTGGACAATTCGATCCTCAACGTGGCGATGAAGACGATCGCCCAGCCTGCTCCCACCGGACTCGGCTCCACCCAGAGTCAGCTGGAGTGGGCGGTGAACTCCTACACGCTGGTCTTCGCCGGACTGCTCTTCACCGCGGGTCTGCTGGGTGACCGGCTCGGACGCAAGAAGGTGCTGCTCTTCGGCATGGCCGTGTTCGGTATGGGATCCGTGCTGTCCGCGCTGTCGGACTCCTCCGGGCAACTCATCACCTTCCGCGCCGTGATGGGCTTCGGGGGCGCGTTCATCCTGCCCGCGACGCTCGCGATCATCATGAATGTCTTCGAGCCCGAGGAGCAGCCCAAGGCCATCGGCATCTGGACCGGCGTGGTCGGCTTCGCGATAGCCGCCGGCCCGATCGCCGGCGGCGTCCTGCTGGGGCACTTCTGGTGGGGCTCGGTCTTCCTGGTCAATGTGCCGATCGTGGTCGCCGCGATGGTCGCCATGGTGGCGATCGTCCCCGACTCCAAGGACCCCAGGCCCGGCAGGCTCGACCCGGTCGGCGTGCTGCTGTCGATCGTCGGCCTGGCGGTGCTCGTCTACGGCATCATCAAGGGCGGCCAGCTGGGCGATTTTACCCGGCCCGATGCGTGGGCGACGATGCTGGCCGGCCTCACGGTCCTCGCCGGTTTCGTGGTGCACGAGGCCCGCAGCGACCATCCCGCCCTCGACGTCGCCTACTTCCGCAACCGGCGGTTCTCCGCCTCCGTCGCCGCCATCGGCCTGGTCTTCTTCGCGCTCATGGGCGTCACATTCTTCAGCGTCTTCTACAACCAGAGCGTACGCGGCTACAGCGTGCTGCAGTCCGGTCTGCTCGTGCTGCCGCTGGCCGCCGCCCAGATGTTCTTCGCCCCGCGGGCGCGGCTGGTCGTCAACCGTTTCGGAGCCCGAGCGGTGTGCGCCGCGGGCCTGGTCCTGACCGCCGTGGCCTTTGCCGGTTTCCTGCTGCTCGGCCAGGACACCCCCATCTGGGTACTGGAGGTTCTGTTCTTCCTGATGGGCACGGGGATGGCGCATGTGATGCCACCCGCCACCGTCATGATCATGTCGTCGCTGCCCCGGGAGAAGGCCGGCTCCGGGTCCGCGGTCAACAACACCTTCCGGCAGGTCGGTGGAGCCATGGGCGTCGCCGTACTCGGATCGATACTGTCCACCACCTATCGCAGCGGCATCGACGGCCACCTGGACGTACTGCCCACCGCTGACCGACATGCCGCCGGGGAGTCCGTACAGGCGACACTCGCCGTCGCCGAGAAGCTGGGCCCGGCTGGCAAGGCCCTGATACAGCCCGCGCACGACGCCTTCATTCACGCCATGCACATCACCGCGGCGGGATCCGCAGCCGTCGCCCTCGTCGGTGCGGTCGTCGTGCTGGTTTTCCTGCCCGGCAAGGCTGCGGCCGCGGCAGCAGGTGGAGCCAAGTCCCAGCGCCAGACCGCCTGAGATCTGTCGTCACCGAAACCGCCGCCACGAGACCGTCCTCTGCCAGTTGAAGAGCCGCCACGACGCGTGAGATCGCCACACGGTTGCTGACGGCTCCGCTGGCGCCCTGTCTGATCCCCCAACTGCATCCTCACCTTATGCTTCGAAGGAGACTTCCCGATGGTTGACAACAACCTGTGCGCAGTGCGCCGGCCACCTCGGCCGGGTCCGGCGTGCTGCCCGAGGCCATGTGGACTTCGTGGGCCCAGCAGTCGACCAAGAACTTGCGCTCGCCGCTGGCCATCAGGACATTCGTCGAGCGGTCGTCGGCTTCCATCTTCGCGGCGACGTAGCGCCAGCCCGGTGAGGACGTCAACTCGACCGTAAGCGCACGGCCCGCACGATCGACCGTCGTCTGGAGAGCGTTCTGCAGCGAGCCCGCCTCCACCACCTCGGGATAGAGCGTGGCGTACTCGTGCAGGGGATGGGTGGCATCCGTCGACGCCACATCCGGAAGCGGCGCGTACTGATGAAACGGATTGGCGACTCTGGCCGCTGTCACACCTGGAAGCTGCTCGGACATACGGCCGAGCCTGCCACCGCAGCCCCCTGACGAGCTCGCGACGACGGACCTGCGACCATCGACAAGATCATGTTACGAGCTCTCATGCGTCACAGCCGGACGACGACCACGGCCATGTCGTCCGTGGCCAGCCCGAGCCCCATCAGGCTGTCGGCCAAGTCCTCGGCGTCCAGTGAGCGGTGCTCGGCGAGCCGGTCGGCGAGGCGCCGCAGACCCCAGTCGATGTCCTCCCCACGGCGTTCGACCAGGCCATCGGTGTATAGGACGAGCGTGGCGCCCACGCTGTACACGGCGGTGGTCTGGGGGCGCGGGGTGTGGTCCGGGGCGGCGCCCAAGGGGGGGTCGGTGGCGCCGTCCAGGAAACGCACGGTGCCGTCGGGATCGGCCAGGGCCGGGGGCGGATGGCCGGCGCTGCTGTAGGTGATGCGGCGACGGTCCGGGTCGACGACGGTCTGCACCGCCGTGGTCGACAGTGCCCCCTCGATCGAGCGGGCGTACAGGTCAAGCGCGTCGAGAGCCGTCGCTGGGCCGTCCACGACACGGATGGCCGCGCTCAGGGCGCTGCGCAGTTGACCCATCACACCTGCCGCGGCCAGGCCGTGCCCGACGACGTCACCCACGGCCACCGCATACTCGTGGCTGGGCAGTTGGGCGACGTCGTACCAGTCCCCGCACACGTTGAGCGTGTTGACTGCAGGGGGGTAGCGGACCGCCGCCTCGTGGTGTGCTGAGGGCTGCGGGGCGGGCAGCATCGCCTTCTGCAGGGCCAGAGCCACCTGTCGTTCGCGGGCATTGGCCTCGCGCAGCCGCTCGTTGACGCGCTGCAGCTCGCGGGACTGCGTGTACAGCTCCAGTTGCATCTGGTGGTGCCGGTGGTCGAGGTCGGGGCCGCTGGCGAGGACGAGGTCGGTGATCTCCTCGAGCCGGTGGACGATCAGCGCTACCCGCCCGTCGGAGTCCAGGACGGGGGCGTTGACGAGGCTCCAGTAGCGCTCGGTGAAGACGCCCGGGCGGTCGGGTTCCTCGATGTCGTGGCGGACGAAGCCCGCGACGTCCTGGGTGCGGTTTTCCAGCACCCGGTGCAGGGACGCCCGGAGGTCGGCGGGTTCGGACGCGTTTTCCTGTGGGAACGCGTCGAAGAGGTTCCTGCCGGTGAGTTCCTCAAGGGTGCGGCCCACGAGTTTCCGGTAGGCCGGGTTGGCGTCCAGGATGACGAACGCAGGCGAGAGCACCAGCGTCGCACTGGGTGACGCCTCGAAGATGGCGTGGTAGTTGATCCCCGGTTCTCCCACGGTGTTTCCTGGTTTTGCCGACGTTCGGATGCGCTGGTGGGGCCCTTACCTCAGTATGCTGTCGAGCTGTTGCGGCCGCCCGTCGGCGGGGGGGGGGGGGCGGGACCCCCTCGGACCTCCGATCGTGACAGCACGGCCCAGGCGACCGGCGGGGCCATGAGCAGGGTCAGGCGCCGGAGTCGAACATGCCGGGACGGACGCCCGTCGGGCGATCAGGGGGCCGCCGGCGAGCAGGCCGAGCCGGGCCGCGAACGTCGACCCGGTCGTCCAGAGGGTGACCATCGGTTGTTGCTCCTCGGAACGCAGTCCCGACTGCAGGAAGCTGGACGCGACCGGGGTGATTTCCTTCTTCATCGCCTTGACCTGCGCGGAATCCGCCGTTGTCGTCCCCATCCGGGTGCCGGCATCGATCTCGTCCTGGCGGACCCACTTGCGCAGCGTCTCGGTCGTGCCGATGCCCAGCTTCTGGGCGACCGCTTTCATCGCGGCCCACTCGGTGTCGTAGTCGGGCCGCATCTCGGCGACCATCCGCACCGCACGACGGCGCAGCTCAAGCGGGTACTGGGGAGGACGTGCCATAACTCGATTCTCGAATCGTCGAGTCCCGACCGGACCCGGAGCGGTTCACCCGGCGGGGGCGGGTGTCCGAGCTCTGGATCGGTTGGAGTGTGATCAGAGTGCGGTGGCCGCTCATGTTCGACCAGCAGGCCGTTGTTGAGCCTGGCGCCGGAGCGGACCAGAGCGGCGGGCCCCGGCGAGCGCGCGCCCCAGCGTTCCTGCGGGCGTGCGCCGGTCGCGGGCGAATGCGGAGGGGACGTCGGACAGCGGTCGCACCGCTCCGACGTCGATTCCGTAACCGCTGGGCGCGATCGGGTTCGACGACGAAGACGACGGCCCGCCCGTCCTCGGGACGGACGGGGGACCATATCGCGATGGTGACGCGGGTGCCGACGGCGGGCGCCAGGACGGCCGAACGGTCGAGGACTCGCCTTCGGTCAAGACCGCCGTGGCACCGTCGAGGTTAGGGGCCGACGGGGTACCGGCTGGTGATCGCGACGCGGTTGAAGGCGTTCATCACCGTTGCCAGCCAGGCGACGACCGAGATCTGGTCTGCGGAAAGTACGGCCGCGGCGGCGTTGTAGTCCTCGTCGCGGACGTGTCCGTCGGGCACGTGTGTGATCGCTTCGGTCAGGCGGAGGGCGGCACGGTCGGTCTCGGAGAAGTAGCCGGTCTCCTCCCATGCGGGCAGCACGGCGATTCGGTCGGGGTTTTCGCCCTTCTTGAGGGCGTCGCCGGTGTGCATGCGCAGGCAGAACGCGCAGCCGTTGATCTGAGAGGTGCGGATCCTCAACAGCTCAACAAGGAGCGGGTCGAGTCCCGCTGCGGCGGCAGCCTCTTCCACTTCTGACGACAGGGCGATGAGAGTCTTGTAGGCGGCCGGGTGCTGCTTGCCGAGGTTGACCCGCTGGGTGTTGGTCACGGTTCGTTCGATTCCTTCGTGTGGAGTGCGCCGTGTATGTCGTGGGACGCGTCTTGATGGGTGGTGGTATGAGTTCCGACAGAGGGCAGAGTTGGTGCGGAGCGTCACCGCCCGCTGTGTCCTCCGGGCTACGAAGTCGGATCGTCGATCTTGAGCTTGTCTCCGGTGTCGGAGACAAAGACGACCAGAAGCTTGGCGTGTTTGGTCTGGCTGGTGTTCTCGGTGAGGACGTGGTGGGCGCCCGGTTGCTCGACCCAGTTCTCGCCCTGGTGGTAGGTGCTCACGGGGTTGCCGTCGAGCTTGCTGCGCACGGTGCCTTCGAGGACGTAGGCGTAGACGAACGCCTGGCCGTGCCGGTGCGGAAGCGCGCTTGCGTTGGGCGGCAAGTCGACGACTGCCGAGGTGAACGTCTTGCCCTTCACATTCGGAAGCGCCTGCTGAAGCAGCGGCTTGAAGGTTTCGGAGGGCTGTGTCGATGCCGCGACCGTCGCCGCCACCTTGGCAGGGGCGGGCTCGTTGGAGGTCGAGCAGGCCGTGACCGTAGCGAGCGTGGCGAGGGCGAGCAGCCCACCGGCGATTCGCATTTCCATCACGATGGGTCTCCTGATTCGGTCTTCCGTGACCCGGATGATCGTCTTGCCGGACGTGCGCCGGTTGCGAGCGAGGGGATGTCGGACAGCGGCCGCACCGTTCCGACGGACAGTTCATGACCAGGCACGCTCGGCGTCCTGTCGCGGCCGGCACGGTCCACCCAGGTCGCCGACCGGTCGAGTTTTCCCGAGGTGTACCCCGCGGCGTGCACCTGACCGATGACGTCGTTGTCGGAGGCGTCGGGATAGGGCATGTCCGCCACGTATAGGCTCGCGACCCCGGTGTCATGGTCACGGACGGTGATGGTTCGCATGCGCAGATCCTCGCTTGGTGCAGTGTGCTTGCTGAGACGCGGGAAGGTGAACATCTCCGGTCCGGCAACGGACCGCTTGCTCACCGAAAGCTCCAGCGCCGAGTCCACCGCGTGGCTAAGCGAGCGGGGCAGCCCACGACCGGTAGCGGTGGTCACATCTCGACTGTAGGCCCCCAGGCGGCCCCTTTGGGTAGGCCACTTCCAGGAGAAGATCTTGGGCCATTTGGAAAGGGGAAGCCGTCGTGCCGGGCTCGGCCGACCACCTGGGTGGGCAGGGCCACTTACTGATCGTTTCAGAATGACGTGCGGAGTCGTCGGAGGCAGATGATGCTGCAGGCGAGTTCCAGGAGGCCCTGGTGGAGGTCGGCGCGGCGTTCGTAGCGGGTCCGGAGTCGTTTGAACTGGTGGAGCCAGGCGAAGGCGCGCTCGACGACCCAGCGGGTCTTGCCCAGGCCGGAGCCGTGGGCGACACCGCGTCGGGCGATGAGGGGCTCGATGCCGCGCTGCCACAGCAGCCGGCGGTACTTGTCGTAGTCGTAGCCGCGGTCGGCAAATAGCCGCTTGGGCTTGCTGCGCGGACGCCCTTGAAGTCCCCGTATTCGGGGGATCGCGTCCAGCAGCGGGATCAGTTGCGTCACGTCATGCCCGCCGGTCACGGACACGGCCAGCGGGGTGCCGCGGCGGTCGACGATCAGGTGGTGTTTGGAGCCGGGGCGGGCTCGGTCGACCGGTGAAGGCCCGACGTGATCCCCCCTAATCCAGTGCGTAAGCAGACGGCCCAGGACCATGCAACGACCCGGGGCAGCTGCTCGCACAGGACAGCGAATGCCTGGATCCCCCCTGGCCGTCAAGGCCTCCTGAAAGAGCGGCACCGCTGTCCGTTGCGGGGTCCGCGGTGATGACGCCGGCGCCAGGCTTGAGGCTTGTGTCAGGGGCGGCGAGCCCGGCGCCTCCAATGGTCACCGCGAAACTCGCATGGACTGCTCGGACGTTGATCGTCACGGCGCGAGCCCGCTCCAGAGTCGACCTCTTGCTCATCCGTGAGCCCACGAGCTCTGCAGAAGATCGAGCCCCTGGAGTGCGCTGGTGTCGCGAACGGCTACTGAGATGGCGGACCAACGAGTCCTTGGATTAGGGCGCCGCGTGACCCGCATGTGCTCGTGACCTGCATAAACGGACGGATCTTGGAGGACCGCTTGACCGTGTTCTGCGGCATCGACTGGGCAGAGCGCCACCACGACGTCGCCCTCGTCGACGAAGCCGGCACTCTGCTCGCCAAAGCCCGTATCACCGACGACGCGTCCGGCTACCACAAGCTTTTGGCCCTCCTCGCCGAACACGGCGACAGACCCGAAGATCCGATACCGGTGGCCATCGAGACCAGCCACGGCCTCCTGGTCGCGACCCTGCGCACCGGCAGCCGCCGTGTCTTCGCGATCAACCCGCTCGCCGCCGCTCGCTACCGCGACCGCCACGGCGTCAGCCGCAAAAAGTCCGACCCGGGCGACGCCTTGGTCTTGGCGAACATCCTGCGCACCGACATGCACGCCCACCGACCCCTGCCGGCCGACTCCGAACTCGCCCAGGTCATTACCGTCCTGGCCCGAGCCCAGCAGGACGCCGTCTGGACTCGGCAACAGGGCGCCAACCAAGTCCGCTCGCTTCTGCGCGAGTACTACCCTGCTGCTCTGCTGGCCTTCCAGGGCAAGCAAGGCGGTCTGACCAGGGCTGACGCCCGCGTCATCCTCACCCTGGCGCCGACTCCGGCCAAGGCCGCGAAGCTCACCCTCGCCCAGCTGCGGGCTGCCATCAAACGTAGTGGCCGCCTCCGCGGCTGCGACGCGGAGGCCGAGCGGCTGCGGGACGTCTTCCGCGCTGAGTACGCCCACCAGCTCCCCGGTGTCGAGGACGCCTTCGGCCACCAGCTCCTGGCCCTGCTCAAGCTGCTGGACGCCGCCTGCCAAGCCGCGGACGATCTCGCGGAGGCGGCCACAGCCGCCTTTCACCAGCACGCCGACAGCGAGATCCTGCTCAGCTTCCCCGGCCTGGGGCCCATGCTCGGGGCCCGCGTGCTCGCCGAGCTGGGCAACGACCGGGCACGTGTCGGCGTACAAGTGAACGTGCACCACCTCGTACGGAGGAAAGTGCTCCGTTTGTGTCGCGTGATGGGGTTGGAGCCGTGAGTCTGCTGCTGTCGGGTCGGGGTGGCAGGGAGGCGGCTGACGGTGGTGCTGGATCCACATCGGTGGCTGGAGCTGCGGCGGTTTCGTCCGCTGTATGAGTCCGGTGCGATGAGCCTTCGGGAGATCGCCAGGGAGACCGGGCTGAACCGCCGGACGGTGAGCAAGTATCTGAAGGATCCGGCTTCTTTGGCGCCTCCGAAGCGCGAGGCGGCCGGTCAGCGACCTCGGCGGTTGGTGGACGAAGTCGCGCCGTTGATCGACGCGATGCTCAGGTCCGAAATTCTGCTCAAGGCGTCGGTGATCCATGAACGTCTGGTCCAGGACTACGCGGTCACCATCAACTACCAGCGGGTGAAGCTGTATCTGCAGGAGGCCCGGCCGCGGATCGCGGAGGAACTGGGCCTTGCT
>NZ_JBHWGA010000098.1:0-1137 GCF_042733315.1 Streptomyces sp. NPDC059718
GGGTCGGGGCGGGCCGGCGCGGTGGCGATGGCGGGCGGGGCGGTCAGACGACCTGGGCGAAGCAGGCGACGCTCACGGCTGCCGCGAGCACCGTCAGGGATGCAGCCAGGAGCGGCTTGGGGATGCGCACGGGGAGACCTCCGTTGCTCGGCCGGCGGAGCCGGCGGGGTTCACAGGCAGTAGCGGACGAGCCAGTCGTCGGCGGTGTACACGTCCCGGGCCGGGTCGGGAGCCGTGGCCGGGCACTCCTGGACCATCTGTTCCGGCCGGACGCGCTCCGGCAGCTTGCCGAACCGGGCCCTGCGCGCCGCCGCGGCGGCGTCGGGGGTCTTCTGTTGGGTGGGCGGCATCGCGTCGTCTCCTCCGCCGAAGGGTGTCGTTCCCGTTGACGATGTCCTCCATTTTGTCACCTGTCAAGGAAGTGATTCACCTCACGGGTCGCGGGGTGGCCCGGCATGGGGAGCGTCGTGCGTCACCTGTTTGACAGGTGACGAGGGGTTCTGCGACAGTCGTCACCACCCGGACAGGTGATCCGCTGGGCCGATCGGCCCGGGACACGCGAGAGAGGCATGATCGTGACCGAGACGCACTACACCGCCGTCGTCACCGCCACCGGCGAGGGCCGCAACGGAGGCCGGGCGGCGTCCAGCGACGGGCTCCTGGACCTGACCCTCGCCGTCCCGAAGGAGTTCGGCGGCAACGGCGGGGCGACCAACCCCGAGCAGCTGCTCGCCGCGGGATGGGCCTCGTGCTTCCTGGGCGCGGTGAAGATCACCGCGGCGCAGCGCAAGGTGCGTGTGCAGGACGTGGCCGTCGTCGCCGAGGTCACCCTCCACCACCGGCACGAACAGGGCGACTACGGCCTGAGCGCCGTGCTGCACCTCGAGGTCGGCGGCGTGGACCAGAAGACCGCCGACGAACTCGGTGCGGGCGCCCACCGGATCTGCCCCTACTCCAAGGCGCTCGCCATCCCGGTGACCGTCGAGGCCACCGTCGTCTGACGCCGTACCCGCCGCCGCCCACCCGCGGCGGCACCGTCCGTCCGCGTCGTGGGGGGGGGGGGGGGCCGGCCCCGCGGGGCCCGCGACCGCGCCCGGCGCGACGCCACCGACCACGAGCAGGGCTGACGACGGCCCG
>NZ_JBHWGA010000098.1:1147-9827 GCF_042733315.1 Streptomyces sp. NPDC059718
GCGCGCGCCGGCGGCCGGGCGGGCCACCCGGCCCCCCCCGCCCCCCGGCGCCCCGGCCCCCCCCGCCGCCGGCCGCGCCCGGCCCGCCCCCCCCCCCCCCCCCCCCCCACGCCGTTCCCCCCCGGGGCCGTCCGTGAGGGCCCCGTCCGGAGGTCGTCTTGCTCACGCTGCTGCTCATCGGGCTGGTCGGCGGATTCGTCACCGCCGTCTCCCCCTGCGTGCTCCCCGTCCTGCCCCTGGTCTTCCTCTCGGGCGGGGTCCCGGCGTCCGGGCAGGCGGCTGAACCGGCGCGCAGGAGCCGTCCGTACGCGGTGATGGCCGGGCTGGTCGTCAGCTTCAGCCTCATCACGCTGTTCGGCACCCTCGTGCTCGGTGCCCTGCCGGTGCCCCCGGACATCCTGCGGTGGGTGGGACTCGGGGTGCTGCTCCTGCTCGGCGTGGCCATGATGTTCCCCGCGGTGCAGGACCTGCTGGAGCGCCCGTTCGCACGCATCGGGCAGCGGCGGGTCGGGGGCGGACGCGGCGGTTTCCTCCTGGGACTCGTGCTCGGCACGGTGTACGTGCCCTGTGCCGGGCCCGTCCTGGCGGCGATCGCCGTCGCCGGGGCCACGCACCGGATCGGCGCGGGGACGGTCGTGCTCGCCGTCGCCTTCGCCGTCGGCACGGCGGTGCCGCTGCTCTTCTTCGCGCTCGCGGGCCGGAGGGTCGGCGAGCGGGTGCGCGCGTTCCGGGAACGGCAGCGGGGGGTGCGGTTCGCCGCCGGACTGACCTTCGTCGTCCTGGCCTTCGGCCTCACCTTCAACCTCACCGACGCCGTGCAGCGTGCCGTCCCCGACTACACCTCCCGCATCAACGACGCGATCGCCGGCCCCGGGCTCCCCGGCGGGCACGGCCCGTCCGGCTCACGGGAGTTGCGCTCCTGCGCGGAGGAACCGGCCGCCGTCCTCCTGGACTGCGGCGCGGCGCCGGAGATCTCGGGGATCCGGCAGTGGCTCAACACCCCGGGGAACGCGCCGCTGACGAAGGAGTCACTGGCCGGCAAGGTCGTCCTCGTCGACTTCTGGGCCTACTCCTGCATCAACTGCCAGCGCGCCATCGAGCACGTCGACGCCTGGTACGGGAACTACCGGTCCGACGGCCTCGTGGTGATCGGTGTGCACACCCCCGAGTACGCCTTCGAGCGCGTCCCCGGCAACGTCGCGGCGGGCGCCCGGCGGCTCGGCGTCGACTACCCGGTGGCACTGGACAACTCCTACGCGACCTGGGACAGCTTCGGCAACCAGGCCTGGCCCACCCAGTACCTGATCGACGCCCGGGGCAGGGTCCGGCACGTCGCCGTGGGCGAGGGCGGCTACGGCGGCACCGAGTCGCTGATCCGGCGGCTGCTCACCGACGCACGCCCCGGCACCGCGCTGCCGCCCCCCACCGACGTACCCGACGACACCCCGACCGACGGGAGGCAGACCCCGGAGATCCCCCTGGGGGCGGGCCGCAGCGCGGCGGTGGTGAACGGACCCGTGACCACGGGGACCGGTGAGTTCGGCCGCCCGCAGACGCTCCTGCCGGGACAGGCCGCCCTGACCGGGACCTGGGACGCCGGCGAGGAGGCGATCACCAGCGGACGGAACGCCGGGATCACCCTGGACTTCTTCGCCCGTGACGTCTACCTCGACGTCGGCGGCACGGGGACCGTCACCGCGACCCTGGACGGGAGGACCAGCACCTTCACCGTCTCCGGCGCCCCCGGCATCCACCGCGTGGTGACCGGGAGTTCGTCCCGGCAGGGCGTCCTGACGCTGAAGCTCTCGCCCGGACTCAGCGCCTACTCCTTCACCTTCGGCTGATCGCACGGCTGCCGGCCGGCGCCACCGCCCTCGTCCGCCCCGCGGCCGGGGGCGGTGGCGTGCGTTCCCGGGGGTTCCTGCCCGACGGAACGGGGCGGACCGAGTCGCCCGGCCCCGAGGGTGCCGTGCTCCCGCCCCGAACCGATCCCCGTGACGGGCGGTCACGTCGCCGCCCACCTCATGCCGGTGGGCGCGGGCCCTCAGAAGGTGTCGACGTCGACGACGGCCGCGGCGAAGGCCTCCGGCGCTTCCTGGGGGACGTTGTGGCCGATGCCCCTCAGCGTGCGGTGGGCGTACTTCCCCGAGAACTTGGCGCGGTAGGCGGCCCCCTCCCCGGCCGGGGTGAACGGGTCGGCCTCGCCGTCGAGGGTGATGGTGGGCACCCCGATCATCGGGCCAGCGGCAAGGCGCCGCTCCAGGCGGTCGTAGCGCGGATCGCCCTTCTCGAGGCCGAGCCGCCAGCGGTAGTTGTGGAGCACGATGGCGACGTAGTCCGGGTTCTCGAAGGACGCCGCGGTGCGGCGGAACGTGGCGTCGTCGAACTCCCACGTGGGGGAGTTGAACTGCCAGACCAGCCGGGCGAGGTCCTGCCGGTTCTCCTCCAGACCGAGCCGGCCGCGCTCGGTCGAGAAGTAGTACTGGTACCACCACGCCCACTCCGCCTTGGGCGGCAGCGGCTGCTTGTTCGCCTCGCGATTGGTGATCAGGTAACCGGTGACGGAGACCAGGGCCTTGCAGCGCTCCGGCCAGACCGCGGCGATGATGTCGGCGGTCCGCGAGCCCCAGTCGTAGCCGGCGAGGACCGCCTTCTCGATCCGCAGGGCGTTCATCAGGGCGATGACGTCGAGCGCGACCACCGACTGCTGGGCGTTGCGGAAGGCCCTGGGGGAGAGGAAGCGCGTCGTGCCGTGGCCGCGCAGGTGCGGGACGATGACGCGGTAGCCCTCCGCCGCCAGCAGGGGCGCGACGTCGACGTAGCTGTGGATGTCGTACGGCCAGCCGTGCAGGAGTATCACCACGGGGCCGTCGGCGGGACCGGACTCGGCGTAACCGATGTTCAGGACGCCGGCGTCGACCTGCTTGAGGGCGCCGAGGGAGGTGTACGTCCCCCGGACGGGTGCGGGTCCCCCGGTGGCCGGCCGCGGCCCGTGCGACGTCGCCGCCGAGGCGGGCTGTGACGCGAGGCCCGACAGCCCCGCGAGCGACGCCGCGGCCGCGCCCGCACCGAAAACCTTGCCGAAGCTCCGCCTGTCGATCATTCCCAACCTTCTTTCCTGTTACCGGGGTTCTCCCGGCGGTAACCCTCGCACGCACATGCGTCACCGGTCAAGGCGGTGACGCATCGCGAGTGCCGTCCGGGAGCCCGCCCAGGTCCGGGGGAGGGGTGGCCGGGCGGGCCGCGGAAGGGGATGGCAGGATGACGTCCGGTCGTCGCCCCGCGCGTGCCGCCTGCGCGGCCGCCGCTCCCGGCCGGCCCCCTCGGGCACCGTGCGGCAGCGTCGCCGGCGGACGGCCCACCGCGCGGCTGCCGCGTCCGCATCGCGGCGGCAGGCGTCCTCGTCGCTACCGCTGGAGTTCCGTCATGTCCCACCGCACCGGCCTGATCCTCGACTTCGGCGGTGTCCTCACCACGCCGCTGCTGCCCGCCGTGCTCGCCTTCGAGCGGCGCGAGGGACTGGCCGAGGGCGCGTGCATCACCGCGCTCTACCTCGACGAGGAGGGGACCCGGCGCACCCACGACCTCGAACGCGGCGCGATCACCCAGGTGGAGTGGAACATCGCGGCGGCCCGCAGCCTCGGCGTGGCCCCCGACAACCTCATGGGCCGGATCTTCGCCGACCTCCGCCCCGAGACGGCCCTGATCGACGCCGCGGCCGCCGCCCGGCGCGCCGGGGTGCGCGTGGGGATCCTGTCCAACTCCGTGGGCTTCGCGCCGTGGGACCTCTACGACGGCTACGACCTGGAGGGTTCGTACGACGCGGTGGTCATCTCCGAGCACCACGGGATGCGCAAGCCCGAGCCCGCCATCTTCGAACTGGCGCTGGACAAGCTCGGTCTGCCCGCCGAGGCCTGCGTGTTCGTCGACGACACCGAGCAGTACCTCGCGCCCGCGGCGCAGCTCGGGCTCGCGGGCGTCCACGCCAAGGACCCCAAGGAGACGATCGCACAGCTGGAGGTCCTGCTCGGCGTCGCCCTGACCTGAGGGGCGGGGCCGGGACCGGGCGGGCCGCCGTGTGCGGCCCGCCCGTGCGCGCCCGGGGTCAGATTCCGGACGCCAGCCGCCGCAGGATCCGCTCCGCGGGCTCCTCGGTGGCGTGACGGTAGCCCGTGCCCGCCCACAGGTTGATCCGCTCGGGGTCGCCCGCGGCGGCGGCCGCCTTGCGCATCGGGCTGGTCAGGTGGTGCAGGGCCGGGTAGCCGGCCGGCGCGTGGCCGGTGTGGCGGTCGGTGAAGGCGTTGCGCAGTGCCCTCGCCGGACGGCCCGTGAACGCCCGGGTCACCACCGTTCCGGTGCGTGCCGGATCGGCCAGCGCCGCCCGGTGCGGCGCGGAGGTGCCGGCCTCCTCGGCGCGCAGCAGGACGGTGCCGACCATGACCGCGTCGGCTCCGGCCCGCAGCGCACCGGCCACGGCGGCCGGGATCGCCAGGCCCCCGGCGGCGACGAGCGGCAGGTGCACCGTCGCACGCACCTCGCCGAGCAGTTCCTCGAGGGGGACGGCCGCCGGTACGTGCTGCGGGGTGAGTGTGCCGGAGTGCCCGCCCGCGGCGGAGGCCTGCACGGCCAGGACGTCCGCGCCCGCCTCCTTGGCCGCCCGGGCCTCCGCGGCCGAGGTGACGGTCAGGACGACCAGGCTTCCGGCGGCGCGCAGCGCGGAGACGACCGAGGCCTGCGGGATGCCGAAGGTGAAGCTCACCACCGGGACCGGGTCGGAGAGCAGCAGGTCGACCTTGTCCGCCCAGTGGTCGTCGTCCTCGACGATCTCCGCCGCCGGCGCGTCGATGCCGTGCGTCCCGGCGTCGGGCGCGATGGCGTGGGCGTAGCGCCGGAAGGCGTCGGGGTCCACCGGGACGGGGTTGGGTGCGAAGAGGTTGACCCCGAAGGGCACCCCCTCGGGCCGGACCGCGGCGATCTGCTCGGCCAGCGCCGCGGTGGTGCGGTATCCGCCGGGCAGGAAGCCCAGGCCGCCGGCTCGGGCGGCCGCGGTGACCAGTGCGGGGGTGCTGGGACCGCCGGCCATCGGCGCGGCGAGGACCGGGGCGTCGACCCCGAGTGCGGCCAGTGGCGAGACCATGATGTGAGTGTTCCTCCTGCGGGGCGGCGACGGTCGTTCGCGAGGTGGGCACGGGACGGGCGGTGTCGGCCGGGGGCTTCGCGCCGGCGTCACGGTGCGGCCCGTGTTTGCCAGTATACGACCGCCCAACTAGTTTTATTAGACCGGTCGACTACCATGGACCGGATCCCTGATCCGGCCGCCCTCCGCACGCGGACGGGCGCCCGTTCTTCCTACCGTTGAGCACAGAGGAGAACCGACATGAGCGCTGACCCGAAGGACGCCGCGAACGCCCCGATGCGCGAGACGCTGTCCCGCTGGAAGGCCGCCTTCGACGGCCACCGGCCGGACGAGATGGCCGAGTTGTTCACCGCGGACGCCCTGTTCCAGGGGTTCGGGCCCGACACCACGGCCGGCCGGGACGCGGTCCGCGCCTACTACGAGGCCGTGACGGAGGACCGCTGGGCGGACGTGGGGAAGGTGCAGGGCTACCGCGTCGGCGACCAGGTGGCCGGCGGCTTCGCCGACGTCGTCTTCCGGGGCGCGGAGGGCTGGGAGGCCGCCGTCCACCTTTCGCTGGTCCTGCAGCGCGAGGGTGACGACTGGCTGATCCGCGCCTACCACGTCTCGCGGATCGTCACCGACCACTGAGGCCGAAGGCCCCCGTCCGCCGGGCGGAGCGCGTTGCGAGGTTCCGCCTCCCAGCAGGGAGGACTCCGGTCGTGGCGCCGCCCCGGCCCGTGGGCACAGGGTGGAAGGGCGGAGGACCGGCGGTTGGCCACCGGTCCGGCCGCGTGCCCGCCCGTCGAAGGTTCCGGCAGTTTCTAAGAGAGGCAACACCGTGAAGGAGTTCCTGGTCGAACTCACCACCACCGTCCCCGAGGGCACCGACCCCGCCGAGGTGGACCGGCGTCGCGCGGCCGAGGCCGTCCGCGCCGGGGAACTGGCCGCCGCCGGCCACCTCGTCCGGTTGTGGCGCCCCGTGGGCGAACTGCGCAGCATCGGCCTGTGGCGCGCCGCCGACGAGGCCGAACTGTACGAGAAGGTCCTCGGCACGCTGCCGCTGTGGCCGTGGATGGCCGCGGCCGTCACCGCCGTGCAGGCCCACCCCAATGACCCGGGGAAGGCGAACGGCGAGGCCTGACGGCGCACGCCCGCCGCACGCTGCACCACACGGCTCCCCGCCGCCCGGACACGGTCGCGACGGGGAGCCGTGGTCCGTCCGGTCCCGTCCCGGAGCCCACCCGTCGAGGAACACGTCATGATCGAATCAACCCGGCGCCCGGCCGCCGCACGCGGCGGCACCCCCGGGTCGCCCTGGGCCCACGTGGCCCGGGCCGGGGCGGCGCTGGCGGCGGCCATGGGGGTCGGCCGTTTCGTCTACACCCCGATCCTCCCCCTGATGCACGCTCAGGCGGGCCTGACGGCCGGGGCCGGTGCGCACCTGGCCACGGCCAACTACGTCGGCTACCTCGCCGGAGCGCTCGCCGGGACCTTCCTCCCCCGGCTGACGCGCTCCGCCGCCGTCCTGCGCGGTTCGCTGGTGCTGCTCGTCGTGAGCCTCGCCGCGATGCCGCTCACGCACGCGTCCGCCGTATGGCTGGTGCTCCGGCTGGTCGCGGGCGCGGTGAGCGCGACGGTCTTCGTCATCGCCGTCAGCGCGCTCCTCGGGCGGCTGCGCGAGCACCCGGCCCACCTGCCCGGCTGGGGCTTCGGCGGGATCGGCGCCGGGATCGCGCTGTCCGGCCTGCTCGTCCTCGTCCTGCGCGGCTTCGCCGACTGGCGGGCCGCGTGGTGGGCGTCCGCCGCGCTCGCCGCGCTGCTCGCCGTGCCGGCGTGGACCATGCGGACGGAATCCGCGCCGGACGCGCCGGACGCGCCGGACGTGGCGGACGCGCCGGACGTGGCGGACGCGCCGGACGTGGCGGACGCGCCGGACGTGGCGGCCGTGTCGGTCGATGCGGTCCCCGGAGCGCGGGGGCGGACGGCGGCGCCGCGCACGCACCGCTGGTTCGGTGCCCTGTTCGCGTCGTACACGCTGGAAGGCGTCGGCTACATCATCGCCGGCACCTTCCTGGTCGCCGCGATCGACCAGGGCTCACCCGGCCGGCTCGGCACCGCTGCGTGGGTGCTGGCCGGGGTGGCGGCCGTCCCCTCCGCCGCGCTGTGGGCGTGGCTGGGACGGCGCCGGTCCCGCCCGGACGTGCTGCTCGCCGCGCTGGTCGTGCAGGCCGCCGGCATCGCCCTGCCCGCCCTGGTCGGGGGGCCCGCCGCCGCGCTCGTCTCGGCGTTCCTCTTCGGCGCCACCTTCATCGGCGTGAGCACGGTCGCCCTCGCGGCCGGTACGCATCTGCGGTTCCCGCGCGCGGTCGCCCTGCTGACCGCCGGCTACTCGGTGGGTCAGATCCTCGGCCCCCTGGCCGTCGCGCCGCTGCTGCGCCACGGCTACCAGCAGGCACTGGTCCTGGCGGCACTGGTCGTCCTGGCCGCGGCCGCGGCGGCGTTCGTGCTGCGCATCGGGTTCCCGCACCGTTTGGACCCGCCCGCTCCCCGGGAAGCCGCCTCCGGCGGCGTCGCCCCCGTCAGGGTTCCGGGTCTTTGACAGTTCTCGACCGGTCGTCTACTTTGTATGTGACCGGTCGTCTAGTACCGGATTCCCATGACATCCCCCCACTGGAGAAGAAACACCATGAGCATTGAGGGTCAGAAGGTCGCGGTCATCACCGGTGCGTCTCAGGGCATCGGTGCCGGTCTGGTCGAGGCGTACCGGAAGCTGGGGTACGCGGTGGTGGCCACGTCGCGCAACATCGGCGAGTCGGCGGACCCGGGGGTGGTGGCGGTGCGGGGGGACATCGCGGAATGGGACACCGCGGAGCGGGTGATCGCGACGGCGGTGGAGCGGTTCGGCCGGGTGGACACGCTGGTCAACAACGCGGGGATCTTCGTGGCGAAGCCGTTCACGGAGTACACCGCGCAGGAGTACCGGGCGGTGATCGGGGTGAACGTCGACGGCTTCTTCCGGATCACGCAGCTGGCGGTGGAGCGGATGCTCCAGCAGGGCGGGGGACACGTCGTCCAGATCTCCAGCAGCCTCGGTGACCAGGCGGACGCGAAGGTGACGTCGGTGCTGGCGTCCCTGACGAAGGGCGGCCTGCAGGCGGCGACCCGGGCGCTGGCGACCGAGTACGCGGCGCAGGGCATCCGGGCGAACGCGGTGGCGCTGGGCACGATCAAGACCCCGATGCACCCGGTGGAGACCCACGAGATGCTGGCGGGCCTGCACCCGGTGGGGCGCATGGGCGAGATCGACGACATCGTCGAGGCGGTGCTCTACCTGGAGGACGCGCCGTTCGTGACGGGTGTGACCCTGCCCGTCGACGGCGGGCAGACCGCCGGCCGCTGACCGGCCGGTCGGGCAGGGACCGAGTCCACGACGGCGGCCCCCCCCCGGGTCCGCGCGGGGCGCCCCCCCGGCATTACCCCGGGGGGGGGGGCGGGGGGGCCGGGCCGGGCGGAGTTGCGCCCCCGGGCTGCCCCGGCGGGGGGCCGAACCGCCCGGGCGTG
>NZ_JBHWGA010000099.1:0-9782 GCF_042733315.1 Streptomyces sp. NPDC059718
GTGCCCTGACCGGCTCTGCCATCTTCGCCCTCACCCTCAACAGCGACCACGTCGATATCGAGGATGACGCCTACAAACCCAGCACCGCGAGCACCAACCGGCGAGTCACCAACACCCGGCAACGTTCGTGGCCAACGCACTAGCCGGCCCCCTGTCTACATCTGAAGCAGCCGGCCAGCCGACTCGGCCTGCCTGTGTGATGGCGACCGATAGATGGCGAGCAGCACCTGCCTTGCCGTAGATCACAGGTATGTGCCGATTCCCAGTTGGCGGCTCGGGAGGCAGGATCGTCGTGCGGAAATCGCCGGACCAGCGGCCGCATGCGCTTCCTGGGATACCTCGCCAACTGGCATCCGCAATCCCCACACTCGGTCGCCGTCACAGTCAGCGTGCCGGGTCTCCTGACTGCCGGTCGGCCGTTGGCGCTTCCCACCAGACAGGACGGTCGTCGGAGCCGGCAACCTCTTCGTTCCACCACAAGGAACAAAACAGGTCAGAACCGCCGCTGGATGGCCTGACCCCTGACCATCCCATTTGGTGGCGCAGGCTTGCTGTGCAAGTCCGTGACCGTTCTGCGCTGCCCGCTGGATGTGGGGAGTGGTGGACGTGAATCAGCACGGGCGACGGGCATGGCGGCACTGGGCGGAGTTCCGCCCGCACAGTGTGGACGCGTTGTCGGACCCGGAGAGCTTCTTCACGATCCTGGGCGACGACGTCGCACGGGAGGTGCAGGCACTGTGGGCAGCAGATCGCCTTGACGAGCCCACAGTGCCGGGGGAGTCCTACCTGGAGAGGGTCGCTCGCCTCCAGCAAATGCGGCACAACGCCGAGTCGATAGCCCTCCGCGAAATGGTCCTGTTGCCACCGGAGGGGGATCCGGATCTCGCCGACGACTCGGCGCTGACCTCCGACGCGCTGGCTGAGGAGCAGTGGCGCGATCAGCACCTCATGGACCTGGTCCGCGGGGAGACAGCAGGCCCGGTGACTTCTCCGAGAGCCAGAGAGCAGGCGAGAGGCCGCCAGCGTACCGATTCCACCCATGTGCTGGCCGCGGTGCGGAACCTCGGTCGCCTCGAGCTCGTCCGGAGAGCCTGCGGGCCGCGCTGGAAGAACTTGCCGAGGCCGACGAACGGTGGCTGCTGCCGCTACTCGAACCCGAGTGGGGCAAGCGTTACGGGCGCCGTGTCGAGATCGGAAAGGTCCCGGGCGGCAAACCGGCGGTCGCCGCGCTGGGCGAGACCATCGGCCTGGACGGTGTGAAGATCTTGGCCGCGCTGTGGGCCCCGCAGGCGCCGCGGCGGTTACGGGAGCTACCGCAGGTGGAGATCCTGCGCCGGGTCTGGGTCCACCAGTACTACTGGGACTCCAGGGGAAGGCTGCGGTGGCGCGAGGGGAACGCGCTGCCGCCGGCCTCGCTCCGGTTCGACTCGCCCTACGACACCGACGCGCACTACTGCGTCAAGCGAGGCACGGCGTGGCGGGGCTACCGATTCCACTTCACTGAAACCTGTGACGATCCGGAGCGGCCCAATGTGGCCCCGGTGTCCTAGCTCAGACACCAGCCGCAAAGTAGGTTGCGGATAGTCGGACGAGCCCGTTTCCCTCCCTCGGCGCCGTCGTCGGTCTGATCGAGTGATCGAGTTCAAAGGGGCGGGCGTGCGGCAAGAGTGGTCGCCAGAGGAGCCTTTGGCGAAGCGCTGGGCACGAACATGGGCATCCGCGCGATCGTGGCGACCGGCGAGCACGGAGAGAGTGAGGCGGCGCTGCGGCACGTCCGCCGGCACTTCATCACCGTCGACAACCTGCGGGCCGCTGTGACGAAGCTGGTGAACGCTACCTTTGCCGCCCGCGACGCCGCATGGTGGGGCCACGGCACCGCCTGTGCCTCGGACTCGAAGAAGTTCGGGTCCTGGTCCAGCAACTTCATGACCGAGTACCACGTCCGCTACGGCGGCAACGGCGTGATGATCTACTGGCACGTCGAGCGGAAGAATGTCTGCATCTATTCCCAGCTCAAGTCCTGTTCGTCGTCCGAGGTCGCGGCGATGATCGAGGGCCTGCTGCGGCACTGCACGGACGCCGAGATCGAGTGCAACTACGTCGACACGCACGGCGCGAGCGTCGTCGGGTTCGCTTTCACCGAGCTGCTGAACTTCCGCTTGCTGCCGCGGCTGAAGAACATCGGCAGCATCCGTCTGTACCGCCCCGACGACACCCCGCACGGCTGGCCCGTCCTCGGGGCCTCGCTGACGCGGCCGATCCGCTGGGAGCTGATCGAGCAGCAGTACGACCAGATGGTCAAGTACGCCACGGCACTGCGCCTCGGGACGGCGGAGGCCGGGCAGGTGCTGCGGCGCTTCACCCGCGGCGGCCCCAAGCACCCCACCTACCAGGCCCTCGAAGAACTCGGCCGGGCGGTGCGTACGATCTTCGCCTGTGACTATCTCGCCAGCCCCGACCTGCGCCGCGAGATCCACGGCGGGCTCCCGGTCGTCGAGAACTGGAACAGCGCGAACACCGTACTCCACTACGGCAAGGACGGCGCCCTGACCGGTCCGGACAAGGAGCACGCCGAGACCTCGATGCTCGCCCTGCACCTGCTCCAGTCCGCCCTCGTGCACGTCAACACTCTGCTGGTCCAGCAGGTCCTCGCCGAACCGGCCTGGGCGAAGAAGCTCTCGGACGAGGACCGACGCGGCCTGACCGCCCTCTTCTGGTCCAACGTCAACCCGTACGGCACTTCCGCCTCGACATGAACAAACGCCTCGACCTGGAACCGGCCGCGACCGTACCCCGCCCCCGTACCGCGGCGGACGCCGCTGCCGTAGCCACCGCGGGTACACGATGATGATCAGGAGTAGATGGCTGCGATGGCGGTGAGGTCGTCGGTGGTGTGTCCGGTGGCGTCGGCCTGTCGGTAGCCGGCCAGAGCGGCTCGGGTCATCGGCGTCTCACTGCTGAGTTCTTCAGCGAGCGCGGCAAGGTAGGTCAGGTCTTTGGTTACGAGCCCGACCGGGAAGTTCGGGGTGAAGTCGCCAGCGGCCATGACGCCGATCGCGCGTGCGGCGGCAGGGCTGGTCACCGGCAGGCCGCCGAGGAAGTCCTGCACCGCAGCCACGTCGATACCTGCATGGCGGGCAACCCCGAGCAGTTCCGCCAGGGTAGCGACCTGGATGGTCAGTGACGCGTTCACAATCAGTTTCAAGGTGGCGGCGGTGCCGTAGTCGCCAGCGTGGTGAATCCCTGCTGCGCTGTCCTCCAGTACCCTGCGTGCGTCCGCAAGGACTGCGGTTGGGCCACCGGCCAGGTGAACCAGCGCCCGCGCCTCGACCTGGGGGCGGGAACCGATCATCGGTGCCTCCAGGAATCTCAGCCCGGCCCGGCCGGTCGCAGTAGCGAGCCGGCGGATCCAGCCTGGGGACAAGGTACTGGCCTCGATCGCGAGGGTGCCGGGCCGCGCTCCGCACCCCGGTGCGTGGGTTGAGCCACACAGTCTCGGAGACCTCGTCGTCACTGACCGCGACGAGGACAACGTCTGCCCTGGAGGCGGCGTCTGCGGGGTCCGCGGCTGCGGACGCGCCCGCCGCGACCAGCTGCTGCACCGGGGCCGGGGACCGGTTCGCGACTACCACCGGATAGCCGCTGGCGCACAGGTTGCGTGCCAGGCGGGAGCCCATCGCGCCCAGTCCGACCACCGCGACGCTCGGCAAGGCGGCGGTCACAGGCCCTCCCCGGAAAACGCCTGCTCGAATCCCTTGGGATCGGTCCACCACAGCGCCGACATCTGCTGGGAGGTGGGGTCGGGGAAGATGTCGGTGTGCCCGGCGGCCACGCCCTCCACGATGGCGTCGGCGACGGTCTGCGGTTTGGCCTTGGGCACGTCGTCGAACCCGGCGAGCATGTCGGTGTCGATGCCGCCGGGGTACACACCGTGCACGGCGATGCCCCGTTGACGCAGACCCGGGCGGATGGCCTGGGTGAAGGAGTGCAGTGCGGCCTTGGATGCCGCGTAGCCGGCCATCGGCGGCGTGCTGGCCAGGGCGAGCAGCGACAGCACGTTGACCACGGCACCGTTGCCGGCGCGTTCGATGACCGGGACGAAGGCACGGATCAGGTCGACGGTGCCGGTGTAGTTGGTGGCCATCTCCAGCGCGATGTTGTCCCGTTCCGCAGTGAACGGCTCGGCGAAGTGGGCCGTGCTTGCATTGTTGACCAGGAGGGTGACGTCGGGCGCCTGCTCGACGACTGCGGTGATGTCCGCGAGGGATGTCAGGTCGAGCTGGACCGGGATCACCCGGTCATGGAATCCGGTCAGGGCGGCGGTGTCGCGAGCGGCCGCGTACACCCTCCGCGCGCCACGCTCCAGCAGGGAGTCGACCAGGGCGCGGCCCAGGCCCCGGTTCGCACCGGTCACCAGGGCAATCGAGTTGTTGATGTCCATACCCAGGACGCTAGATATCCACCCTGTCATCCGTCCAATACGAATTTCTACACCTGTTATTTGCCCAGCTGATTACCAGCGAGGTCGAGGACGACCTCACGCAGCAGCGCCGCACCTGGGTGATCGCTGCCCGCCAGACGGGCCGGACCGGTCACCAAACGCGGCGCGGGCCCGGTCAGCGGCCGGAAAACCACCCCGCTCCGGGTCAGATTGCACGCCACGGACCGCGCCACGAACGCCACTCCCATTCCCGCGGCCACCAAGGCCAGGATGGTCTGTAGCCCGGTGGCTTCATGCACAACGCGGGGTGCGAATCCCGCCGCCACACACGCGTCGGTGAACCGGTCGTAGGTCTGTGGCTCCAGCTCACGCGGGAACAGCACGAACGCATCCCCTGCCAGGTCGGTCAGCGCGACCGCATCCTTCTCCGCCAGCGGGTGTCCGGACGGCAGAGCAATGCCGACCGGGTCCTCAAGCACGGGTGTGGCCTCCAGCCCGCTCCCTGGATCCACCGGCAGATGCACCAGACCCAGATCCAGCTGTCCCGACTGCAACAACCGCACCTGATCAGCGCTCTTGCGCTCCTCCACCCGCACCTGCAGCTCCGGGTAGCGCACCCGCGCCTCACGCAAGACCGCAGGCAGCAGGCTGTACAGCGCCGTCCCGACAAACCCGACGCGAACCGTCGCCAACTCCCCGCGCGCCACCCGCCCACCGTCGTCCACTACCCGATGCGCCTCCCCCAGCAACCGGCGAGCGCCGGCAAGCAGCACCTCCCCGGCAGGCGTCAGGCGCACCCCCCGGCGATTCCGCGCCAGCACCTGATACCCCAAAGCGTCTTCCAGCGCCTTAACCCGGTAGCTCAAACCGGGCTGGCTCAGATGCAGCCGAGCCGCGGCCCGGCCGAAATGCAACTCCCCAGCCACCACCGCGAACAACCTCAGATCCCCGAGATCTACCGCAAGCTCGCCATCACCGACTCCCGGCACCACCACCAGCCCTCCCATTCCACCAGTCCGACACGCTCACCCCAACGTAGCGGGCCAGCGGCACCCACCAGCCTCGCCAAGGTCGGCAACTCTGTACCGCCCAATTCCTGGACGCTGTTCCTGCGCAGTCCCTTGGGCCCCTTGGGAGTCCGGGCCTACGCCCCCATGTTTCATGAGTGACCGCTCATGAAACACCCGGCCACCCGGTAGTCCACCTGCGGCGATCACGTTTCATGAGTTGTTGCAAACGACTGGACTTCTGAAACACCCTCATGAAACAGTTCGGGGTGTGAGTGACGACTTCAAGCGCGTGGAATCGCACGACTGCCCGATGTCCACCTGCGCCGCCCCCGCGGGCTCCCCGTGCCGGACCGGCAAGGGCAAGGTGGCCATCCAATACCACACCGCCCGCTTCCGCCTGGCGCCCCAACTCGCCAAAGCGCTCAACGTGCCGACCCCCGCCGTACGCAAACCAGGCTCGGTGTGGACCGAGCTGCCCCGGCCCGCGAGCGCCGGCGCCGAACCGGTCGGGCACGTCCGCCTCGGGTACGCCCGTGCCTCGACCGTCCGGCAGTCCCTGGACACACAGCTCGACTCTCTCGCCGAAGCCGGGGTCACCCGCGTCTTCTCGGAGAAGATCCCCAGCCGCGCCACCAGGCGCCCCGAGCTGGAAGCCGCCGTCAGGCTCGCCGGGGAGATCCGTTCCTCCGGCGTAAACGTCACCCTCGTCGTCCACGAGCACAAGCGCCTCGGCCGCGGCATCGAACTCGCCATGCTTGCCGAGGAGCTGAAGGCGAGCGGCGTCGGCCTGGAGTTCCTCACTGGGGAGCTGCAGGGCTCGCACGACCCGTCCGGCATCGTGTTCACCGTGCTCGCGGCCATGTCCGGCATGGAGCGCGAGTACGTCCGCGACCGCACCCTCGAAGGCCATGAGTCCGCCCGCAAGCGCGGCAAGACCATCGGCGGCGCGGGCGTCACCGACGAGTCCATGCTGTCCATGGCCCTCCACCTGCGCGAGCGGCAGATGAGCCTGCGCGAAATCGCCAAGCGGCTCGTCATCACCACGGGCGCTAAGAAGGGTAAGCACCCCTCACCCGCCACCGTGATGCGAATGCTGCGCGAGCACGATGAGCAGGCCGCCACGGCGATGAGAGCCTGATCCCCGCTACTTTGCGGCTGGTGTCTGAGCTAGGACACCCGGCCCAATGTGGTCGTGCACGTCGCCACTACCGTCTCCACGGTGCAGGACGGCGAGTTGACCGAGCGTATCCACGATGACCTGGCCGAGGGCCGGCTGCTCCCGGGCGAGCACATCGTGGACAGCGACTACGTCACCGCCGGGAAGATCGAACGCGCCCATCGGGTGCACCAGGTGGAACTGCTCGGCCCACTCGACCGCGACCACAGCCACCAGGCCCGGGCCAGGCAGGGCTTCGACAAGTCATCCTTCCTCATCGATTGGGACCAGCGGCAGGCCACCTGCCCCCAGGGACACGTCAGCACGGGATGGGGATCTCTCCGGTCCGGAGGCTACGAATACATCCAAATCGGATTCGACCAGACCACCTGCCTCTCCTGCCCCGTCCGGTCCCAGTGCACCGATTCCGCCACCTACCCCCGCTCGATCGCGGTGCTACCCCGCCCTCTACACGAGATCCAGACGCGCAACCGCCTGGACCAGGACACCGAGCAGTGGCAGCGCCGCTACGCGATCCGCGCCGGCATCGAGTCCACCCTCTCCGGGAACATCCGCGTCCACGGCCTGCGACGCGCCCGCTACCGAGGCGTGAGGAAAGTCCACGTGCAGCACGTCCTGACCGCCCTCGCCTGCAACGTCACCCGCATCGCCGACTGGCTCAGCACAGGAACACACGCCCGCAGTCGAGCCACCCGGCTCCACACCCTCTGCGTCACCGCTGCTGCGCCACCCTCACAAGATCGCCAACAGAGTCATTTCGCTTGTCTTGTCCGGCACTCGCAGCTGGGTGACGGCCTGCCCGCCGCCGGTCATCGCGGCCAGCAGGTGGGCGGCCGGGGTGGTGCCATAGCGCGAGCCGCGCGCTCTTGCCGTCCACAGCCACCGTCTGGCTCCCGTCCGGCTCGCATCCCAGCAGGTCGGCCAGGCCGCCGGGGCAGGTGTGCAGAATGACCCGGCAGATCGTCGCTCCACTCGGTGCCACCCGCACACCGAGCGCGTTGGCGGTGTGGGCCCCGAGCCGGGTCAGGACGTCCTGCGGCGCGTTCTTGGCCCACTGCCCGATGGCCGCGAAAGGCTGTGCTCCGGCGGTCACTGCCGAGCAGGCCACCAGCAGCACCGCCACGAACGGGTGACGCTTCCCGCGCCGCGAGCGCGGATCAGCCAGCGTCTGCAGCCGCAGCGCCAGCGGACCGATCGACCGATGCTGACGGCTGGGCGACTTGGTCAGGCAGACGGTGGCAGACTGGCGGCACATCGAAGCTCCTTTGGGCGAAGGCGACTTGGGAAGGTCACCTCCACAACGGAGCTTCGTTGCGTCGCGCACCCGGCAGACATCGTCACATCGCCGTGACCTGCACGCTTACAAGATCACTCAGACTTTGAAATCGCCCTGGGAGACCACGTCACATGATCTCCAACTGTGGTACAAGGTCCGCACCCGAAAGAACCCGACCAGCAAGTACAGCAAAAACTCCCTCCAGCACCCAGTCGCCGCTCAGCACTACACCCTCGACGCCGAGGTCACGGTGATGGAGGAAGGCTTGCCAGATCAAAGCGCTAAATCAACGGTGTGCGGCTGGAGCATCAGGAAGCGATACCGACGAATTGCCACTTCGAAGAGGTGATGGCCCGGGCGTGAGTATTATTTACTCTCCAAACTGCCTACATGCTGCGTTACTCTGAGAGGCGGCCAACTAGCAGCTTAGCCCGCTGCGTCGACGCGGCCTGGCTGTTGAAGATATGGGAGTCGCAGTGGCTGTATTTAAGCTATCAAAAAGAATAATTGGAATCACTGGAGCCCTGGCAGCGACTTTGATGTTCACCGGAGGATCAGTTTCTTGGGCGTCCGCAGATCATCACGCTACCCCAGTGATTCTCGGGGAAAACTCAGGGAATGGCCTGCCGGGACACTATATAGTTTCGCTTAAGGATACTCCGAATGTTAAGGAATTGGGTGTTCGGAAGGTTGCCGAGGTTGCCGCTCGCGACCTTGGAGGGAAGCTGGGCGACGTCTGGGCTACCGGGCTCCATGGGTTCGCCGTAGACATGCCGCCAGCGGCGGCTAGGAGGCTCGCGTCCGACCCGGACGTATCCTGGGTCCAAGAGCAGCAAATGTATCATATCGAAGATGATCAGAGCCCTCTGCAGAATTGGGGCCTCGACCGCATTGACCAACGGACCAGGCCTTCGGACAACCTTTTAAATAACCACTATGGATACATGGGTTCCGGGGGTTCGGGTGTCCATGTCTACTCCGTCGACACTGGAATACGGATTACTCATCCCGAATTCGAAGGTCGAGCATCATACGGAATCAATACGGTTGGTGGTGACCCGGCGAACGCTGACGACTGCAACGGGCATGGCACCCGAACCGCTGGAGTCGTGGGTAGTAAGGATTACGGGGTCGCCAAGAAGGTAAGCCTCGTTGCGGTGAAAGTCTTCGACTGCGGCGGCACTGGCCCTGACCCCCAGGTCATTGCTGGCCTACAGTGGATTGAGAATCATGCCATCAAGCCCGCAGTCGTGAACTTAAGTTTGGGTCCTACTTGCAAGAGTGGGGGGGTCATTGTGCCATGCCTTCCGGGCACCTCGCAGGGCATCGTGACCGAGGAGCAAAACCTGATCAACGCAGGAATCCCCGTGGTGACTGCTGCTGGCAATGAGGGTCTGGACGCCTGTTCCAACCCAGTCGGGGCGGCGCCTGGCACGATTACTGTCGGCGGTGTGGCCCCCGCAGGGTACAACTCAGGGGACGGCTCTAACTTCGGTAGCTGTGTGGATATCTGGGCACCTGGGGAGTCGATCACTTCCGTTGGAGGAGTAGGGAGAAACTCTTCCGGGGTACTTGACCCGGACCCCATTACTAAAACGGGGACTTCGGAAGCGGCCCCTTTTGTGACGGGTGCGGTGGCGATGTTCCAGGGTACGCCGCAGTTCGCGAATGCTACTCCGGCGCAGATCTCCGCGCAGATTGACGCGAACGCCACCCTGGGAATTATTACAGGTCTGCCGGACGGTCAATCGCCGAACAAGCTACTCTATATTCCGCCCTCGCTGGAGGGTTCGTCTGTTGCTGTGGCTAAGATCAGCTCGGGGACTCTGTCCGGGGCGTTGGAGGCGTTTGGTGCCGACGCCGGCGGGAAGATGCTCT
>NZ_JBHWGA010000100.1:0-9623 GCF_042733315.1 Streptomyces sp. NPDC059718
GATGGTGGCAAGCATGGACCGACACCGACCCACCCCATGAGCTCCAGGCCCTGATCGACGCGGTGACCACCGGACACGGCATCGACCTTTACCTCCGGATTTAACGAACTACCGGTAGCGGTCGAGTCGTCGCAGGGTTCCGGGCGGCCAAGCCCCCTGAGCCATCCGGCGGCGGAACAGTCACAGCCATACCTGGAACCCCTGGGTTCCGCCGATCCTACGAGTGACCGGTGCGAACGCATGAAGAAGGTAGGGCGATGGCGTCCCCTCTTGTGCAACACCGTTGCGTTATGCCGTCCAGCGTCTTGTCAAGTTCATGAACGAGAGGACGGGACCCCTGGTAGATCCCTGTGGTGTCGAGCCCAGAGATCGTCGCACCGGAGGTCCCGTTGCCGCGGCATTCTGCCACCCCGCCACCCGTGGCGTCAGCTCACGATGTGTATGCTCCCGGCCACCTGGGAGAGTTGACGCAGGTCATCGACCCGCAGCTGGTTGACGCCGTCCTCGAGGACACAGGCTCGCGTGAGCGGCGCGTGCGGTTGCTGCCTGCGAGGGTGGTGATGTATTTCGTGCTCGCCCTCGCCCTCTTCGAACGCTCGTCCTACCAGGCGGTATGGGACAAACTCGGAGCGGGACTGCACGGGATCGCGGTGGCGCGGCCGTGCGCCTCCTCATTGTCACGAGCCCGGCGCCGACTGGGCAGCGCCCCACTGCGCCGCCTGTTCGAGATCCTGGCCGGTCCGGTGGCCGCCCGGGCACAATCCGGCTCCTTCTACCGCGGTCTGCGGGCGGTCGCGGTGGACGGCACCACCTTGAGCATCCCCGACGAGGAGGCGGTGACCCGGCACTTCCCCAAGCACGGTGGTCAGGTGCTCGAATTCGGCTACCCCCTGCTGCGCCTGGTGGCGCTGGTCGAGTGCGGCACCCGCGCCCTCCTCGGCGCCGCCTTCGGCCCGGACACCACCGGCGAACTCGGCTACGCGCACCGCCTGCTGTCCCACCTGGACGCCTCGATGGTGCTGCTGGCCGACGCCTACTACGACGCATACGACTTCCTGGAGGCAGTAACCGGCACCGGCGCGTCCTTCCTGCTGCGCTCGACCCGCAAGCGGCGCCCAACGGTGCGCCGCACTCTGCTGGACGGCTCCTACCTGACCACCGTCTGCGCCGGGAGATACCAGGCCGGGCGCGGCTACGGCGGCTCGAGGTACGGATCATCGAAGCATGGATGACCATCGAGCTGGCCGACGGCACCCGCCGCACCGAGCTGTGGCGGCTGATGACCAGCCTCCTGGACGCCGAGAGCTACCCCGCCCACGAGCTGATCACCTTGTATCACCGCAGGTGGCAGGCGGAGACCTGCTACTTCTCGTTGAAGTCGACCGTCCTGGGCGGGCGAGTGCTGCGCTCGCGGACGGTCCCTGGGCTCGAGCAGGAGGTCTATGCCCTGCTGACGGTCTACCAGGCGCTCGTGCGGACCGCGGACGACCTGGTCACGGCCCAGCCGGGCCTGTCGGCGGAGCGTGTCAGCCTGATCGTGCTGCTCAACGCCGCCGCTGACCAGATCGTGGCCGCCCGCGGCATCGCCCCGGCCGGTCCGGTGGGCCTCGTCGGGGCGATAGGTCGTGTCGTCCTGGCCGGCCTCCTCCCGGAGATCCGACGCTGGCGGCTGAAAGCCCGCGTCCGCAAGCGCAACAGCAAGTACACGTTCACTACAGGCAAACACCCCAGAACAGCCGAGGCCTACACCCTTCGCTTCGAGATGATCAAGGAAGGCGGCCTTGACACCACCAACAAGGGCTAAACGCAATGGTGTTGCACAAGAAGGGACGCCATCGGTAGGGCAACAGTCATGCCGGGCCCAGAGGCCAACGGCTCCATTGCAGGACCGCGAAAAAGATAACTGTGAGAGTTCTTCTGCGGCCCGGGATGGGTTGCTGCCAGGCTCGGCGTTCGTGATCCGGCATGACTCGCAAAATAAATGGCGCTCCGTCAGGGGCTGCCGTTCCCCCGAGATGTCTGTCGGACGCGGGCGTCGGCCTGGCCCACCCGTTGGCTTGATCAGCAGCTTGTCCGCCTTCCGGCGTGACTCATCACAGTTCCGCCACGCGGTGACTCCACCCAGGCCGACGCCGTCCACGGCCCGTCCGCCCAGAGGAGAACGACCGCGTGACCATGCTCGCAGAACAGATCGACGGCGTCATCGGCGTCGACACCCACCGTGACACCCTCGCCGCAGCCGCCGTCAGCCCCGTCGGCGCCGTCCTGGAGACCACTGACGCACCCGCCCACGGCCGCGGCTACCAACGCCTTCTCGACTTCGCACGCTTGTGCGTGCCCGGCCGACGCTGCTGGGCTCTCGAAGGAACTGGCAGTTACGGCGCAGGCCTCGCTGCCTTCCTCAGTGACGCTGGCGAACGTGTCATCGAAGTCTGTCGCCCCAAGCGGCCGCCGGTCCGCGGAGGACGCGAGACCGACATACTCGACGCCATCCGCGCGGCTCGCGAAGCCCTGGCCACCGAGCACGTCATCCAGCCTCGTGTGCGCGGAGAGCGCGAGGCGATGCGCGTACTCCTGGCCACCCGACAGGGCGCCGTACACGCTTCCACCGCGGCGATCAACCAGCTCAAAGCCCTGATCGTCTCCGCGCCGGACCGTCTTCGCACGGACCTGCGCCGCCTGAGCCGACCAATGCAGGTCGCGCGTTGCGCCGGCCTCCGAGACCGCCCTGCGTTGTCGACCGAGCACCGGATGACCATCCGTGCCATGCGGAGTACCGCGCAACGCATCAGGCATCTACAGGCGGAGGCTCGCGAGTTGGAGAACGAGCCGCTTCAGCTCGTCAGCCACCAGGCGCCACACCTACTGGAACTGCTCGGCGTCGGCCCGATCACCGCACCTCAGATCCTGGTCAGCTGGTCGCACCCAGGCCGGTTTCCGTTCCGAAGCCGCCTTCGCGTCCTTCGCCGGTGTCGCCCCAATCCCGGCCTCCTCGGGCCTGACCAACAAGCACCGGCTCAATCGGGGCGGAGACCGCCAGCTGAACCGCGCCATGCACACAATCACCCTGATCAGGATGCGGCTGGACCCTACAACGAAGACGTACGTCGCCCGGCGCGTCAGCGAGGGCAAGAGCCCCCGCGACGCACAGCGATGCCTCAAGCGCAACATCTGCCGCCAGATCTTCAAGATCCTCGAGCAAAGTAACCAGCCGAGCCTGGAACCGCTTCCTCAAGCAGCTTGACAGGACATAGCAGCCTCGGGGGCCTCGCCCCGGGCCAGGGCGGAGCGGAACAGGGCGGCGACTCCGGCGTACGGGGTGTCGCGGGGCATTCGGGGGCCGTAGACGTTGTGGTAGCGCAGGGAGACGGCGCGGCCCTGGACGGCACGGGCCCAGGAGGCGGCGAGGTGTTCCTGGGCGAGTTTGGTGGCGGCGTAGACGTTGCGGGGGTCGGCGGGGGCGTTCTCGTCGACGAGACCGGGGCTCAAGGGTTCCCCGCAGTGGGGGCAGGGCGGTTCGAAGCGGCCCGCGTCGAGGTCGGAGGGGCGCCGGGGGCCGGGGCGTACGGCACCGTGCCGGGCGCACTCGTTGTGGTCCTCGCCGTAGACGACCATGGACCCGGCGAGCACGAGGCCGCGTACTCCCCGCTTCGCCATGGCGGCGATCAGCACCGCCGTGCCCAGGTCGTTGCAGGCCACGTAGTCCGGGGCATCGGTGAAGTCCTTGCCGAGGCCGACCATGGCGGCCTGGTCGCACACGGCGTCCGCGACGGCGGCGGGGTCGCGCACGTCCCCCCGCCGCCACCGGCCGTGGGGGCGGAGGGGCGCGCGGCCCGGTCCAGAACGCGGACGCCGTGGCCGCAGGAGAGCAGGTCGGTGACGATGTGCGAGCCGATGAAGCCCGCGCCGCCCGTGACGAGTACCAGCATGTTCCGACCGTAGGGCGACGCCGCACCCCGGCGGCGCGGACGCGCGCGCGGGCATCAGGGGTTCGTAAGATCGGGCCCGGGTCATCGTCGATCAGTCAGCCGTCACTGGCGAGCGAGGACATGGCCTGCCGCGCGACAGTGACGCAGGGATATCTCATCTGATGTGGATATGTATCACCACCCGGTGAAGAGGAGGTGGTTGATCAGCAGGGCCGTGGTGGCCTGGGCGATCAGCCAGTGGCGTCGGTGGGTGGTGGGCAGGAGTGCGGTGGCGGCCAGGAGCCAGGTGGCGAACGGCAGCCAGATGCGCTCGGTTTCCGCTTTGCTCATGCCGGACAGGTCGGCGATGGCCAGGGCGAGGAGGGCTGCCAGGACCAGGGCGACGAGGCGATCGGCGGCCGAGTGGTCCGGGGTGCGCAAGCGCCGCAGGGCACCGGGAGTGGCCGCCAGGGTGCGGCGGAGCGCGGCGACCGTGGCGAGGCCTATGACGATGGCGGTGCAGGCGAGGTTGGCCCAGACCCAGTAGCTGTAGGGGCGCACGCCCCCCGCGCCTTGATAGTAGCGCTCGACCAGCAGTCGGTAAGCCTCCCACCAGTTGAATCCAGCCAGAGTGAACGCCAGTGGGACTACCGCCGTGCCGACCAGCAGTAGGGGCAGCGGGCGGGCGGTGCGGGTGATCAGCAGCACGGCGGCGGCGAGGATCGCTATGAGTGTGAGGCCGTAGGAGAGGTAGAAGGTCAGGCCCAGTAGGAGTCCGGAGCCCAGGGTGGCAGCAATGGAGGTGCGGGTGGCGGCGAGGGTGAGCAGAGCGATGGCCCAGGCGGCGACGGCGGTGAAGTAGCCGTCCGCGGATGCGCCCACCCAGATGGCTGCAGGGGCCAGGACGAGGAACGGTGCTGCCCGGCGGGCGGTCTGCTCGTCGGCCAGGGCCCGCACCGTGATCAGGACGGCAGCTGCGGCCGTGGTACCTACCGTGATGCACCAGATACCGGCCCAGGCTCCGGCGCTCAGGCCGATGCGGTCCAGGCCAACGAAGGTGAGGATGGCGGCTGGAGGATGGCCAGCGATGTGCGCGGGCCAGTTGTCGGGGGTGCCGATCAGGATGTGGCGGGTGAAGTCACGCAGTGTGGCAGGGATATTGTCGAAGCGGTCGATCACCTGCAGGTATTCGTTCCTGGTGGTGAGCCTGCGGGCGATGCCCCGGTCCCAACCGTCGATCAACGCCAGCGACCACGTCCAGCCCATTGAGACGGCCCAGGAGCCAAGGACAAGGGCGCGCCAGGGCAGGCGCGCGGCAAGCGCCGGCCCGTAGGCGATGACCGCGATGGCGACAGCGAACGCAGTCGGCGTTCCCGGACCCACGTGCGGAGACCAGGAGGCGAACAAGGGGGGCCACTTGACGTGGAGACTGTGGTCTGTGCGCTGGATGGCCATGCCGGCGAGCACGGCCGCCGTGATGAGAAGGATGCCGTTGACGGCAGCGGTGAGATCACGGCGCTGGCCAGTTCGTATGTCAGGACTCACCCCCGCAGGCTAGGCCGCCGACCAGCGGTCAAGGCCGTGCTCAGGAGTGACGTCAGCGAACCGTAAGCCTTCACGACCACGGCAGAAGCTGCTGTCCTGACACCGGAACCGCGGCCTCCGCAACGCTCCCGTCAGGCTGCTCTACCTTCTTGATCGGGCTGGTCCTCCCTTCAACTCCGCCAGTAATAACCCTCTATCCAGTTACGCCGCTGGTTCGCTCGCTGATCACTTCTTTGATGCCGGAGCAACGTTTGTCCGGGTGCCTCAGGGCCACAAAGGTTCTGTGGCCAGCCGTCCACTGGTCGTCCAGGTGCCAGCCGAGGCGACGCGCGTACCGCAGGAGAGCCGGTGTGCCGACCCGGGCCCACGGGAACGGCATGCCTGCCGTGCCGCGGCCGTCGTCGACACGGACCAGGGTGTGTTCGTCGATGTCGGCCGGGATGGTCTCGGCGATGACAAGCCCGCCCGGGGCCAGGAGCTGGGCGGTCCGTGTGAGCAGCCGGTGCGGGTCACCGCCGATCCCGAGATTGCCGTCCAGAAGCAGGGCTGTGCCCCAACGACCTTCCTTGGGCAGGGGATCAAAGACAGAGCGGCGCAAGGCCGATCCGCCCAGGCCGGTGGTGCGGTCGACGGCGGCCTGGCTGACATCGATACCGAGCACCCGGTGGCCTTGTGCGGCGAGCACGGCGACCAGCCGGCCCGGGCCGCATCCGATGTCCAGCACCGGCCCCTGACAGAGGCGCAGAGCGGACAGGTCCGCGGTATCGGCCGGAGCACACCAGCGGTCGACCTCCAGTGGCAGCAGCTCACCGTCGGCGTCGCGCAGAAACAGCGGGCCGCTTCCGCTGCGGAGTGCCCGCTCGTACGGGCCGTCACCCCAGGAGACGACATCGCAGGCCGCAGCCGGTATGGGAGTAGTCATCGCGCGACCGTCCGGCACAACGTCGCGTGGGTGGCGGCGAAACGGCCGTGCGGCGTGCAGGCCGCGACCTGCGCGGCATCATCGGCGGTGTCCACATCACGCAGCGACGGCAGGTCGCGCACCCGCAGCCCGGCGGAGACCAGGCGGGCACGGTGGACAGCGCCGGTGTCCGACGCGGACATCGGCACCCCGCGCAGCAGCCTGGGATCGGGGGCGGCCAGGCCCAACGCCCAGAAACCGCCGTTATCGGCTGGCCCGAACCAGGCGTCAACTTCCTGCCAGGCACCAGCGAGCACGGGAGCAAGAAGAGCGGGGGTGATCTGCGGGGTGTCCATGCCGATCAACAGCGTGGGACCCTCACACGCGCCCAACGCGGCAGCGAGCCGCTCGTCCAGCCCGCCCGCGCACTGCGGCACCACGTCGAAGCCCGCCGGCAGCCACCGTCCCGGCCTGCCGTCCAAGGCCAGGACCCGCCGCCGCGCGGACACCTGGAGCACCACATCAAGCGTGTCGGCCAGCGCCGCCTCAGCAAGCCGCGCCGCCTCCTGGGGTGTATACGGCGGAGTGAGCCGCGTCTTGACACGCCCCAGCAGCGGCTCCTTCGCGATAACTACCACCGTCACCAAACCCGCCAGCGACTCGGCCCCCAACCGCCCGGTGTCCGGCGAATCTGCCGCTATCGCCGTCACGCCCAAGGCCGTACCGGAAGTCCCGGCCACCGGGTGACGGCCTCGGCCAGCCGAGGGAGACGACCACGCCGCGCCGGATGACACACCTGTACCCGGCGTCGAAGAAGAAGAGTGGATCACGCCCTACACCCTATGGAGGGCAATCCGGCATTTCGGACCCGAGATCCTTACGAAGCAAGGACATCCGCCACCTGCAACAGGACCCACATGGCGAAAGCGATACGGCCGAGAGTGCAGTTGATGGTCGAGTCGATCGGCGGTCAGCCCGAGAAGGCGAGGCGGGCGTAAACCGTTTGCCGTTCAGGTGACGGTAGATGCCACACGTATCCGCGAGCTGGTCGACGATGCCCAGGCCGTAGCCGCCGCCTTCGCCCTGCACGCTGGGACTCGGTGCCGTGGGAGGCATGGGATCGTCATCGTGGACCTCGATGGTCAGGCTCTTACCCTTCCAGCTGAGGCGCGTTGGTGACCAGCTCGGAGACGATGATCAGTGCAGCGTCGGTGTGTCCGCGTGCTAACGGGGTGGCTCCCGGTGTGGACAGCGCGTATGCGGCCAGCTGCTGGGAACCCCGCCGGCTCCGGCTCCGGCTGTTCTCCACCGCCGCGCAACTGGTCACCACCGGCCGCTGCCGCATCCTCCGCCTCGCGGCCCACTGGCCCTGGACAGACCTGATCAACCAGGCCCTACACCGGCTCGCAGCCCTGCCGAACCCAGGCTGACCAGCAACTTCCCGCCCCTACGAACAGCACCACCGACCGGAGCCGTGGAACCCGGCGCCCACCCAACGCGACAGCCGGGCCCACCGCCTGCCCACAACCAGCCCGAACACCGAAACGGCCCGCCAGAAGACTTGAGTTCTAGTGGTCCTCGCAACACCCCAGTCCAAGGGGTGAGATGGACTTCAAGATCCGTGACCGTTCCGTCAACCAGGGGGCGCGTGCGCTCATTGAGGAGCGGCGGCTCTACCTTCAGCTCGTGCAACAGGGTGTGGACTACAAGGAAGCTGCCCGGATCGTGGGTATCGACCCGCGAACGGGCAGGAGGTGGCGCAACGGACGCAACGCGTCGGGCGGCACCGTCGCGGCACTGCCGATCCACCTATCAGGGGCGTCGCCGAAGCCTTCGGCGACGCCCCTGGACCGCCCGTCCAGGTATCTGCGAGAGGTCGATCGCATCCATATCGCCGACCGGCTGCGAGAGAAGGCCACTGTCCGTGTCATCGCCGCTGAGCTGGGCCGCAGCCCCTCCACCATCAGCCGTGAGATCCGCCGCAATCGGCACCCCGTCAATGGCCAGTACCGGCCCCATGCCGCGCAGGCCCGCGCCGACGCCCGCCGGCCCCGCCCAAAGCCAGGCAAGATCGGCCAGAACAGCGAACTGCGGGACTTCATCCAGGACCACCTGACGCTGCGCTGGAGCCCCGAGCAGATCTGCCACGCTCTGCGCAGACGGTTTCCCGACCGGCCGGAGATGCATGTGACCCACGAGACGATCTACCAGGCGCTATACGTCCAGGGCCGCGGACAACTCCGCCGGGAACTGACTCTGGCTCTGCGAACCGGGCGAGCCCTGCGACGCCCCCACCGCCAGTCATACAAGCGCCTGCCCCGCGCGGTCCGAGAGATGGTCATGATCAGCGATCGGCCCGCTGAGGCTGCTGACCGCGCGATTCCGGGGCATTGGGAGGGCGACCTCATCATTGGCAAGCATCACAAGTCAGCGATCGGGACGCTGGTCGAGCGCTCCACTCGCTACGTGATGCTGGTCCACCTTCCGGTCGGCCACAGCGCGGCCGCCACCCGAGACGCTCTTGTCGCAACCATGAAGACGCTCCCACCGCACCTGCAGCGCTCCCTCACCTGGGACCAGGGCTCGGAGATGGCCGCCCACCGCGATTTCACCATCGCCACCGACATCCCGGTCTACTTCTGCAACCCGGCCAGCCCCTGGCAGCACCACGTCGCACAGCACCAGCTCGCCGCTTGACATAGAAGCGTCAACGGCTTGCTCCGCCAATACTTCCCGAAGGGGACCGACCTGTCCCGGCACACCCGCGAGGAACTGGACGCCGTCGCCGCCGAACTCAACAGCCGTCCACGCAAGACGCTCGGCTGGGAAACCCCAGCCGAGCACCTGTCTAAACTACTCGCGGCCTGATCAACCGCCCACGTGTTGCAACGATCCCCAGAATTCGCCTGCCGGAGCTTCTGCCCATCGAGCCTACTCAGGGGCGCAGGGCGCCGGTGATCTGCCCCCATGGAGTGAAGGTGTCGGGGTTGGTGGTGTTCTGTCGGGTCTGCCAGATAGCGCCAGCGGTGTCGACTCCAACGACCTCCACGCTGCCGTCGCTGTTGGTTTCCGCGGCAATGTGAGAGAGGATCTTCTGCGGGAGCGGCGACCATGAAGCGTAGTCGCCCGAGATGGCCTGGCTACGGTGAAAGATCTGCCCGCCCGCGTTGCTTCCGATCAGTTCGAGGTGGCCGTCGTTGTGACGGGCGACTGCGAGTTCGCTCATGAGGGTGTTGCTGGTGTCGGGCATCTGGGTGAGGGTCTGGAAG
>NZ_JBHWGA010000101.1:0-9500 GCF_042733315.1 Streptomyces sp. NPDC059718
CCGCCGGGCATCGCACTCCCGCGAGCCGGGCGGCGGCCGTCGTGCCGCGGTCGCGCGAGCGCTCAGGGGCCCTGCCGCAGGCCCCGTGGGCGAACCCGTTCTTCTGCCGGACCGACTCGAGCGCGGGCCGCTACGCCACCGCCGCCGAGCTCCGCAGGTTCCTCCGGACCCGCCGCCGCATGCCGTCCGGCTGGAACCCCGGCTTCCTGTACCAAGCGACTAGCAGATCCGGGCCGAGCTCGGCGGCCGCGACCTCGCCTGCACCTGCGCCGAGGACGAGCCCTGCCACGGCCTGGCCCTCCTCGAGGTCGCCAACCCGCGCACCAACACCCCCGACGAGCAGTTCCCCGAGGGTGGCACCCGCCTCACGGTCAAGCGCTGCTGCCACGGCTGCGGCACGAGCCGCATGGGAAATGCTCCTCGCCGTTCACTGGGCCGTCCCGCTGCCGGACGTCCGCGACGAATGCCCCACCTGCGCCCCGACCCCTGCGGAGCTCACCCGATGATCATCGAACGTGGCCAGGTTTTCGCCTCCTGCCGCCCCGGCACCCACCGCCGCCTCCGGATTGAGCGGTACACCCCCGGTGACGCGTCCGCGTTCGTCGTCGACGCCGAGACCGGACAGCAGCCCCGACACATCCTCGTCCGCGTCCTCGCATGGACGCCATGATGTCCGAGACGGACAACCGTGACCGTCCGGTCGCCTACAACCGGGTGGCCGGCGTGGTGGTCACCGGCAACGAGGACGGCGCCGCACCACGTCATCAGCGAGATCTCCGGGGCCCTGGCCGACCTGGGGTACACCATCCCAGGCCAGGCCTGGACGTACTGGCACCTCGGCCCCGGGACCGGCCCCGACTACCTCGACGACCAGCGCGGACACGACTGGTCCCACAAAACGGGTCGCGCCATGGCCGCAAACCTCCACGGCGTGGCCCGGGCCCTGGCCGCCACGCCGCTCGACGCGCCGCCTGGGTGATCGCGGGCGTCACGGGACCATAAGAACCTTGATGGCGCCGTCGGCCTTCTTCTGGAACATGTCGTAGGCCTGGGGGGCTTGCTCCAGGGGGACGTGGTGCGTGGCGAAGCCGTCCACGCCGAGAGGGTCCTCGTCGGTCAGGAGCGGGAGGATCTCGATGGCGGTCGGGTGCAGCTTCACGCAGCCGTAGAGCCTGTGGTCGCGGGCGCCGTTCCAACGCCGGTCATCGTTGCCGCCTCTAAAGAGCCAAGCCAATCAGCACACCAGCGCCCAAGGCACCCACCGCCGAGAAGACCCGCGGCTTTCTCCAGCCTGGCCCTGACGCTTGGCGGACCATCTCCCCCACGAGAACCCAGGCGCCACCCATACCGAGCGCAGCTCGCAGCACGGAGACAACGGTGTGCACAAGGACCTCCAACGTTCACGAATCGACGGTGAGAGTACCCGATGGGCATCGTTCGAGGTCACAGGGAAGCTTGCTCGATTCGGGCGGGTCTGCGGACCTGCCCGTTACGCGTCAGTCCAACCAGATCACTGTCCCGGAGCAGCGCGCCAAGCGGGAGTAGGGGACGGCCCCGCCGTGGCGCCGACGGGGCCGCGTGGGCGCCCGCCCGGCACTCACCACGTAACCGGGCAGGCTGCTCGGGGGCTATGGGCTGCGCTCCGCGTAGGCGGGTATGAGGAGGTTCCAGCCGACCCCGGAACACTCCCGAGGAATCGGGGGGAAGGTGTGGCCCTGCACGTCCGTGCTGGTGAAGCGGTGGCCCTGGCCGCAGGTGCATTCGTAGATGCCGCTGGCGGGACTTTCTCGCCGGGGCGGTGCATGCGGGTGGTCTCGTCGATATGACCTCGCTGGCCGGGCCTGAGTGGAGCAGGTCCCGGCCTGCAAGGCGTGACCGCCGAGAGGGGGAGCCCTCTCGGGGAACCGCCCGCTCGGGGGGGTGGGCGGGCGGCTCCGAAAGGTCGCCTTACCTGCCGAGCGTCGCCGAAACCCCGGTGTCCGTGATCCTTATGTCGCGTCCAGCTCCGGCGGGGCGACGATGCGCATGCGGCAGCGGACCAGGCCGTGGGGCTGGTCGACCAGCATGCTGCTCCCGTCGCTGGCGCGGGCCTCGATCCAGGCACGGACGCGGGCGACCTGGTCAACGGGCCCGGTGAGGACGACGTCGACAGTGTCGCGGTCGGGCTGCGGTAAGAGAGCGTCTTCAACTGTGCTCATGACCTGTGAACGTGTGGCAGGCGCCGGGCCCGCTGGCGGTGGTGGGCACTCGAAGGAGTGAGCGGGGGCGCGGCGGGGGTTGGCCCTGCCGCTCCCCCACCGCGCGTTGCGCCTGTCAGTGCGTGAGGCTGCATCGGGACGCTCCTGGAAGGCGACGGCTCGCCGTCGTGTAATGGCGCCCTTCCTGGCGGACCCGAGGCGATCCGCGACGTGTGCGCATCACCGGAATGTGGCGCGGGCCCGCCCAAGACGGAGGTGGACGAAGCCGCGACCGATGTCTATATGACGCGGGCGGCGGCTTTGTCGCTGGCATGCCCTTCCCATGTGCGGCTGGCCCGGGACACGGTGTCCGTGGGGCCCTCGGGTCAGCTTGCACCTCATTCGCGACTGGATACTGCGCGCGGACACCTCGCCAGCTTGTGCTGACAGAGCCCATCTGCTGGCTGTCACGCCTGAGACAGGAGCGTTGTCGAAAGGGCAAAAGAAGATCACGGTTCGGCCCGACTACGCCTGATGGCACGAGGGGACCCGGGACACCCCGTCGTATCACATGCTCGTGCACGGCCGTTCTCACGGGATCTCTCGTGGGAGTTGAAGGGAACTCGCATCCATGGCCGCTGCGCGGACGACGACGGTGTTTCACTGGGTCAGTCGTGATCCAACCGGCGAGCAGAAGATCGCTCCGTGGCTGGTGTTCGGGGACGACGGATTGCAGGAGACCCAACCAGTGCGGTACTGGCCGCGCGTCGTGCGGGCGGCGGGGATCAATCCGGGTGCGGAAGAGCTCGTACTGCGGCCGGCGCGCGCGAGGGCGGTGCTCGGTGCTCATGCAGTGACCGTGCACCTGGCCAACGTGCGGACGACAGTGCCAGTACCGGCGGACTGGGCCGACGTGGCCAGGGAACAAGGGCGAACGGTCCTAGTGGTGGCTTACGAGCCATTGAACAAGGCCACGCCGATTGAGGAACTGGTGCAGCGGCTGATGGAGAGCGGCCGGTGTGTTGGAGCGGTCTTGGACCTGGTGGAGGCGCGGCTCTGATCCCTGTCGCGCTCCGCCATCGTGTCGCAGCACGCTCCGGCTCATCTCTCACACCCAGGAAGCCATCTTCCAAAAACGAGCGCCGCCTGGGGTCCCCAAATTCGCGTGATCGGCCATGACAGCTCGGGCGTTCCTGCGGCACAGGTGGAAGCCTCGGCCGTCCCCTCTCGCTTCTGTCCGAACCGACGACAGTTCGAGGATGAACCAACCCTCGACCCTCATTACGCCTCCGCAACCGTTGCCAGGGTCGTCACACCTGCGCGCACTGTCCGGTCGCGATTGCGAGTGAGCAAGGTCTACGTCATCAGATGCGCGTACACCAATGCCGGCGCCGATGAAGCATGCCATGACGGAGTCTCCAGGCGAACGACCAAGGGTGCCGGTGTCTGTTCTGGCCGCTATGGCAACGATAGGGCGCTCCGACCTGATGCACACAAGCTTGAGGGCAGCAGGGCTCGTTGGCCCAGTCGAACAAGACAACCTGGCCACTGCGCTCCACCCCGCCGTGCTGTGTCGGCCGACCAATTGGTCGATGACTCGTCCGCCGTGCCCCGCATTCGGATGGCGGAGGCCACCGCGGGGTATTACGAGCCGCCACAGCCGCAAACGCTCACCCTGAGCTGGTTGCTGTCGTCGGATGGGTTCCGCCGGTTCAACAACGACGAGGATCAGCCCCCACAGTGGTCACGACGCTGGCGACAGGATCGATAACCATCCCTACGAGCGCTGCGGCGTCGGCTTCGGTCGGCCTCGTGAGGCAGGCCATTCTCGGTCAGTTGACCGCGACAAGCCCGAGCCTATCCGCGCTGGCTAGGGGCATGCCACGGGCATCGCCGCCCGCAGCTCGGAGGCAACGATCTGGCAAAAAACGAATGTTCATGTTGACGTGCACGCATGACCACATCAGACTCGAGCAGTAAAAAACGATCGTTCGCCTTACTGGAGTGACACCTTGCAGAAGCCGTCGACGGGACTCCTGTCATGGCACCGAACCGTCATCGCGACAGTGGCATTGCCGGTGGTGATCTCACTCGCCGTGTTGGCGTTCGCCTGGCCCGCATCGCGCATCGCGCCGCGCGATCTACCCGTAGGGGTCGTAGGCACCAGCACGGCCAGCCAGAGGGCGGTAGGGGGCCTGACACACAGCAAGCCAGGCGGATTCGACTTCCATCTGTACGCAGACCAGGCTTCCGCGCGCACCGCGATCAAGAAGCGGGAAATCTACGGCGCCTTCGTGGTCACCCCCGGCCACGTCACCGTGCTGGAGGCCACCGCAGCGAGCACGCCCGTCGCCCAACTGCTGACCACATCCGGCCAGCACCTGGCAGCCCAGGCAGGGAAGCTCCCAGTGAGGGACGCAAAGCCGCTGGCTGGCACCACTCTCCGGCCAACCGGCCCGAAGGGCGCTGCCAAGGAGGCCGCCAAGGTCCAGATGGAGACGGTTGACATCGTCCCGCTCTCGGAAAACGACCCGCGGGGGGTCGTCTTCAGTTCGGCCCTTCTCCCACTCACCATTTGCAGCATCCTGATCGCGGCGCTCATCGCGATGTCAATCGGACAAGTACCGGTGTGGCGCAGGCTCATCGACCTGTTCGCCGCGTGCGCCGTGACGGGACTCGCCGCCTACCTGATCGCCCAGGGCCTTCTCGGTGCCCTACCGCACGAGCATGTGGCCACCTGGGCGGCCCTGTCCCTCACCATGCTCGCCATCAGCGCGACGAGCGTCGGCCTGATCACGCTCATCGGTCCCCCCGGGCTCGCCCTCAGCGCCGCGCTCATGGTCTTCGTCGGAAACCCCTTCTCCGGCAGCACGTCCGCTCCGGAACTGCTGCCCACGGCCGTGCACGACATCGGCCAGTGGCTGCCGCCGGGTGCCGGCGCGAGTCTTCTGCGCAGCACGGCCTACTTCGACGGGAACGCATCCGCAAGCCACATCGCCGTCCTCAGCCTGTGGAGCGCACTGGGCCTGACGGCCATCATCTTCGGGCAGCGCACCCCCACCATCACGAACGACGCCTCGGGGGACCCCCACTACGGCGCCGCAGACACGAGCGCCGACGTCCCGGCCATAGATGACCCCATTACGACGGTGTCGCTCGCGCCGGTGACCCGATCGCACACGCACGCCCGGCACGCCGCCCACGGATGAGGCCCGCGCCCATCCCCGCGTCCACGCGGGGGAGGTAGCGATAGCCGCCAACGCAGCAACCAGCAAGGAAAAGAACCATGCCGTCGAAGTCCGCGGAGCGCACCGAGGACCTCATGGAAGCAGAAGAGGTGTTCCACGACGCCCGCACCTTCACCTTCGGAATCGCCTACCGGATGCTCGGCAACGTCAGCGAGGCCGAAGACGTCCTCCAGGAAGCGTGGATCCGCTGGCAGACCTACGACCGCTCCAAGGTGCAGAACCCTCATGCCTTCCTCACCACGATGGTGACCAGACTGACGATCAACGTGCTCCAATCCGCGAGGGTCCGCCGGGAGAACTACGTCGGCTACTGGCCCCCGGAACCGCTCGACACCATGAGCGACCCTGCGTTGGGCGCCGAGAGCGCGGAAGCAGTGAAAGCCGCGGTGCTGATGCTCATGGAGAGGCTCACGCCGGCGGAACGGGCGGCGTACGTGCTCCGGGAGGCATTCCAGTACCCGTACGGGCAGATCGCCGAGGTCATCGGGCAGTCGCAGGTCAACGCGCGCCAACTGGTGAGCCGCGCCCGCAAGCGCCTGGCCGCGCAACAAACGGCCAATGTCTCGGCTGCCGAGCACCATCGCTTCTCTACGGCGTTCTTGATGGCGGCCCGGGCAGGAAATGTGGCCATACTGGAGAGGCTCTTTGCGGAGGACGTGGCTCACTTCGCCAGTAGCGGCGCACGTAGGAAGTATTTCCACGCCTGCGCAGAATTCATCTGACGAATATGCGCACCCGGCCACCAAAGATGGGGATTGAAAAATAAACCCGCACGGTGGGGCGATTAGACAGGGCGATAGTTATGGCCGCCTCCCCCTCAATGACGGAGACGCTGATACTGGATCAGCATGATCCTGAGGAAGCGGAGAAGACCGCCGATGGCGGTGAAGGATCACTCGGACGAGTTCAAGACGGGTGCCACGGCGTTCTGCGGGTCCCCGCCCGGAGCAACCTACAAGGCGATCGCCGCCGACCTGGGCATCAGCAGAGGCAGCTTGCGGAACTGCATGCTGCCGGACCGGGACGCCGTGACATCGGCCGGGCGGCTGGGTCAGCAGGGGCGAAAACGCAGGCCGGGCCTGCAGGCCCTCGCAGTGACACCCGTCTGGCCACCCGGTCGATCGCCCCCCAGCCGCGAAGCAAGCACATGATTCAAGAGCCTCACATTTCAGGACTCGCCGAATCCGGCCAGAGTGCTCGCAACGCGCTGGGCACCTCCTCCAGCGTCGCGGAGTCGCCCATCGCCAACTGGAGAATGTAGCCGGGCAGCATGCACATGAAGGTGGCGGCGAGCGCCTCGGGAGACGCCTCGCGCGGGAGGGTGCCGCCCTGCTGGTGCTCCCAAATGACATCGGTGAGTGCGGTTCGCATCTGGGCCATCAGATCGTGAAACTGCCGGGCCAGCGAAGGGTTGCGCAGTGACTCGGACCAGGCCAGAACCGACAGCCCTGCAACGTTCTTGTCGGCAGTCTGGGCATTCACGATTTCGAGGACATCGGCCATCAAGGCTCCGATGGAGCTGCTGGGCCGGTTCCTCGCGACTCTGTGAACCATGGCGAGGACGTCACGCATGTTCTCCTCGACGATCGCCGTGATCATCTCGTTCTTGCTGGCAAAGTGCCGGTATACCGCGCCAGCCGACAGGCCCGACTCGGCGAAGAGGTCCTGCATGGAGGTGGAATGGAATCCATCACGCAGGAAGCAGCGGCGCGCCGCGTCCAAGATCTGCTGACGGCGGGCCTCCATGTACTCCGGCGTGACCTTGGGCATGGACCGTCCCCTCCATAAAAAAACGAACCTTCAAGTTAACTTAGCACGCCAGCACATTCACACCGCACTATGCACCCTCCTCCACCCGCGCCAAGGACGCCCTCGACGGCCTCGCTGCGACAGTCAACGGCTGCTGGGAGTAGCCCGGGTTCCGAGCCGGCAGCCGGTCATGGGAGAGGTCTCGGTACCTGCCAGTCGTACGGCCCGACCGATGGTCGGCGACCCGTCTATGACATCGTAGGCAAGCAGACCGGCTGGCCAAGGAACCGCTGAAGACCGGCGCAGTTGCAGGCTTCGGCTTCCCTCGGGTTCGAGCAGGCAGTAGGACCCAGGCTGAGGATGCCGAGCAGCGATGGCTTTGGCTGCCAGGGTTTTCAGCCCGGTATCGGTGCGGACGCCGCACAGGAGGCGTGGTGACCAAGCTGTGCGTGCGTCACCGAGGCGGTGATGCCTCATGGATGCGGGACTGATCTGTGCGGCCTTCTCCGGCGCGTCTGGCGAGGCACCTTGGGTCGACCAGCAGGTCGCTTCATGAGGGCATGACACGCAAGATCATCATTGCGGTGTCATCGACGGCGTGACCCCCGGAGTGGGCGGACGCTGCCTGCCAGAGCCGGTCAAGGGTCTCGGCGGCATCGGCGCCGTGGGTGGCCGCCAGGGCGCGGCCAAGGCGGTCAGCACCGAAGAGCGGGCCGCGATGTTGGTCGCGAGCCTCGGTAATGCCGTCGCTGTAGAGCAGTAGCGCGTCACCGGGGCTCAGGCGGAAGGCGGCTTCGTCGAAGTCGTCACGGACAGCCGGGATTGCGGGGCTCAGCAGGATGCCCGCCGCGTTGAGTTCCTCGACAGTGCCGTCCACGCGGCGAATCAATGCAGGGGGGTGGCCAGCGCTGGCGTAGAGGCCGGTGATTCCTCCGGGGTCGGGCTCGAAGACGGCTATGGCAGCGGTCAGGAAGCGCTCGCTGACGTGCTGCTCGACCAGAGCGTCGTGGAGTCGGTGCAGGACGGTGGCCGGGTTGTTGTGCTGGTTGGCCTCGGCACGGATGGTGTAGCGCGCGAGGGTGGTGACCTTTACCGCGTCGAGGCCCTTGCCACACACATCACCCATGACCGCGGACCATTTCCTGCCGCGGGTCTGGAACAGGTCGTAGAAGTCGCCGACCACTTCGGCTCCCAGGGCGCCGGTGGCATCGGCCGGTAGGTGGATTGCGGCCACGTCAAGTCCGGGCGTCTGCGGAAGGCAAGGCGGCAACAGGCTTTCCTGCAATGTTCGAGCCAGCGCGGCTGAGGCATCGGCCAAGGCATGGGCCTCGCGCAGCGCTTGGCGCAGCGCAATCTCGGAGGACACCGAGCGCGCAAGGATGCGCAGTGCCTCCGACTGCTGCGGGGTGAAGGGCCGGGCGTCTTTGTCGATCACGCAGAACCCGCCGATTACGTGCCCGCCCGGTGAGACGACCGGGTAGCCCGCCCAGGCTCCGACCGCCAGCGCCTTGACCGCAGGCAGGTCCTTGATGCGCGCGTCGGCTCTTGCGTCCGGCGCGATGAGCTCCCTGCCAGTACCGATCAGGATGTGGCAAGGACTGTCGCGGATGTCGTTCTCACGCGTGGTCGCAGCATCCACGCCGACTGCGCTCTTCCAGAACGACCGCCGCCCGTCAGCGACGGTGAAGAACGCCATTCGTGCGCCCGTGATCGCCAGGGCGAGTTGGGCAATGTCGTCGAACGCCCCCTCGGGTCTGGTATCCAGCAGTCCGGAAGCGGCCACTGCCTCCAGCCGTGCCGGATCAAGCACCGCTTCTGGCAACTCTCGGGCCGGGGTCGCCTTCACCATCATGTGTTGCTTCCTGTCTTGCGGATCCCCCGGCCAGCGGTCTGTGTTTTGCGTTTCCGAGCGCGAACGTCGGGGTGGGTGGCGCGGCCGCGGTGTCAGACCGCGCTGCCGGTCTTCCAGGCGCTCCAGTTCATGTTCCAGCCGTTGAGGCCGTTCGCCGGGTCGACGGTCTTGTCCTTGGAGCTCTTCACGGTCACGACGTCGCCGACGATCGAGTTCGTGTAGAACCAGTAGGCGTCCGTGGAGGTGTCCTTGGCGCCCTTGGTGTCGTTCAGGCCGATGCAGCCGTGGCTGGTGTTGGCGTTGCCGAACACCGAGTCGGCGCCCCAGTAGTTGCCGTGGATGTAGGTGCCGGACGTGGTCAGGCGGATGGCGTGCGGCGCGTCCTTGATGTCGTACTCGCCCTTGCCGTCGTCGTCGGTGAAGCCGACGGTGGCGCCGTTCATCCGGGTCTCGGTGAACTTCTCGGAGATCACC
>NZ_JBHWGA010000102.1:0-9371 GCF_042733315.1 Streptomyces sp. NPDC059718
CTTGCTTGAGCCGTGTGCTCGGACAACGGGCCCGCACGGTTCTGAGGGGGGACCGCCGCAGCAATGCGGCGGTCCTACCCGACCAGACCGCGAAGTACGAATGCGGCCTGGACCAGTACGAAGTCCGCCGCTACGTCGGCTGGTACCGGCACATCACCCTCGCCATGCTCGCGCACGCTTTCCTGGCCGTCACGGCGCACCAAGTCCGCGAAAAGGGGGCAAAACCGATGAGGCAGCCGGGACCATTGCGCTCACAGTGGCGGAGATTCGGCGACTCCTGGCAGCTTGTCTCCCCAGATCCCCGCAGCTGCGTGGACACCGAGGACGACACCACGCGCTGAGCTGGTCGAACTGGCGCCGACAACGCCAAGCAGTCGCCCGCCATTGCCACTACTTACGTCGCTCTCGCACGATCGAGGGGCGGCCTGCCGAAAGCCACCCCTGACCTCTCCGTGGCCCGCTACACTCCAGCCGCCCAGCGAAACCCGCAGGTCAGACAGCGAAATCCTGCTGGAGTACTAGTCCGTCGAGACTCAGGGGGACCCGGTGGAATGACCGGTGTCGCGTGGCCTTCGAACCGCCCTTGCGTTTGAGGCGCGTCTCCCAGACGCATCTCTGGCTTCCTCCTTACCTACGAGCTAGTGTCTCGTCAGCGCAATCGTTTTCGAAGAGGGGAGACGGCTGTGTGTGGACAGTGCCGTTCCACTGCAACGAGTGTCGACTGGTTCACCGCAGGTGTGACGGACTCGCTGGCTGCCAGGCGCCGTGCAAGGACAGCTCTTGCTGAAGCAGCGAGCGTGCTCCTGGCTGGCGCCGGCGTCCAAGTCGTCGCTCCTCCGGGAGTCGTTGCCTTGACTGTGCGTACCGCCACCGGGAAGTCCCGCACGATCTTCCGCCTCGACGAGATCCTTAGCGCGGCCGAGGACCTTAGCAGCCATACCATCGACGTGCTGGCGCCGGAAGTCGTCGATGCGGCACTCTCAGCCCGTGCCGCCGTCAGCGATGACGGTGGCTCGTGATCGAGGTGACGCTCGTCTCAGGATTTCTAGGCGCGGGCAAGACAACCTGGCTCGAGCAACGGTTGCGGGACGAGCCGGACGCCGCAGACGTGCTGCTGGTAAACGATTTCGCGGACGCGGGAGTCGACACCCGCACGCTGTGGAACGCCGTCCGGGGCGTGGGCGTACTCGTTGAGGAGATCGTCGGGGGCTGTGCGTGCTGCGACCGGCTCGACGACCTGCGATCCACCCTGTTGCGGCTGGTGGAACGACGACATCGTGAGACTGGCCGGGAGTCTCTCCATGTCATCGTCGAAACCTCCGGGCTGGCCCGTCCCCACCGCGTCGTACGGCTGCTGACCGACGACCCGGTGCTCCGGCTCAACGTCGCGTTGCGAGACCTCGTCGTCGTGATCGACAGCATCGGCGGACGACGGCTTCTGCGGCACCGCGCCGCCGCACGTGCCCAGATCGGGCTCGCAGACCGGGTCGTACTCGCGCGTTCGGACCTCGCCGATTCCGCGGACCTGGACCGTCTGGCCGCAACCGTCCGCGGGCTCAACGCGTCCTGCGTGGTGGTTGCGGCCGATCATGGTGCCGAGACGCCCGTCAAGGCGACGCCTCTTGCGAAAGCGGAACGGTACGACGACGAGTTGGACAGCGCGGCGCCTCTCCGGTCCTGGACGACCACGTTGTGCCCGGGTACGTCGTGGGCCGAGTACGCCCTGTGGCTTCACTCCGTGTGCAGGGCGCACCCAGAGGGCCTGCTGCGCAGCAAAGGCGTCGTACCGGCGGCCGATGGGCACCTCCTGGTCCAGTCGATGGGGCCCGACATCTCGCTGCCGGTCCCGGCGGAGCCTGGTCACGGAACCTCGATGGTCTTCGTCCTGAGCGGCCTGAAGCCAGCTGACCTTGCCCGCTCGCTCGCGGCCTTCGTGCCCAGCGCGACGGCCTGACCGTCGATAGGCAACCCAGCTACGCAAAGGTTCTCGATCACTGGGACGCGGCCTGCCTGCTTGGCTGTCGCCATTTAACTAGGAAAAATGTCGAAACCGTTGACGCGGCCCGGGTCCCCACATAATCTCACCGCAATCGTTTGCAAGCCATGATTAGTGAGACCTTCGCAAATCAGATAATTCGACCAAGCTGGAGGAGAACCCAAATGGCCAAGGACATCAAGGTCTGTATCGGCGCAGACATCGACGCGGTGGCTGGCTGGCTCGGCTCGTACGGCGGCGAGGACTCTCCCGCCGACATCCAGCGCGGCATGTTCGCCGGCGAGGTCGGCATCCCGCGGCTGCTGAAGCTGTACCAGAAGTACGACCTCAAGGCTACATGGTTCGCCCCGGGACACTCGATCGAGACCTTTCCGCACCGGATCGAGCAGATCGTCGCCGACGGCCACGAGCTCGCCGCCCATGGGTACTCCCACGAGAACCCGATCCAGATGAGCCCGCAGCAGGAGGAGGACGTCCTCAACAAGTCGATCGAACTGGTCGAGCGCTTCTCCGGGCAGCGACCGCGCGGCTACATCGCCCCGTGGTGTGAGCTCTCCCCCGTCACCACGGACCTGCTGCTCAAGAACGGCTTCCGCTACGACCACAGCCAGGCGTTCCACGACTTCCAGCCGTTTTACGCCCGTACCGGCGACACCTGGACCAAGATCGACCTTGCCAAGCCCGCCGAGCACTGGATGAAGCCGCTCGTCCGCGGCGAGGAGGTCGACCTGGTCGAGATCAACTTCAGCTGGTACGTCGACGACCTGCCGCCCATGATGTTCATCAAGGCTAGCCCGAACAGCCACGGCTTCGTCAACCCGCGTGACGTCGAGGAGATGTGGCGCGACCAGTTTGACTGGGTGCACCGGGAGTACGACTACGCCATCTTCCCGATCACCATCCACCCCGACGTCTCCGGCCGCCCGCATGTGCTGCTGATGCTGGAGCGGCTCATCGAGCACATCCAGGGCCACGAGGGCGTCACCTTCGACACTTTCGAGAACATCGCGGAGGACTTCCGCACCCGATTCCCCTTCGCCGAGAACAAGCGGTACCCGTTCGACCGGGAACTGGACTGATCCGCGGCCTCAGCCACCGCATTGCCCTGGGACGGGGCAAGACCTGATTATCACCGCGAAGGAAACCACTGTGTCCAGTTCACTCCCGCGCCTGCTCATCCTCACCCTGGGGGGCACGATCGCCTCGGTCCCGGCCGCGGACGGAGAAGGAGCCGCACCCCGGCTCGGCCCGGCCGAACTTCTGGCGTCCGTACCGGGCGCCGCGAGCCTCGCGGGCATCTCGATGGAGTCGTTCCGCCAGTACCCCTCCGGCGACCTGTCCATCGAGGACGTCATCGAGCTGGCCGAACTGATCCGCCAGCGGGCCGACGAGGTCGACGGGATCGTGGTCACGCAGGGGACCGACACGCTCGAGGAAACCTCCTACCTGCTGGAACTCCTTCTCGGCCAGGACGGCCCGCCGGTCGTGCTCACCGGGGCCATGCGCAATCCTTCCCTCCCCGGAGCCGACGGACCGGCCAACATTCTCGCCGCGATCCGAGTGGCCGCCTCACCTCTGGCGGCTGGACTCGGCCCCCTGGTGGTCTTCGCTGACGAGATCCACCTGCCCCGGTTCGTGCGCAAGATCCACAGCTCCAGCGTGGTCGCCTTCGGCTCACCCAACACCGGCCCCGTCGGCTGGGTGGCCGAGAACCGCGTACGCATCCCCCTTGTCCCGAGCGGCTACCCGGCTGCCCTGCAGCCGGCCGAGATCACCAGCCCCCTGCCCACGGTCGGCATCACCAAGATCGGCCTGGGATCCGCCCCCCTCCGGCCCGAACACGTCGAAGGCATGGACGGCCTGATCGTCGAAGTGTTCGGCAGCGGACACGTCCCCAGCCCCATCGTCGAGTCACTCGTGGCGACGAACGACCGCATCCCCGTGGTCATGGTGACCCGAACCGGCGGCGGGGAACTATACGAATCCACCTACAACTTCCCCGGCTCCGAGCGTGATCTCCTCGACCGGGGGATCATCAGCGGCCGTGCCTTCGATGCGGCCAAGGCACGACTGCTGCTGATCTGCCTCCTGGCTTCGGGCACCGGCCACCCGGAGATCAAGGAGCGATTCGACGCGGCGCAGTAGTCCGGTCCGTCCGGCAGCGCCGTTCTCGGGGAAAAGCCCATCCTGTCCCCATGTGCACCTGCGGGTGTAGTAAGGAGCTGTGCCATGCCCACCCTCACCATGGCGGCGGAAGCCGAACGCATCAGAGCGAGCGTGACGCTCATCGACGTGCGCCGAGCTACCGCCCTCTGTTTCCTGGCGTGGACGTTCGCCGTCTACGACTTCATCCTCTTCGCCAATCTCCTTCCGGTCATCAGCGGTGAACTGGGCTGGAGCAGTGCGAAGACCACCGGTATCAACACCTGGGTGACCGCGGGCACGGCTATCGTCGCCTTCCTGGTCGGCCCCTTCGTGGACCGGTTCGGGCGGCGCGCAGGCATCGTCGGCTGCGTAGTAGGAGCGGCGATCGCGTCGCTGCTCACCTGGCTCGGCGGCTACGCGGCCGGAGCGATCGGTGGCGCAGGCATCGTTCTCCTGGTGGTGATCCGTTCGCTGGCCGGCGTCGGATACAGCGAACAGGCTGTGAACGCCACGTACCTGAACGAGATGTTCGCGCACGTCTACACGGACGAGAAGTCCGCACGGCGCCGCGGCTTCCTGTACGCCTTCGTGCAAGGCGGCTGGCCCATCGGCGCGGTGATCGCGGACATCTCGATCCGTATCCTCGAACCTGTGGGCGGCTGGCAGCTGTGCTTCGTGGTCGCCGTGTTCCCGGCCCTGCTCATACCGTTCGTGGCCCGCAGGCTCAAGGAGAGTCCGGTCTTCGTAGCCAAGCGCCGCGTTAAGGAACTGCGTGCGGAAGGCCGGACGCAGGACGCGGCGGAACTCGCTCGCCTCACCGGACAGGACCACTCCGTGCGCAAGGCCGGTGTCCTTGCTCTGTTCCAGGGCGAGTCGCTGCGCGGGACGCTGTCGCTTTCGGCCGCCTTCCTGCTCAACTGGCTGGGCATCTTGGCATTTGCCTTCCAGGGCACGCTCATCCTGGTCAACGGTAAGGGGGTGTCCTTCAGCAGCGCTCTGGAAGTCCTGATCATCTCCAACTTGGCCGGCTTCCTCGGCTACCTGTTCCACGGCTGGCTGGGTGACCGTTTCAGCCGCCGCAGCACCATCTCCTTCGGCTGGGCCGTCTCGTCGATCTGCTTCGCGGTGATGGTCCTCGGACCGAACGGCAACTTCGGGCTCCTGGTCGCGGCGTACGCGGTGGGCACCTTCTTCCTGATCGGTCCCTACGCCGCCGTGCTATTCTTCAACGGCGAGTCCTTCCCCGCCGAGAACCGCGCGACCGCTGGCGCGTTCATCAACGCCCTGGGACAGGTGGGCGCGATCATCGGCGGGTCACTGTTTACAGCGACCCTCTCGGCGGCGGGTTCGAGCGCCCACGAGCAAGCCCACGCCTGGATCCGCGCGGGACTCATCTGGGGCTGCGTACCGCTCCTGCTGTCCGCCGTCGCCATCCTGTTCGCCCGCAACGTCAAGCCCCTCAGCGGCATGAGCGCCGAGAACGCGGTGGGCCACGCTACGGTCACACCTTCGAAGTCCGCGACCTGAGGCCCGGCCGACCAGCCTAGCGAGCTGAGGTGCTCGCAACCTCGGACAGTAAGCGAGCACCTCGGCCCTCTTCGGGACCCTCTTGCCGAAGACGCGCGAAGAACTCGAGTGGTCTGCCTCAAGGACCACCAGCAGCGTGACCCCGGTCACCGTCGAAACCTTCCTGGTCTCCTGCTCGCCGGCGACCGTCCGGCAACCACGGCATCGGCCAGGTCCTCGGACCCAACAGCGGTGACGTCATACCGTGACGCGCGGTGGCCCCGCTCGGGTCGCCGCGCCACAGCCCGTGAACCCAGAACGTTCCACAGACATCGAGCTCAAGGACAACACCATGACCGACGCAACTGCGCAGCGCGGCACCGCAACGCCGCACGACCAGCTGTTCCAACCGCTCACGGTCGGCCGCACCACCTTCGCCAACCGGGCAGTGGTAGCGCCGATGACCCGTGTCAGCGCCGCCGAGGACGGTTGCGCCACCGATCGCATGGCCCGCTACTACGCGCGCTTCGCGCACGGCGGATTCGGCCTGATCATCACCGAGGGCACGTACATCGACACCGAGTATAGCCAGGGCTACCTGTACCAGCCGGGTCTGGCCACCGGCGCACACGAGCAGGCCTGGCGCCCTGTCGTGGACGCGGTCCACGCAACGGGCACCAAGTTCTTCGCGCAGCTCATGCACGCGGGCGCCCAGGGACAGGGGAACACGTACGTTGCCGGAACTGTCGGCCCGTCGGGGGTGGCGCCGCGCGGGGAGCAACTGGTCATGTACCGAGGAAGTGGGCCGTATTTTACCCCGAGGCCACTCGACAAGTTGGAGATGGCCGACATCCGCCGGGCCTTCGCATCGGCGGCCCGCAGGGCGGCGAACGCCGGATTCGACGGCGTCGAACTGCACGGCGCGAACGGATACCTGCTCGACGAGTTTCTCACCGACTACATGAACCAGCGGGGCGACGAATACGGCGGTGGCACCGAGAACCGTGTCCGTTTCGCCGTTGAGGTGTGTGACGCGGTCGTGCAGGAAGTCGGCTCGGACATCTGCGTCGGCATCCGTGTCTCGCAGGCCAAGGTCAGCGACGCTGCCCACCGCTGGGCGGGTGGCGCCAAGGACGCAGAGACCGTCTTCGGTGCCCTGGGCCGTACCGGCATCCACTTTGTGCATACCACGGAATACCAGGCCACAGCCCCGGCATTCGACACCGGTACCGAGACCCTGTCGGCACTCGCCAAGCTGCACAGCCGCCTACCCGTGATCGCCAACGGCCAGCTGGACGGTCCGGCGACCGCAAGATCGTTCCTGGCCTCGGGTGCGGCCGATCTTGTCGCGCTGGGGAAGGCGGCGCTCGCCAACCGGGACTGGCCGCGATCGGCGCGGAGCGGGCGTAGCATGTCCATGGAGTTGCCGGATGGCCTCTTCGGCCCGCTCGGCGACATCAAAGACTGGGAGTTGGAGGCAGGATCCTGAAACCCTCGTCGGGCCTGAGCGTTGGGCGCCGCGCATACAATGAATCCGCAGAACAGCAGACGCGGAAAAGGCGGTGACGTGCCCCCATCCGAGCCAGTGACGCTCGCGCAGATCGCCAAGCGGGCAGGCGTGCATGTGTCGACTGTGTCCCGCTCGCTGTCGCCTAAGTCGACCGGTGTGAGCCATGAGACGGTCCAACGCGTCCGCGCCATCGCCGAGGAGATGGGCTATCACCCCGACCCGGCCGGCGCGTCCCTTCGGACGCGTCGTAGCGGTGTGCTGGGGATCATAATGCCCCGTCTGACCGACTATGTCCTCGCTCGCATCTTCGAAGGCGCCGACGAGGCGGCCCGTGAGATGGGTTACACGACTGTCGTGTCAAGCACCAACGACGATGTCCAACTGCGTATGGAACGCCTCGACGGGCTGCTGGCCAAACGGGTCGAGGGTTTCGTGGTCGGTGACGCCCGGCTCGACGGCGACGAACTCGTTCAGTCGCTGAAGCGCCGGGGCGTCCCGTACGTGCTGCTCAACCGCCGGTTGCGCGGCCACCCGTCGGTGGCGACCGACGATGTCCGTGGCGGGCAGCTCGCTGGCGAGCATCTGCTGGAGCTGGGTCATGAGGCTGTCGGGGTGATCGCCGGCCCGGACTACGCGAGTACCTGTGTGGAGCGCGCCCACGGTTTCGTGGAGCGATTCCTGTCTGCGGGTATCCGCGTTCCCGACACTTGCGTCCAGCCCTCCGCGCCGGACGCCGAGGGCGGCTACGAAGCCGCGAACGCACTCCTCACCCGCCATCCGGAGCTGACCGGCCTCTTTGCGATCAACGACTTCGCGGCCGTGGGCGCCATGGGCGCCGCTCGTGAGCACGGTCGGGTCCCGGGGCGCGACATCGCGATCATCGGCTACAACGACATTCCGCTGGTCCAGTTCATGCCTGTGCCTCTGACCTCGGTGAGGTCGCCGATGAAGGAGATGGGCAGTGTCGGCGCCCGCATGCTGAGCGACATTATCGAGGGCAAGGAAGTCGAGTCGGTCCTGCTGGAGCCCACCTTGAGTGTTCGGGTGTCGACGCTGTCGGCAGGTGTCACATGAAGTCTGGGCCGTACGATGCCGGAACACTCTGTTCCGCCCAGATGATCTTTCTGTTCTGCGTGTAGCGGGTGCCCCATCCCCGAGTGAGATGGGCGACAAGGAATAGGCCGCGGCCGCCCTCGTCGGTGGTGCGGGCGAACCGCAGTCGAGGCGAAGTGCTGCTGCCGTCCGCTACCTCGCAGATCAGGGCCTCGTCCCGAATCAGGCGGAGGCGAATCGGTGTGCTGCCGTAACGGATGGCGTTGGTGATCAATTCACTGACGATCAGCTCGGTGGTGAACGCCAACTCGTCCAGGCCCCACTGCGAGAGCTGGGCGCAGGCGTTTTCCCGGGGGTCTGCGAGCACGGCAGGGTCGGCGGGCAGATCCCACGAGACGACCCGATCCCGGCCCAAGGTGTGGGTACGAGCCACCAGCAGAGCGATGTCGTCCGACGGCACGTCGGGTACCAGGGCACCGGCCACGCGCATGCCGCCCGCGCTCACGACGGCGGGCGGCAGGTGGCCGGCCGAGGCCATCGTGCACTGCCGGGTGACAGGGTCGTAGATGGCGTACAGGCAGGTCGCACCAGTGACCGCGGCGGCCACGGTCTGCGCCTCGTCCCCGTCGATGGGCTCATCGGCACCCGGCGCCCTGGTGTACAGATGATCGAGATGGGCCAAGAGCTCGTCAGGAGGTACGTCCAGGTCGGCCAGTGTGCGCACGGCGGCCCGTACTCGGCCCATGGTCATGGCGGCGTGGAAGCCGTGCCCCACGACATCACCGACGATCAGGGCGACGCGGGCACCGGCCAGCGGTCTCACGTCGAGCCAGGCGCTGCCCACCCCGTTGCTGGCGGTGCCGACGAGGTAGCGTGACGCTACCTCGATCCCGCTATGAGCGGGCAGAAGGCCACTGCGCTGCAAGACTCGGAGGCCTGTCTGCTGGTCGGTGAAGCGCCGGGCGTTGTCCACACAGACTCCGGCGTGGGAGACCAGTTCCTCGACAAGGCGTACGTCGTCCTCCTCGAACGAGTCCGTACGCTGCCGCAGGGCGAAGGACATCACCCCTAGTAGTGCTTGGTCAGGTCGGTATTGGGGTGGGTATGTCGCGGTGGCAGGTGGGGCAGGCGCCGGTCCAGGTCGCGAGGAGGATCTGCAGG
>NZ_JBHWGA010000103.1:0-8862 GCF_042733315.1 Streptomyces sp. NPDC059718
TCAGCCCCCAACACGGCAGTTCACCCCTACCACCGGCCTACGACCAACCCGACCCGCCGTCAACCCACACCACCACCGGATTTAACGAACTACCGTTACGTTGTTGGTGGGTTGATTCCGGTCACTCGTAGGATCGGGAGACCCAGGGATGCTGGGTGTGGCTGTCAATCTCATGCCGTACGAGTGGCTTCTACTGATTGGCCGCCCGGCGTCCCGCGACGACTCGGCCACTGATTGGGATACGCGCGGCACGATCGCTTGGTAAGGACACGCTGGCGAGGTCGTCTGCCGGAACCGGATCTGGAGCGACTTCGGAGGTGGCCGTGCCTGAGCTGTGGGCCGGTACGGATGCGGGCAAGACCGAGCACCACTGCATGGTGATCGACGCCGAGGGCAAGCGCAGGCTGTCGCGGCGGGTGGCCAATGACGAGGCCGTGTTGCTGGAACTGATCGCGGATGTCCTTGCGCTGAGTGAGGGGGATCCAGTGACCTGGGCGATCGATCTCAATGCCGGCGGGGCCGCGCTGATGATCGCCCTGCTGACCGACAACGGACAGCAGGTTCTCTACATCCCCGGCCGGACCGTCCACCATGCCGCCGGCTCGTACCGCGGAGACGGGAAGAGCGATGCGAAGGACGCGTTCATCATCGCGGACCAGTCCCGCATGCGCCGCGATCTGCAGACCATGCACCGCGGTGACGGCATCGCCGTCGACCTGCGCATCCTCACCTCGCGTCGGCTCGACCTTGCCGCGGACCGCACGAGGGCGATCAACCGGATGCGAGCACGGCTGCTGGAGTACTTCCCTGCCCTGGAACGGGCCTTCGACTACAGCACTTCCAAAGCGTCCCTGGTGCTGCTGACCGGCTACCAGACACCAGCCGCCCTGCAACGCATCGGCAAGAACCGCCTTGCGACCTGGCTGAAGAACCGCAAGGTCCGCAACCACCAGCTCGTCGCAGCCACCGCCGTTGCCGCCGCCGATGCCCAGCACACCGCCGTCCCCGGGGAGAAGCTGGGGGCGGCGGTGGTCGCCAGGCTCGCGAGGGAGGTGATGGCCCTTGACGAGGAGATCGCCGAGACCGACGCCCTGATCGAGCGCCGATTTCGCGACCACCCATACGCCGAAATCATTCTGAGCATGCCCGGCCTCGGGCCCGTCTTAGGTGCCGAGTTCATTGCTCACACCGGCGGAGACATGAACGTGTTCGGCAGCCCCGACCGCCTCGCCGGTGTCGCCGGCCTGGCGCCCGTCCCCAAAGACTCCGGACGGATCAGCGGCAACATGCACCGCCCCCGCCGCTACTGCCGCCGTCTGATGCGGGTCTTCTACATGTCCGCCCAGGTCGCCGCCCGGTGCTGCCCCACCTCGAAGGCGTTCTACGACCGAAAACGAGCCGAGAAGAAGACCCACAAGCAGGCCATCATCGCCCTCGCCCGCCGCCGTCTCAACGTCCTAATTCCCCTGTAAGGAGCTCACCGGCCCTCACCGGTCGGTGAGGTAGTTCGAACGGGTTGTGACGCCTGCACTCCATCGGGCCGTCCAGGTCTCCGACGAGCACGGCTGCGCAACCCAGCTGGCGGGTGGTGGTCCGCTGAGTTCCGGTGGATACCTCTCAACGTCACGGCCAAGATGCCTTCCCATAGAGCAGTGCCATCCGGTGCTCTCGTGGCCGCCATCCACCCAGCGCTGACGCTGCTGGCGGTTGTGTGGGCTCCGGACGCACGCCTTCTTTCAGCCCGGCCATGATGTCTCCGCCAAGATCGGCGGCATTCGGCGCCTTCACAACCACCAGCGGCGTCAACACCGTTTGCCTGATCACTCGTTGGAGTCGGTGGTGCGAGCCCGTCGCACGGTGATCTCTTGCATTCCCCGAGCCGTCCGAGCTCTGGGAACAGACCGGGACCCGTGCGGTGAGCTGGTACCACGAACGGCTTGTGAGGTGTCGGCCCGTCCTTGATCGAGGCCTGGAATTAGGTCGCTGCGTGGCCCCGCATGCGCTCGTGACCAGTGTAAACACCCGCACTTCGGGGAGGGAAAGTTGATCTACTGCGGCATCGACTGGGCCGAGAAGACGCACGACGTCGCCCTGGTCGACGACGACGGCACGCTCCTGGCCAAACGCCACATCACCGACGACGCGGCCGGCTACAAGATCCTGCTGGATCTGCTCGCCGAGCACGGCGACACCGCGGACAACCCGATCCCGGTCTCCATCGAGACCTCCCGCGGCCTGCTCGTCGCCGTGCTACGGACCGGGAAGCGCCAGGTCTACGCCATCAACCCGATGGCCGCCGCACGCTACCGCGACCGCCACGCGGTCACACGGAAGAAGTCCGACCCCGGCGACGCCCTCGTCCTGGCGAACATCCTCCGTACCGATATGCACGCCCACCGGCCGTTGCCCCAGGACAGCGATCTCGCCCGCGCCATCGCCGTCCTCGCCCGCGCCCAGCAGGACGCCGTCTGGAACCGGCAGCAGCTCGCCAACCAGCTCCGCTCGCTCCTGCGCGAGTACTTCCCCGCCGCCCTCGACGCCTACCTGCACTGGCAGAACGGCCTCTGTCGCCCCGAGACCCGCATCCTGCTGGAACTCGCCCCCACGCCCTCGCGGGCGGCCCGCCTGTCGCTCGCGCAACTACGCTCGGCGCTCAAGCGCGCCGGCCGTCAGCGCCGGATCGACACCGACGCCGAGCGCATCCGCGCACCATCCGCCACTGGTCGAGGACGCGCTCGGCAAGCAGCTGCTCGCTCTGCTGCGGCAGCTCGACGCCGCCTGCACGGCCGCTGACCAGCTCGCCCAGGCGGTGGAAGAGGCTTTCGCTCAGCATCCGGACGCCGAGATCATCCTAAGCCTCCCCGGGCTCGGCACCCAGCTCGGCGCCCGGATCCTCGCTGAGATCGGGGACGACCACGCCCGCTTCACAACTGCCCGCGGCATGAAGGCCTACGCCGGTGCATCCCCCATCACCAGGGCGTCCGGCAAGAAGTCCAGCATCACCAGACGCTGCGTGAAGAACGACCGGCTCAACCACGCCGGCTACCTGTGGGCCTTCGCCTCACTGACCCAATCACCGGGCGGAAAAGCCCACTACGACCGCCGCCGCGAGGCCGGGGACTGGCACGCCGCCGCTCAGAGAAACCTCTTCAACAAAATGATCGGCCAGCTCTACCACTGCCTCCAGAAGCACATCCTGTTCGACGAGAACCTCGCCTTCCCCACACAACTTCTCGAAGCCGCTTGACGACTTAGCTCCGTGAGGTGTCTATGGGCACTTCTGCGCGACAGTCGCCCCTTCGAGAGCAGCCCACCACTCCCCGTTGCCACCATTGATTGAGGGAACTGCAGCCAGTCACGATCCAGGCGTTGACAACCACATTGGGAATCAGTAGTGCTGCTCCGCAGATAGGCGGCGCGCGAGGTACCCGGGCAGCGAGGCGGGCACAGATCTCCGTGATCGACTGACCCGCTCTGGGACCAATTCGCTGCGCTGCTGCCTGAGCGCCCGACGGTCGATCCGTCCCACCCGCTGGGTTGCCACCGGCCCCGCATCACCGACCGGATCGTGTTCCACAAGCTGCTGCAGCTACTGCGATTCGGCTGCTCCTACCAGGCGATTGCCGACACGACCTGCTCGGCGACCACCATCCGCAACCGCCGCGACGAGTGCATCCGGCTCGGCCTCTTCGCCCAGTTCAAGCAGATCGCGCTGGAGGGCACTATCACGTTGGCTGGCGGTGTGAGATGTTCTTCGGGTTGATCATGCTCGGGAGGGGATCGCGCGTGGTGAGCATGCCGCCGTCGTACGGGGGTCACCGGTACCCGGTGGGGGTCATCTCCCACTGCGTGTGGGTGTACTTCCGGTTCCCGCTCAGCTTCCGTGAGGTCGAGGAGCTGATGCTCGAGCGCGGCGTGATCGTCTCCTACGAGACGGTCCGCCGGTGGTGCCGGAAGTTCGGGCAGTCCTACGCCGACGCGCTGCGCCGACGCCGTCCACGCCCTGGCGACAAATGGCATCTGGACGAGGTCTTCATCAAGATCAACGGCGAGCGAAAGTACCTGTGGCGGGCGGTGGACCAGGACGGCAATGTGCTGGACATCCTCGTCCAGAGTCGTCGCGACAAGGCCGCAGCCAGGAGTTTCTTCCGGAAGCTGATGAAGAAGACCCAGTCGGTGCCGAGGGTGATCGTGACCGACAAGCTCCGTTCCTACGGCGCCGCCCACCGCGAGGTCATGCCCTCGGTCGAGCACCGCTCCCACAAGGGGTTGAACAACCGGGCCGAGAACTCCCACCAGCCCACACGGCAGCGCGAACGCGCGATGAAGGGTTTCCGCTCTGTCGGCGGAGCCCAGCGGTTCCTGTCCGCGTTCGGTGGCATCTCACCTCATTTCCGGCCCCCACGCAACCTGATGACCAGCACCGAACACCGCACCGAAATGATCACCCGCTTCACCATCTGGGACCAGACACCGGCGTCGCCGGCCAGCCCGCCGCAGCCTAAACCAGACCCACCACCGAGCCCCACCACACCCTGACACGACCTCAGCCGATCAGCCCCCATCAACGTGACACGGCCCTGCCGGCTCATCGGGCGGTCCAGCCGTGAAGCGTCACGGCGATCTCCTCCACGGTGACCCGGCCGGCCTCCGCGTCGCGGACGAGCGCGGCGGCAACCTTGGGCTGGTAGTCCAGGCGGTAGCCCTGAAGCGTCAGGAATCCGACGGTGCTCACCCATGCGAACTGCAGGTTCGAGTGCTCCAGGCAGGGCAGCCGGGCCAGGGTGTGCATCAGCGCGGCCGCCTTGAGGTGGTCCGAGCCGTACACGCTGCGCTCCATGGCGCTGGCCTGGACGCGGGCCACCGCGGCGTACAGCGGTCCCAGTTCGTGTACCTGCGGGTCGCCATCGATCTGCTCGGCGGCGTGCAGCAGGAACGGCACGTCGATGCGGTGGATCACGCGGCGTTCCCGTGGCCAGCCTCGGCGCCGTCCAGCTCTTCCAGGCGGTAGCGTGCGGCCTGGGCGGCAGCGCGCCGGTCGGTGTCGGGTTGGTCGTCGCCGATCTCGGCGAAGGCCTCGCGGGTGTACTCGGCGGCCTGCCGGGCGGCGTCCAGGAAGACCCGCTCGACGGCCGTGGCGCGCTCGTAGGCGGCGGAGAGCACGTAGTCCTGCATGCTCATGTCGGACGCCTTGGCGGCCGCGGCGATGGCGGCGTACTGCTCGGGGTCGGGGAAGCGAAGGCTCATGGCCTTCTTCTCGGGTGTGGCCTTCTCGGATGCCGTCATGGTGGCAACGATATCACTGGTATCACCCATCCGGGAGGGGCAATCCGGCGGGCCGGCTTGCCAGTCCCGTTTCGCGCCCGGCCGCCGTCTAGTGCTGGATTCTGCTTTCACTGGGTATATGTGCTGTGGCGGGGTGGTTTGTGGCTCGGGGTGGGTGTGTGGGGGTGGTGTTACGGGCACAGCAGAGCCGTGATGCCGGTGAGGAAGCCGTGGTGCGTCGGCTGGCACGAGCGCGCAATGCGCCGAGGGATCTGGTGACGCAGGCCCGGATGGTGGAGCTGAGCTGGGCCGGGATGCGGGTGCCGGCGATCGCGGCCGAGCTGGCCTGCGGCAAGAAGACGGTGCGGCGCTGGTTGCACCGCTTCAACCGGACGGGACTGGCAGGCCTGGAGGATCTGTGAGGTCAGGGCCGCAAACGGCGGCTCCCCGAGGCCGAGCGTTCGAGAATCATTGGCCTGGTCAAGCGCCCGCCGCCGGGACGGCTGACGGTGCAGACCGACGGTGAACTCGCCGCGGAAGACGAGGCAGGGCCGCCTGAGTGGACGCTGGATGCGCTGGCTGAAGTGGCCAAGGCGATGGGGATTACGGTGGGCCGCTCACAGGTCCGCCGGATTCTGCTGGCCGAGGGCGTTCGCTGGCGCCGTACCCGCTCCTGGACGCGGTCGAAGGATCCGGATTTCGAGGGAAAAGGACGCGGATCGTCGAGCTCTACACCTGCCCGTCCGACGGTGCGACGGTCGTCTGCGCCGACGAGCTCGGGCTGGTGATCCCTCGCACCTTCCCGCCGGCGCCGGGCTGGTCGCCGGACGGACACCGGATCAAGAACGAGATCGACTGCAGCCGCGGACCGGAGAAGAGCTGGGTCTACGGCGGCCTGCGGATAGCCGACGGACAGCAGGTCACAATGACCGCCTCCTCCCGCAACAGCGTCTTCTACCAGCAGTTCCTGCAGAAGCTCGAGGACGCCAACCCCAGCGGCGACATCTACGTGGTCACCGGCAACCTCTCCTCCCACAATAGTCTCGCCACCTGGACCTGGCTCGAGGACCACCCGAGGATTCGGCACGTGTTCATCCCCGTCGGTGCCTGCTGGCTCAACCTGCAGGAAGGCTGGTGGCGCATCTTCCGCAAGACCGCCCTTGCCGGGCAGTCTTTCGCCGACCCCGACGAGATCGCGCAGGCCACGCCGCTCCTGACGGCCTACAGCACCTGCTCGCCGGCGCCCGCTGGGACGCGGACGAGATCCGCGACGAGCTCCAGGCCTACGTTGGCGAACGCCTCGGCGAGGACGGCGGAGTCCTGATCATCGATGACACCGGCTTCGTGAAGAAGGGCACCACCTCCGCGGGCGTGCAGCGCCAGCACTCCGGCACCGCCGGGACCTGTATTTCAATTAGAACTCGCGCAGATAGGCGGGCGCTCATGGGCGTCGCTTCGGGCGGTCGTCCTAGCGGTGGGTGGTCCAGGCCCGGCGGATCAGGCTACGGACGGCGATGATCGTGTCTGCGAGGTCGAAGAAGGCGTTGACGGGCGCTCAGGCAGCAGCGCAGCGAATTGGTCCCAGAGCGGGTCAGTCAGCCATGATGGCAGCACGGGCACAGGTCCCCCAGTGATCACAGAGCGTCGCAACTCCATGATCACGGAGATCTGTGCCCGCCTCGCTGCCCGGGTACCTCGCCTGCCTATCTGCGCAGGCTCTTAATCCTCTGCGAGCCCTTAGAAGGTGTTGTTTTTCCGAAGGCGGTAGCTGCGTTTCCGCTGGTCAGGCATGATTTCGGTGGCTCGGCGGCAGGGATGACGCGTCGTGTCATTTCTTCGCGTGGGGTGTCAGATGCCGTCGGTGTTGGGGCTGTTGGAAGAGCGGGAGCGTGCTGCCCGTCAAAGGGTGGAGATCCTGCAGGCCGAACTGCGGGACGCCGAGGCCACGTGGCAGCGGTTCGTGACCGCCCGCGAGACGGTCGGCCAGGTCCTGGCGGAACCGCGCGGACGCGAGAATGTGCCCGCTGCCGCGTCCGACAAACGGCCCGTGCCGGTGGCGGGTGCGGTGCCCGGTTCGGTGGTGCGGGCATGGCGGGCAGGCCTCGACCCGGCGGTGCTGGCGCCGGACTATCGGCGGCTCATGGACATCCTGGCCGGCCTGGACGGGGAGGCGATGGACTGCCGGCAGCTCGCCGCGGCGCTTGGGCTCGCGCCGGTACCGGCGAAGGTCGAGGGCGTGCGGTCGAAAGCCAAGCGCCTGGTCGTGCGGGGCTGGCTGGTCGAAGAGAATCCGGGGATGTTCAGCGTCCCCGCCGGGCGAGCCGGCGGCTCATGACCATGCTCATCGACCAGTGGATCATCGCTTCGGCGCTGTCGGTGCGGGTCTCGTAGTCGCGGGCCAGGCGGCGAGAGCGCATCAGCCACGCGAACGTCCGCTCCACCAGCCACCTTTTGGGCAGCACGGTGAATCCGCGGGTGTCGTCGGTGCGCTTGACCACGGTCAGTGCGATCCGCCAGACAGCGCGGGCGACGTCGACCAGATGCCCGGTGTAACCGCCGTCCGCCCATACGCGCGAGATGCGCCAGTGCCGCTTGCGCAGCCGGGCCAGCAGACCGCCAGCGGCCTCACGGTCGGTCACCGAAGCGGCCGTGACCATCACGGTCAGTAGCAGTCCGAGGGTGTCCACCACGATATGGCGCTTGCGTCCGTTGACCTAATGGGCAGCGGTGGAAGCCGGCGAAGCCTTGACATCACCCAAGCCGTGAGCTCTTGAAGGTAGAGCGGCTCGATGGCTCCCATCCCGCCGGGCAGCGGAAAGTGCTGACTGTACTCGTCGTGGGTTCCCGGGGCCTGGACCCCTTGAATGCAGAGTCGAGCCGACAGCGTCTCCCGCCGCCTCGGTCACGTTGTCGACGGCCGGCGTCAGTACGACGTCCTCCGTTGACCAGGGCACAAGCCCTCAAAGAAGACTGGCGGGCGCTGGCGCTCGCCGTCGGCACCGTGACCGATCACATGATCGGACCGTTGATGGTCGTGGTCCGAGCCGCTCGCAGGGGTCACCTCTGACATGTTCGGGAGCCACCGAGCTCTGCCCGAGACGGAGGGCCGTGCGGGTCGCTGGGGTCACGAACGGCTAATCGGATGACGGGCCATGGAGCCCTGCCATTAGGGAGACGCGTGCCCCGCACGGCTGTGACCAGCCGAAACACGCTAACCAAGCCGAGAGGGCGTGAACCAGTTTGAGTGTGTTCTGCGGCATCGACTGGGCCAGTGACCATCATGACGTCGTCGTGGTCGACGACACAGGCTCCCTGCTGTCCAGAGCGAGGATCACCGACGACGCCGAGGGTCTTGCCCAGCTCATGACGATCCTCGCCGAGCACGGCGACAGCGCCGAGACTCCGATACCGGTGGCCATCGAAACATCCCGTGGCCTGCTGGTCTCCTGCCTGCGAGCCGCCGGCCGCCCGGTCTACGCGATCAACCCGATGGCCGCCGCCCGCTATTGCGTTGACCATGAACGTTGCCGGGGTTGGTTAGGCGGCTTTGGGTCGTGGGCGGCCCCAGCGTTGTTGGCGTTCGCTGCGGATCTTGGC
>NZ_JBHWGA010000104.1:0-8556 GCF_042733315.1 Streptomyces sp. NPDC059718
CGCCGGGCCGCGCGCCGGGCCCGCTTCCCGCCCCGGGCGCGCGGCATCTGCTCGGCATGTCCGGTGTGCGACCCGGCGACGCGTACGTGCCGAAGACGGTAGAGAGGTGGTCGTCGTGGAGTGAGAGGGCGGGAAGACGTGGACGTGTACGAAGCCGTGGACAGTCGCCGGGCCGTACGGGCGTTCAGCGACGCGCCGGTGTCCAGGGAGACTCTGGAGAGAGTGCTGGCCGCGGCGACGCGGGCTCCGTCGAGTGGCAACCTCCAGCCCTGGCATGTGTACGTCGTGACCGGCGGGCCCCTTTCCGAACTGAAGCGGCGCGCGACGGCCCGGGCGCTGGCGGGCGACCCGGGTGACGACCGGGAGTACCCGATGTACCCGGCCGAACTGGCCTCGCCCTATCTGGACCGCTTCTCCGCCGCGGCCGCCCAGCGTTACGAAGCGCTGGGGATCGAGCGCGACGACCCCGACAGGCCCAGGAAGATCGCGGCCTTGAACTCGGAGGCGTTCGGGGCGCCGGTCGTCCTGTTCTGCTACCTCGACCGGACGATGGGGCTCGGACAGTGGGCCGACGCGGGGATGTACCTGCAGACGGTCATGCTGCTGCTGAGGGCGGAAGGCCTGCACAGTTGCCCCCAGGTGATGTGGACCCTGTACCGCAGGACCGTCAGCCAGGCCGTCGGGGCCCGCGACGGCCTCGTGCTCTTCTGCGGCGTCGCGGTGGGCTACGAGAAGGAGGGCGTGCCTCGACTGCGCACCGGGCGCGCGGACATCACGGAGACGGTGAGCTTCGTCGGGGCATGACGCGGTCCTTCACCGGGCCCGCGTGCGGGACCGGCACTGGGACGGCCTCGCTTGGACGAGGCCGAGGCGGCTGTCCGTCCATGTGCGAGGCCGCCGTCCCAGCTCCGGGGGTGCCCATATGAGGCGAGGGCGGGTGGCGAGAGAGCCGGCTTCTGCTGATCGTGGCCCGGCTGGCAGTGCCGGCGACCAACCCGCCCTGTCGGCCACGTTCGAGGTCACCAACCAGTGGGGGGGGTTGGCTTCGCCTTCCGGGTCCGCCTTCCCGGGACGGCCGTACAAAGCACCAGCGTCTGTCGGCCGGCCGGCACGAGTGCTCAGAGGACCGTCTTGAGCATGCGGCTGTAGCCACCCTCGACGGCGAGCAGTTTCCCGCTTGGGAACGCGATCAATTCCAGGGCGTGCCGTTGCGCGGGCGCCCCGGACCGTGGCCCGGCGTCACGGTACCCGCCGGCGGTGCAGGGCTCAGGTGGTCACCGGGCTGGTTGAGCGTGCCCGGGGCCTGCGCGAGTCCGGAAGCCCACAGTTGGTCGACACGCGAGCGCTCGGTGGCGTTCGGGTAGCGGTTGGTGCAGGACGGGCCGGGGCCGCCGCCCGACATCAGCTCACTGCACGGCCCGCTGTAGTTGTCCGGCAGGCCCAGCACGTGCCCGGTCTCGTGGGTGACGACGCGGACCGAGTCGTCCTGCTGGTTCTGGGTGTAGTCGAGGAAGATGTAGCCGCTCCCGTGGCCGTTGGTGGAGGCGTAGGACCCGCGCGAGTCGTTGCCTTCGTAGTAGGAGAAGTCGGCGCCGCTCGAAGCCTCTTGAAGCTTGACGTTGGACTCGGAGCTGTTCCAGATCGAGGCCGCGCTCGATATCTGCGAACGGAAGCTCGGTGCCTGGGAGGCGTCGTAGTAGACGGTGACCGCCTGCGCGTTGGGCTGGGCGGCGCGCTTCTCGGCGACCGACTTGAGCACAGCCTTGAAGAACGCCGTGTTGTTCGCGGTCTCCGCAACCGACCCGTCGTACCGCGCCACGGAGGTACCGGTGGCAGCGGACGGGGTGGCGGGCGTCTGGGCGCTCGCCGGCACCGCCACGCCCAGCGCGCTGGAGGCCAGACCCAGGCCGAGAGCGACGGCGAGGAGCCTCGCGGAGGTTCGGGACGACTTCATGTGAGGGGCTCCTTCTCACTCGGTGACGTCGAGCGCCCGGTGCGCGGTCGACTCCGCGTGAACACCGGTTCCGAACTGCAGCGACGTCCTGTGAGGGGTCATTGTTAGAACGCCTCGGCAGGGAGCGCAAAGGGGTCCCGCCACTACGTCGCCTCGTAGGTCCCGGGACCTCGCCAGGACGGTGCGCGTGTCTCCGGTTGGCACATGGCGGCGGGAGGGAAAGCTGTCGCGACGTCAGAAGCCTTGCACCGCAGGGCAAGAGCCTGCAGGTCGGCCGGGAGTGATTCCGGGATGCGCTGCGGGATCAACATCCAGGCGAAAAGGGACAAACCCTCAGGTATCTGCCACGCCGTGTCTACTAAGTCGGCCAGTTGGTTGGCGGAACGCTGTGACCGACATCATAGAATTATGCGGTTCCGTCTCTTTCGTGCCGCTCCGGCCTCGAGTCGCCCCCCTCAGGGAGTCACCCCTCGGCGCTGCGCCGCCGCTCAGTCCTGATCGGAATGGAAGCCGGGCCCGCCGCGCGGCGCGAGGGAGAGGTGGTCGGTCGGTTCCTCGCCCGCCTCCGGGCCTCGGGGAAGCATGTAACCCCGGTTCACGCAGTAGTACGAACCATCGTCATTGCGCCCCACGCTGTCGTACGTCCAGCAGTGAAGCGTGGGCGCGAGCGTCCACATCCGCAGTGCCATGAGAACGCCGACGCAGGCGACAGCAGCCCGTCCGCCGTAGGACCGCCGGCCGGAGAGCGCCAGTCCGCCGAGGGCCACCAGGGCCGCGAACACCAGCATGGAGACGATCACCGGCCCCCTGTTCTCCCGCAGCCCGGGAAACGACTCCATCTCGATGGTGCCCGCGAAGCTGAACAACACCACGAGAACGGCAAAGGCGAAAACGAGGGCGGCCGTGCAGCCGCGGGCTGCGCGGTCGTACGGCCCGAGCGTGACCTCGTCTCGATCGACGGAGTGCTCCTCGTCCACGGCACCTCCTCGCCTGCGGGTGAGCCGCGATCGTAACGGGCCGGCAGAGCACGGCAGGAGGCGGGCCACCGCGCGCACGAACGGGGCGGCGCACTCCGACGGGTGTCGGTGTACGCCGCCCTGGGGTGTGGCGAGTTGCGGGAGACGGCCCGCGTTGCCATGGCGGTTACTTCGCGTCCTGGTCGCAGGACTTGCGCAGCAGGTGCGCCGCGATGGCCCGGTTGCTCATGAGGGGTGCTCCTTCGCGGTCACAGGCTGCGGGCGGTGATGTCGCCGTAGGAGGTGGTCGCGTGGATGTCCAGGTCGGCGGCGGCACCGTCGGTGTTCTTGAGGGTGTTGTTGATCCGGCCGTAGGCGGTGCCGGCGTCCAGGGAGGCGGAGACTCCGCGGGCGGCGCCCACCGAGATCGCGCCGTGCTCGGTCCGCAGCGTGACGGTGCCGCGTACGGCTTCGGTGATGACGAGGTCGCCCTTCTGGGTGCTGATCTCGGCGGGGCCGCCCAGGCGGCCGACCGCGATGTCGCCGGCGAGGACGGAGATGCGGGCGCTCTCGGCCTCGTCGAGCTTGACCGTGGCCTGCTGGCCCTCGAAGACGACGTCGCCGAGCCGTCCCACGCCGCGGAGTTCGGCGGCGGCCGCCTTCGCCTCGACGCGGGAGCCGGTGGGCAGTTGGACCGTCACGTCGATGGACCCGGATGCGCCGAGGACCCGGCTCTTCGCCGCCGGGACCTCGATCCGCAGGACGCCGTCGCGGTAGGCGACCTCGGCCTGCTCCGCCGCCTTCACGTCGCGGCTCTTCGAGGGGTCCGCGGCCAGGACCTCGACGGTGGCGTCGGCCCGGTCGGCGGCGATGAACCGGATGCGTCCGGCGGGGACGTCGAGGACGGCCAGGATCGGGGCGGGGGTGTCGAACTTCTGCATCGTGCTCTCCTTCGTCTCCATCGGGCGCCGGTGCGTCCCGGTGTTTCTGACATTGGAAACGCTACGTTGCGTTCGCTAGTACGGCAACAGGCTTGTTGCGCAACTAGGGTATCTCTGCAGGTCTTTGCGGAGAATTCGTTGCAATGGCTATGGATACAATGCAACGTCTCACTCTTGGCGCATTGCAATGAACGAAAGGTGAACGCTACACAGAGGGGAGGCCGACCCGTCGCTCCAGTCTCAGCCCGTTGCGGCCCGCCGCCAGGCGGAGGCGAGGGCGATGCGCTGGAGTTGCCGCGTGGTCAGGACGGGTTCGGCCCGTGATGCGGGCAGCTGGTAGGCGGGCGCGTTGACCGCGGTGATCACCACGCGCAGGCCGTCGGGGCGCAGCGTGTCGACGGTCCGTTCGACGGCACCTGCTCCACCGTGTGACGACGGAGCCGCGTGAATGCCGACGCGGGTACCGTCCGGGAGCGTGCGGGCGGAGTGGAACAGCTCGTCGAGGGCGGGGCTCCCGGCCTTCCACTGCTGAACGTTGACAGCGATGAGGCCCTTGCCCCGGCCGTCGTCAGCCGTGAGGTGGCCGAAGCCGCCCGGCGACGTCGCCCGGCGCCGGGCGCGTCCGGCTCAGATCTTGCCCGTGAGCACGCGGATGCGGTGACCCAGCGCCTGCCCGAAGGCGGCCGTGAAGTGAGGGCGCAGGGGCGGCCAGTCGTCGAACCGGAAGCCCAGGTGGGCGAAGGCGAAGTAGTCGCCGGTCCACTCCCAGTCGGGAAGCGGCGCGGGGCGGGCGCACGCCGGGCAGTCGAGGTCGGCGGCACCCGTGGTGTACCAGGTGCCGACGGCCTCGACCGGCCAGGCGGACGTGGAGCACCGGCAGCGGGGGCAGATCGCGGAAGGGAGTTCGTCCGGGCCGGCGACGAAGACCGTACGGCCCATGACCACCTGGACCTCTCCGCCGGGTTCCTCCTCCAACTCCCTGATCCGGGCCCGCGAGTCCCAGGGGACCAGGTCGACCGCCTCCCGCCAGCGCGGGCCGGCCAGATGTGCCACACCGTCCCGCCATGGCACCGGGCGGATGAAGCCTTCGGCCTCGAGCCAGTCCCTGCCACGCGGGCCCCACACGTCCGCCTCCTCCGCCGAGGCGTCCAGGTCCACGACGGTCTGCCGGTAGGTCCCCACAGCCCCCCTCCCCTCGCGTCGTACGGTCGAGCTTACGGACGGCGGAGGTCAGGTGATCCGGCGGTCATGACCGCGTCTCGACACCGAGTTCGGTGAGCAGCCCCACGATGCGCTGCTCGATCTCGTCACGGATCGGGCGGACGGCGTCGACGCCCTGACCGGCGGGGTCGTCCAGCTGCCAGTCGAGGTAGCGCTTGCCGGGGAAGTACGGGCAGGCGTCCCCGCAGCCCATGGTGATGACCACGTCGGAGGACCGCACCGCTTCGGTGGTGAGGACCTTGGGGACCTCGGCGGAGATGTCGATCCCGGCTTCCTCCATGGCCTCCACCACGGCGGGGTTGACCGCGCCGGCGGGCGCGGAGCCGGCCGAGCGGACCTCGACCCGGTCCCCGGCCAGGTGGGTGAGGAAGGCGGCGGCCATCTGGGAGCGGCCGGCGTTGTGGACGCAGACGAACAGCACGGACGGGACGGCGGGAGTGCTCACGAGGTCTTCCTTGATCAGATGCTGGTGGCGGCGAGTCCGGGCTCGGCGACGGGCGCCGAGGCCGGGGCGGTGCGTCCGAAAAGGACGGCGACCAACGCGAGGCCGAGGGCGGCGCCGACGAGCTGGGCGGCGACGAAGGGCCCCACGGAGGCGGGGGCGATGCCGGCGAAGGTGTCGGAGAAGGCCCGGCCGATCGTCACGGCGGGGTTGGCGAAGCTGGTGGACGAGGTGAACCAGTAGGCGGCGCCGATGTAGCAGGCGACCGCTGCCGGGGCGAGGCGCTGCTGCCCGGTACGGCCAAGGCCGAGGACGAGGAGGATCAGGCCCGCGGTCGCGACGACCTCGCCCAGCCACAGGTGACCGGCGGACCGGTCGTGCGCGGACCAGGCCACCAGCGGTTCGGCGAACATCGCGTCGGCCAGGACCGCACCACCGACGGCGCCGGCGATCTGCGCGGGCACATAGGCCGCGACCTCACGCGAACGGGGCCCGCTTCCGGTGGCGCGGCCCGTCCACCAGGCGGCGACGGTGACGACCGGGTTGAAGTGCGCGCCGGAGACGGGTCCGAGCAGCACGATGAGCACGCCCAGGCCGAACACCGTGGCAAGGGAGTTGGCGAGCAGCTGCACGCCGACGTCCCGTGAGAGCTGGGTGGCCTGGATGCCCGAGCCCACCACGACCGCGACCAGGGCGGCCGTACCGACGAACTCGGCCGCGACGCGCCGACCGAGGGAAGCGGTCATCCGAGGACCCCGGCGGCAGCCGGTTCGGCCGGTGCCTGGAGGAGCGCGGAGAGCCGCGCCAGCGCGGGCGGCAGCACCCAGTAGTAGACCCAGGTGCCGCGCCGCTCGGAGCCGACCAGCCCGGCTTCGCGGAGCACCTTCAGGTGGTGCGAGATCGTCGGCTGCGACACGTCGAACGGCCCGGTCAGATCGCATACGCAGGCCTCGCCGCCCTCGTGGGAGGCGATCAGCGACAGCAGCCGCAGCCGCACGGGGTCCGACAGCGCCTTGAACATGCGCGCCAGGTCGGCCGCGTCCACCTCGCCGAGGGGTTCGCGGACCATGGGCGAGCAGCACACGGCGGCCCCGTCGTCCTGCCCGAGGATCCGCAGCTCTGATTTCGACATGCGTCTATGTTGACGCCTGTCGATCCAGCTGGCAACCTCGGGCTTGTCGAGCTGTATCGACGGATGTCGATACAGAAGCGGACGGCAGATGAGGGAGACCGTCATGTCCCGTGTTCAGCTCGCCCTGCGCGTCGCCGACCTCGAGGGGTCCATCGCGTTCTACTCCAGGCTCTTCGGCGTCGAGCCCGCCAAACTCCGCCCCGGCTACGCGAACTTCGCCATCGCCGAGCCTCCGCTCAAGCTCGTCCTGATCGAGGGCGAGGACGGTCAGGACACCCGCCTGGACCACCTCGGCGTCGAGGTCGCCTCCACCGAACAGGTCGCCGCAGCCACCGGCCGGCTCCAGGAAGCCGGTCTGGCCACCTTCGAGGAGAACGACACCTCCTGCTGTTACGCCCTCCAGGACAAGGTCTGGGTCACCGGCCCCGGCAAGGAGCCGTGGGAGGTGTACGTGGTCAAGGCCGACGCCGACACCCTCGGCAAGAGCACCGAGGGCGCCCCGGCCACCGAAAGCTGCGGCTGCGCCTGCGGTCCCGGCACCACCGCTCACCGCGATCGTCCGACGACGACCGCCTGCTGCTGAACATCGCCGCACCGCACGGCCTTTCCCCTGTCGCGGCGTCATGTGCGCGGCCTCGGAAGGGCATACCAAGGCCAGGCGCATTACCTTACGGACTGAAGGTGGTCGGACTCGGCAGCGACAGCCGGATCGGTTACGGGCGGGCGCTGCACGGACGCCCACCGGCAGGGGATGCACGACCGGCCCGCCCGCAGCACGGTGATACGAACCCGCTGAACCGCGCCCGGGTCACTACCGGGCGGGTGGAGGGAAGGGGGATGTGGTGGCGTCACTCGGATTCCCAGGGCTGCGGGAACGTGTGAGGGAGTTGTCGGACGAGCAGCGGTACGCGGACGCGTACCGCCTCGTCACGGACGAGGGGCCGCAGTTCACCGAGAACGAATCGGAGGTCTACTACCTGCGGTCGTGTGCGGCGGCACGGATGGGCGACGCCGACCTTGCCGTCGCGCTCTTGCGAGAGGCCCTGGAGCGGGGCCACTGGTACGGCGACGTGCTGCTGCGTCAATCGCCCTCCTGGGAGCCCTTGCAGGGCATGGCCGACTTCGAGGAGGCGGCGCGTGAGAGCGCGGCTCGCCGGCGGGCCGCCTCCGTCCCCCCTCGCTACCTCGCCGTGGGGCGCGAGGCCGGTGTGCAGCCGCATCGCGCTGTCGTCGCTCTGCACGGCAACGGCGGGAACGCCCACGAATCGGTGGGCGCCTGGCGAGGGTTCGTGGGCGAAGGCCGACTGCTCGTGGCCCTCCAGTCCTCGCAGTGGATCGCGCGGAATCGCGCTGTCTGGGACGACGAGGCCTTGGCCCTGCGGGATGTCCGCGAACAGTACGCGGCGCTGAGGACCGATCACCGGTTGGACCTGGATCGCCTGGTCGTCGCAGGGTTCTCGATGGGCGCCGAGACCGTCTTGCGCCTGGCGCTCGAAGGGAGTGTCCCGGTGCGTGGCTTCGTGCTGCTGGGGATGGCCGGGCCGCGTACCGCCCACCCCGCGTCCTGGTCGCCGTCCATCGAGAAGCGGCACCGGAGCGGCCTTCCGTTGCGTGGCCTCTTCTTGGTGGGCGCGGACGACGACGGCGGGGTGCGGTACGGGAAGCTGTCCGCGCTCGCCGGGTTTCTCACCTCGCAGGGAGTTCCCTGCGAGGTGGAAGTGCTGCCGGGACTCGGGCACGGGTATCCGGGCGACCTTCTCCCCCACATCAGGCGGGCACTCGCCTTCATCGACTCGGACGACCGGGGACACACCATGGCCGACGGTCCTTCGCCTGCTTCGTAGGGCGCACGCCCGCAAGGGCAGGCCGGCCGGGCGCCACTCCCCCGCGCGGCGCGCCCGAGCCTGCCC
>NZ_JBHWGA010000105.1:0-8483 GCF_042733315.1 Streptomyces sp. NPDC059718
TTTTGTGTATAAGAGACAGGTTACAGCCTCACCGGTGGAGGGGGACGCCCCCGCCGGGTCGCTTAACCGCACCGGACCGGGCGACGCGCCGGTAGGGGGCCGCCACGGCCCCGTACCGGCGCGTCCGCGTTCACCGCCGCGCGGCGGCCGTCCTCCGCGGTGCCGTCGCGCGCAGCAGCTCCGCCGTCTCCGGGTGCGGGCCGCGTTCCGCCCATTCCAGCGGCGTGAGCCCCGTGCCATGGTCCTCGCGCAACCCGGGATCGGCGCCGTGGGCCAGGAGTCGGCGCACCGTCTCCACGTGGCCCCAGCAGGCGGCGGCGCACAAGGGAGTGCCCTCGTCGCCGCGGCCGCTCTCGGTGTCCGGCCGCGCCCCCGCCGCCAGGAGCAGCGCGGCCACCTCTGCGGCGCCGCTCACCGACGCCGCGTAGAGCGGGGTCGTACCGTCCGGGTCGGCGTGCTCGGGGGACGCCCCCCGGCGCAGCAGCTCCCCGGCGGTCCTGAGGGCCCCGCACCCCGCCGCGGTCACCAGGGCCCGGCTCAGTTTCTTGCGGCGTCTGCGGTTCACCGGGAGAGGTTACGGGAGGGCCGCCCCGCCGGAGCCGATCCCCAGGCGTGCGACGCGGCCCTGCTCGCCGGCGGCCCAGCAACCGAGGTCCGGGGCGCAGTCGACGGTGTCGTAGGACCCGGGGTCGAACGTCCGCCAGGTCCGGCCGCCGTCCAGGCTCAGGTCGCTGCCGGACGGCCCGACCGCGATCGCCGCGCGCGAGGAGTGCGGCAGCCAGGTCACCCCCGAACGGTAGGCGGCCGGGGGGCGTCCGGAGCCGGTCCAGGTGGCGCCGCCGTCGCGGGACACCGCGGCGGCGTCGGGGGAGGCCTGGTCGGGGCGGTAGTCCCCGCCGACGGCGATCCCGTGCCGCGCGTCGCGGAACGCCAGCGCGAACACGCCCTTCGCGGGGTCGCCCGCGGGCAGGGTGGACGCCGTCACGGTCCAGGTCAGCCCCCGGTCGCGGGAGTGCAGGACGCGGGCCTGCGACGCCCCGCCCGTCGCCAGCCACACGTCGCGCGGGCCATGGCTCACCAGGCACTGACCGCTCGCCGCGAACGAGGCCTCGCCCGCGAGCGCGGGGGGCATGCCGGCGGAGGGCAGCACCCGCCAACTACGGCCGCCGTCACCGGTGGACAGCATCCGGTACCTGCCGTCGACCGGGTCGCTGACGGCGAGGCCGTGCCGGTCGTCGAAGAAGGTGACGCAGTCGTAGAAGGCGCGGGGGTCGGTGTTGCGGAAGGTCTCCGTCCAGGTCGCGCCGCCGTCCTGGGTGCGCAGCACGCGGGACGCCTCGCCCTCGCCGATCGCCAGCACCACCGCGCGCTGCGCGTCGAACGCCTCGACGTCGCGGAACTGCAGCTCGGCGACGCCCGGTGGCGACACGTCCGCCCAGTGGCGTCCGCCGTCCACCGTGCGCAGCACCTTGCCCTCGGAACCGGCCACCCAGGCGGTGTTCCTGCTGACCGCCGCCAGCCCGCGGAACCGCGCGGTGCTGCCGGTCTCCTTCAGCTCCCAGCGCGGACCGGGCCGTTCACCCGCCGCGTGGGCCGGGGCCGCCGTCAGCGCGGCGAGCGCCGCCCCGCACAGCACGGCCGTCCACACCCGTCTCATCGTCCCCATCGGCGTCATCGGCGTCATGGCGCGGCAACGTAGTCCACCACGCGGCACCGCACCAGACCGCGTCCGGCGCACCGCGCCGCACCGCTTCTGGTACGCGGTCGGCCTGCGCGACCGGACATCCCCTCGCCGGTGCGCCTTCCGGGAGTCCGCGGACCGCTGCCCCTCAGGGTGCCCTGGCGTCCCCGCCGGCAGGCGGTCCGGTCACCGGTGGCGGGAGCGACCGTTGTGCCGGGCGGTCGGCGCGCTCGGCCCGTGGTGTCCGAATTCCCGGCGTCGGGCGGGACTTCCGGGGCCGTGGACCGCAGGCTCCCCAGGGTGCTTGGGGCTTCCGGGTCGGCGGCGTGATGCGCCGCGCGGCCCCCGGACCCCAACTGCGGCTGACGGGCTCCCGGTTCGGGTGGCCGCCGGGGCGTCCCCGCCGGGCCGCGGGGCCGGTCCGGCGGGGCCGGGTCGTCAACGGGCCTGCGACAGCGTCGTCCTGGCCTGCTCGACGGCGATGGCCACCCGGGGCGACCCGCAGTCACGGGCGAGGTCCACGGCGTCCTCGGTGAGGGCTCGGGCGGTGTCGAGGTCGCCGGTCCGCGCCCGGGCGAGGGCGGCGCGCGCGGTGTAGAGGGTGCGGTCGCGCCGGTAGAAGGGGTCCTGGATCGCCAGTGCCTTCTCCAGCAGCGGGGCAGCCTCCTGCGCACGGCCGAGGTCCAGCAGCGCGATCCCGCTCTGCGCGCACAGCTCCGCCTCGTCGAACCAGTAGATCCACGACGGGTCGTCGCCGGCGGGCGCGGTGTCCAGCAGCCGCCCCGCCTCCTCCAGCGACCGGCGGCACGCCGCGTCCTCGCCGAGCCCGGCGTGGGCCCGGGCCCGGCGGGTGGCGAGCATCGCGCGGGTGCGCGAGGTCGCCCCGGCCGCGGCGGACTCGGCGGCACGGGCCGCCGCGAGGGCGTCGTCGTGGCGGCCCGCGAACACCGCCTGAAGGCTCAGTCCCGCCCACAGGTTGGCGGCTTGCGGGCGGTCCTGCGCGCCGTGCGCGAGGCGCAGTCCGGTGAGGTAGTGCCGCTGGGCCGCCCCGTGCCGTCCGCAGTCCGTCGCCGCCCAGCCGCCCAACTGGGCCAGTCCGGCCGCGACGCGCAGCAGACGGGCGTCGAGCCCGCCCCGGTACGGTCCCCGGCGCAGCAGGTCCAGGGCGATCCGCAGATCGGCCTCGGCCCGGTGCCGTACGGCCGCGCCGCCGAGCCGGTCGTCCAGGCGGCGCAGGCCGAGCACGCCGCGCTCCAGCCAGGCCACGGTCTCCTCGCCGGCCGCAGTCCCTTCCCGGCCCGCGACGGCGTCGTCCCGCGGCGGCTCGTCCCTCCCGCCGTCCCTCCCGCCTTCCCTTCCGCCGTCCGTCGCGGCCGCCCAGTCGGCGACGGCGTCGCCGAACTCCGTTCCCTCCAGCACGGGGTGGCCCCGCGGGTCGCGTCCGCCGCCGTCGAGCAGGGCGTCCAGCGCGTCGAGACCGCCGGCCCGGGTCCACGGCAGCCCGTCGGGGATGCCGTCGAAGGACGGTAACCAGCCGGGCCACGGGCGGGTGTCCACCTCCCGCAGCGGTACGCCCAGGGCCCGGGCCAGGGCCCGCTGGCTGTCCCTCTCCGGCACCACGCCCCAGTGCTCCCAGCGCCACACCTTCTCCCGACGGGCCGCCATGGGCACGCCGAGGGCACGGGCGTTGTCGGCGACGACCCGGGCGAGGTCCTGGTAGCTCCAGCCGTGGCTGCGCCGGACGGACGCCAGGGGATGGGACGGTGCCGGCGCGGTGTCGTCCGCCACGACGTTGCTCCTTCGTCTCATATTCGTACGTTCGAATATCAGGCGGACGGATCGCGGCGCAGGCGATCGCCGCGATCCGTCCCGATCCGTGTCCCGTGGCGTCCGGCGGCGCCCGCCGCCGTTCGGACGCGTGTGCGGGACTACATCGAGACAACAGGCCCGGACTTGAAGTGGACCTGCTCATACCGGTTGGCTTTGTGTGATCAAGCGATCACCGGACGCCGAACGGGATGCCCCGCCCCGGGCCGGACATCACGTGCGCGCCGTGGAGGCACCCCGAGGATGACTCCTCCTCCACCCCCGTTCGGTTTCTCCCGCTCCCGGGACGACCTGCGGTTCGACCCTGCCCTGGACGACGAGCCGCTGGCCGACGCCCGCGCCGCGCTCGCCCAGGGACGCTGGACCACCGCCCGCAGCCTGCTCGCCGAGACCGGCGACGACTGGGACCGGCGCGGCCACCGCCTGGTCGTCCTCGGCGAGGGCGGCGCCAGTGCCATCTGGGCCCGCGAGTGGCAGCTCGCCGAACCCGGCAGCACCGACGCGGCCGCGCTGCTGGCCTGCGCCTCGGTGTTCCGAGCCGTCGCCGGCAAGGAGAAACCCGAACGGGCCCGCGAGACCTGCCTCGCCGCCGCCGCGCTCACCCCGGCCGACCCCACGCCGTGGCTCTGCCTGCTGATCCTGGCCCGCCACACCGGCACCGACGACGAGCAGATGCGCGCCTTCGACCAGGTCCGCGGCCGCCACCGGGGCCATCACCACGGCCACCACCTGATGGTCGCCTGCCTCGCCGAACGCCCCCAGGCCGCCTCCGACGGCGGGCCCTTCCACGAGGTGTACGAATTCGCCGACTGGGCTGCGGGCGAGGCGCCCGCCGGCTCACCGCTGGCCGTCCTCCCGGTCGTCGCCCACGCCGAGCTGTACCGGGTCCTCGCCACCGCCGGGACCCTGCCCGCCGATCCCGCGGCCTCCGGGCACTGGGACGGATGGCGCGCCCGGCAGGCGCTCAAGCGGGGCTTCGACTGGTGGCTGGAGTGGGACGGTGACGGGCACGACCACCCGCGCCTCCACCTCGACCTCAACTTCCTCGTCCACGCGCAGTTCCTCCAGGGCCGCAACGCCGAGGCGGCGGCCCTGTTCAACCGGATCGGCGCGCACGCCACCCGCACCCCGTGGGCCTACCCGGACCGCGACCCCAAGAAGGCCTTCCGCGCCGCGCGGGAGGCCGTGCTCGGCCCCGGCTCCCCGTAGGGCCCGCACCGCATGACGCACCAGCACCACCCCAACCCCTCCCAGGAAGGAACCGCCATGCTGACGGGCAACAGCGGGATCAGCACGTTCAAAGGCGAGGAGAGAGCCCTGCGGGCCGACCGCCTCGGCATGTCCGGCCTGCTCCTCTCCGTGGTCGCCGCCAGCGCGCCGCTGATGGTGGTCGCGGGCGTCATGCCCACCACGTACGGCGTCATGGGCATCGTCGGACAGCCGCTGCTGTTCGTGATCCTCGGCGTGGTACTCATCCTCTTCAGCGTCGGCTACGCCGAGATGAGCCGCCACGTCCACAACGCGGGCGCCTTCTACGCCTACATCGCCCGCGGGCTCGGCGGCACCGCGGGCGCCGCCGCGTCGCTCGTCGCCCTGGTGTCGTACAGCGCGATGCAGTTCGCGGTCTTCGGCCTCTTCGGCTTCGAGATCTCCGGGCTCTTCCAGACCTACCTCGACACCACGATCGCCTGGTGGATCCCGGCCGTCCTCGGCGTCCTCGCGGTCGGCGCGCTCGGCTGGCTCAAGATCGACGTCAACGCCAAGGTCCTCGGCGTCCTGCTGCTGATCGAGATCGCCCTCGTCGTCATCTTCGACGTCGCCGCCATCGGCAGCCCCGCCAAGGAGGGCCTGTCGCTGCACGCCTTCGACCCGAGCACGCTCAGCGGCGCGGGCCTGGGCACCGCCCTGTGCTTCTGCATCGCCAGCTTCGTCGGCTTCGAGCAGTCGCCCGTCTACGCCGAGGAGACCAGCCGCCCGCAGGTCGTGGTCGCCCGGGTGACCTTCCTCGCCGTCACCTTCGTCGCGGTCTTCTTCGCCATCAGCTCCTGGGCGCTGAGCGTCGCGGCCGGCCCGTCGCAGATCGTGGAGGTGTCGCAGAAGCAGGGACCGGGACTGCTCTTCGGCCTCAGCGAGTCGATCATCGGGTCCGCGTTCACCGACGTCCTGCACGTGCTGTACGTGACCGGCATGTTCGCCTGCCTGCTCAGCTTCCACAACGTCGTCGCCCGCTACGCCTTCGCCATGGGCCGCGAGGGCCTGCTGCCCCAGGCCTTCGGCCGTACCAACCCCAACAGCGGCGCCCCCGCCTTCGGCTCGCTGCTGCAGACCCTGGTGTCCCTCGGCTTCGTGGTCGCCTTCGCCGTCACCGACGGCAGTGCCGCGGCGGACCACGACCCCACCGCGCCCGTGCTCAAGCTCTTCACCTGGTTCGGCAACGTCGGCGCCCTGGGCGTCATCGTGCTGCTGGCGACCGCGTCCTTCGCCGTCATCGGCTACTTCGTCCGGCGCGGCGCGCTGCGCACCCAGGCACCGCGGATCGTGGCCTCCGCCCTCGCGGGCATCGCGCTGGTCGTCATCGCCGTCTACGCCGTCAAGGACTTCGACGTCCTGGTCGCCGGCGACGGCTCCGCCGTCTCCTGGGTCCTGCCCGCCATCATCGGCGTCACCGTCGTCGGCGGCCTGGTGTACGGCGCGGTTCTGCGGGCCACCCGTCCCGAGGTGCACGCCCGCATCGGCCTCGGCAACGAGGCGTTCCGGATCGAGCAGGCGCGCGAGGCCGTCCCCGCCGCCGACGCGGAGACCACCGGCTCCTGACCCCGACCGGCCCGTCGCACCCCTGGCCGGGGGAGCGGCGGGCCGGTTCCATGTCCGTAGCGCCCGACAGCGCAACGACCAACGCCGACAAGAGGGTTGCCCCGATGTCCTCCTGCTGCCACACCGACGCCGACGCCGCGCCCGCCGCGCCCCACCCCCTCGACCCGCTGACCGCCGACGAGATATCCGCCGCCCGCCGCATCCTCGCGGAGGACGGCAGGGTCACCGACACGACCCGCTTCCCCCTCGTCCTGCTCGACGAGCCCGACCGGCACACCGCCGACGCCCATCGCGACGGCGACCCCGTGGTGCGCCGGCTGCGCGTGACCCTGCTGGACTCGGCCACCGGCGCCGCCGCCGAGGCACTGGTCGACGTCACGGCGGGCGTCGTCGTCGCCCACCGCGCGCTCGACACCGCGGAGGAGGGCCAGCCGCCGGTCACCTTCGAGGAGTACGAGATCGTCGAGCAGGTCGTCAAGGCCGACCCCGGCTGGCGCAAGGCCATGGCCGAACGCGGCGTCACCGACCTCGACCTCGCCGTCGCCGCCCCCCTCGGAGCGGGACCGCTGCGCTTCGAGGACCGGCCCGGCGCCCGCCTCATGCGGTCCCTGACCTGGCTGCGCTGCAACGCCTCCGACAGCCCGTGGGCGCACCCGGTGGCCGGGCTCGTCGCCGACGTCGACGTCATCGAGCGGAAGGTCGTCCGCCTGATCGACACCGGCGCCGTGCCGATCCCGTCCGAATGCGGCCGCTACGAGGCCGAGTTCAACGGCCCGGCCCGCACCGACCTGCGCCCGCTGGAGATCACCCAGCCCGAGGGACCGTCCTTCGCCCTCAGCGGCCGGCTGATGACCTGGCAGAAGTGGCGCTTCCGCATCGACTTCAACGGCCGCGAGGGCCTGGTCCTGCACCAGATCGGCTACGAGGACGGAGACCGCGTCCGCCCCGTCCTGCACCGCGCCTCACTCGCGGAGATGGCCGTCGCCTACGCCGAGCCCGGCGACGACCGCAACTGGGTCGCCTTCCTCGACGCGGGCGAGTACTCGCTCGGCCGCAACGCCAACGCCCTGAAGCTCGGCTGCGACTGCCTCGGCGAGATCACCTACCTCGACGCCGTCCTCTCCGACGACCTCGGCAACCCCGAGACGCTGCCCAACGCCATCTGCATCCACGAGGAGGACTACGGCCTCCTGTGGAAGCACACCGACATCTTCAACGACATGGCCGCCGACAGCCGTCGCGCGCGCCGCCTCGTCGTCTCCTACATCGCCACCGTCGGCAACTACGACTACGGCTTCTACTGGTACTTCCACCAGGACGGCACGATCGGCTTCGAGGCCAAGTCCACCGGCATCGTGCAGACCTCCGCCGTCGAGCCCGGCACCGCCGACGCGGTCGGCACGGAGGTCGCGCCCGGCCTGCTCGCCCCGTTCCACCAGCACCTGTTCTGCGTACGGCTGGACGCCGCCGTCGACGGCCACGCCAACACCGTGGAGGAGGTGGACGTCGTCCCCGTCCCGAGCGGGCCGGACAACCCCAACGGCAACGTCTTCACCACCCGGGTGACCCCCGTCGCCGACAGTGCCGAGGGCGGCCGTCTCGCCGACCCGCTGGCGGGCCGCCGCTGGCGGATCACCAACCCCGGTTCCCTCAACCGCATGGGCAAGCCCGTGGCGTACACGCTCGTGCCGCAGCCCGGCCCGGTCGTCCTCGCCCAGCCCGACTCGGCGGTCGCCCGTCGCATGGCCTACGGCACCAAGCACGTGTGGGTCACCCGCCACCGTCCCGAGCGGCGCTTCCCCGCGGGCGACTACCCCAACCAGAACGCGGGCGGCGCCGGACTGCCCCGCTGGACCGCGGCGGGCGAGTCGCTGGAGGACACCGAGCTGACCGTCTGGCACACCTTCGGTCCCACCCACCTGCCGCGGCTGGAGGAGTGGCCGGTCATGCCCGTCGACCACAGCGGCTTCACCCTCAAGCCCACCGGCTTCTTCGACCGCAACCCCGCGCTCGACCTCCCCAAGGAGACCCCGAGCGGCGAGGGCCACTGCCACACCGCCTGACGCGAACCCGCGCCCCGGCCCCGGGGGGCGAGGGGCCCCCGGGGGGGGGGCGGCCCCCGCACGGGCGGGGGGGCGGGACCCGAGACGGGGGACCCGCA
>NZ_JBHWGA010000106.1:0-8340 GCF_042733315.1 Streptomyces sp. NPDC059718
GCCGCCACCGCCGCCCGCACCCACCTGGCCGGCCACCGGGACCGCTACCGCATCCCCGCCCCCGACCGCGACCTGACCACCGACGCCGTCACCACTAACGCCGACGGCACCGAGACCGTCCGGCTGGGCCAGAAGTACCGCGGCATCCCCGTCCTGGGCGCCCAGTACGTCGTCCGCATGAACCACAAGGACGGCAAACGCACCGTCACCGGCACCTCCGGCTCCTACTTCACCGCCCTCGACCTCGACACCACACGCCCCACCCTCCCCGCCCCCACCGCCGTGCAGGGCGCGGTGCGTCAGGTGCGCGCGGAGCTGGCGAAGGGCGGATACCGTCCCGCGCACGCCAAGAGCGCCAAGGACGACCTGACCGGCACCGACCGCGGGCTGACCGTGCTCCCCACCGGCAAGGGCGTGCTCGCCCGCCACGTCACCGTGCGCGGCACCGACCCGGCCACCGGCGCACCCGTGGTCCAGGAGGTCTACGTCGACGCCGCCACCGGTGTCGCGGTCTTCGAGTACGGCGGCCTGCCCACGTTCGCGCCCCCCGGCTCCGCCGGCGGCGCCACGCACCGCAGCGGCACGTCCATGCGCAGCGGCACCTCGATGCGGGGCGGCGCGCCCGCGGCGGCGACCGGATCGGCGGGCGTCACCGGCAGCGGCATCCTGCTCAGCGGCACCACCGTGCCGCTGAACCTCAGCAAGGACGCCGCCACCGGTCAGTACCTGCTGCGCGACACCGCGCACATGGCCGACAGCAAGAGCCACAACGTCATCCAGACCTGGGACGCCTCCAGCGTCTGGTACCAGGACGTGTCGGGCCAGTGGCCGGAGAGCGTCGTGCCGTTCGCGATGCCGACCACGAAGGCGCCGCAGGAGATGACCGACAGCGGGGCGGTGGACGCCCACTGGGCGGCCGGGAAGGTGTACGAGTTCTACCGCGGCACCTTCGGGCGCGACAGCCTCGACGGCAAGGGCATGGCCATCAACTCCCTGGTCGGCGTGACGGACTTCGGCTCGCCGTTCGTCAACGCGTTCTGGGACCACACCAAGATGGTGTACGGCACCGGTGACGACGAGTACCGCTCCCTCGCCTCCGACCTGGACGTCGTCGGCCACGAGATGACCCACGGCGTCGTCGAGCACACCGCCGACCTCGTCTACGCCGGCCAGTCCGGCGCCATGAACGAGGCCATCGCCGACTACTTCGGCAACGTCATCGACGTCACCGTCAACCGCACCTCCATGACCGACCCCGAGGCCGGCCTGATCGGCGGCGACCTCTGCCGGACCCGGGCGCCGAAGGACTGCGCCTTCCGCGACCTCAACGACGGCGCCACCACGAAGGGCTTCCTCGGGCTGCCCCTCGGCTCGTCCTACGACAACGGCGGAGTGCACGTCAACTCCACGATCTTCAGCGGCTCGCTGTGGGACATCCGTGAGAGCCTCGGCGGCGAACTCGCCGACAGCATCGTCTACAAGGCCCTCACCTCCTACATCACCCCCCTCGACGGCTTCGACGAGGGCCGTGACGCCGTCATCGCCGCCGCCAAGTCGCTGCACGTCAAGGGCGACCGCCTGGCCAAGGTGAAGAAGGCCTTCGACGCCCACGGCATCGTCCCCGGCTGGGAGCAGAACCTCGGCCTCGACAGCGACGTGCTGATGGGCAGGCTCGGCACCCTGATGCAGTACGTCGGCACCGGCAACAGCCCCAGCGCCCACGGCGACTGGTGGGCCGCCCCCAAGTCCAGCGCCGACGGCACCGAGCCGTACGCCGTGTGGACCGGCCGCACCGACGGCAAGGGCAAGCCCCGCCGGATCTCCCCGGTCGACGGACGCTCGCACCTCAGCCCGGTCACCGACGGCAAGCGCGTGGTGTGGGTGGCGGTCGGCGACGTCCCCGGTGACGACCCCTGGCTGCACACCTACGACATCCTGTCCGCGCCCGTGGGCGGCGGCGGTGCCGTCAAGACGCTGTACAGCACCACCTCGGAGATCAGCGGCCTGAGCGTGGACGGCGACACGGTCGCCTGGTCCCGCCGTGACGAGGCGACCTCGCTGCAGCGGGTCCTGTACCTGAAGGGCGGCGACACCACGCCGCGTCAGGTGCCGATCGGCCGGGACTACAACCAGGCGGTCGAGCCCGCCGTCAAGGACGGGCGCATCGCGTACATCCACGACGGCATGTTCGACGGCACCTACGGGGTCGTCGTGGAGGTCTTCGACACCAGCACCGGGAAGACCGTGGCCCTCGGCGCGCCCTCGCAGCCGGAGTGGATCAGCACGCCGGTGATCAGCGCTGCCGGGGTGTACTGGCTGATCGACACCGACTACACCGACGACGACTTCACCACCCTGCGCCGGGCGTCCGTCGACGGTTCCACCGTCACCGACGTCATCGCGGAGAAGGGCCCGAACCCCGTCCGGGCGTTCGGCCTCACGGCGTCGGACACCGCGGTCACGCTGACCGTGTACGCCTCGTTCTCGCAGGTCTTCGACGACTACAACGACTCGCTGGCCAAGCTCTACCAGTTCACCCCGCAGGGCACCCCGCTGGGCCGGGTCTCCTGCAGCAAGGGCCAGCAGTCGAACGCCGCCGCAGGCACCGGCAGCCGCGTCCTGTGGATGGACACCACCACCACGGACACCGACCTGGTGACCCGGGCCCGCCCCGCGGGCACCTGCCGCTGAGCGGCCGCGACACCGCACCACCCCGACGGGGGCCCGGACCGGCGCACGCCGGACCGGGCCCCCGCCGGCCTTTCCGCGAGGCGTACGATCATCACGCGGGGCGCGGACGTACAGGGGTGGCAGGCTGCATGGATGTCTCATCGGGCGGTCCTTGGGCGGGGACGGGGCTGGGCCCCCTGGGCGGCCGGGTCCTGGAGTACCTGGTGAGCCACCCCTCGGCGGACGCCGCCGCGGTGGCCGAGGCGGTCGGCACGTCCGCCGACGAGGCCGAACGGGCGCTGCGGGGTCTCGAGGACGAACTCCTGGTCATCCGCATCCCCGGCGGGTCCCCGCGCTGGAAGGCCGGCCCACCGCGCTCCTCACTGGGATCCCTGCTCGCCCGCAGGCGGAGCGAACTGGCCCGTACCGAGCTGTTCATGGAGCAGCTCGACGAGCTCTACCGCTCCGTCGCGCACCCCGGCGCGCCGAACCTGGTGGAGGTCCTGGAGCACGGCGACGAGGTCGCGGCCCGTTACGCGTACCTGCTGAAGGGCAGCAGGAGCGAGGTGCTGCACCTGGCCAAGCCGCCCTACGTGACCGGGACCGAGGACGACTCGGGCCACCGGGACCCGGACCGTACCGCCGTCGCCCCGGGCGTACGGCTGCGGTCGGTGTACGAGGCCGACGGCTTCACCGACGAGGTGTCCCTGGAGACCGCGCTGCGCGGCACCGCGGTGGGCGGTGAGTTCCGCCTCGGTACCCGGCTCCCCGTCAAACTGGCGCTGTTCGACCGGACCGCCGCCCTCCTCCCGCTTCACGGCGACAGGCCCTCGGCGGGATCGCTGGTGGTGCACTCCCCGGCCCTGATCGAGGTGTGCGTCGCGCTCTTCGAGGGCATCTGGGACCGCGCGACACCGGTCTCACTGGAGAGCCGCCAGGACTGGCCCGTCGCGCGCCGTGAGCGGGAGACCGTGGAGACCGACGAACGGACCCGGGAGATCCTCCACCTCATGGCCACGGGGATGAAGGACGACGCCATCGCCAGGGTGCTGGGCGTGAGCCGCCGGACGGTGCAGAAGCACGTCAGCGAGGCGGGCACCGCCCTCGGCGCCCGGACGCGGTTCCAGATCGCGCTCCTCGCCCATGAACGCGGCTGGCTGGACGGCTGAGCCGGCCGCCCGCGGCCCTGCCCGGCCGTTTGGCCTGCGCTATACACGGTGTTTGCCGATATAAAACGTTCAATCACTGTATACGGCACATACGGGTGCAAACCTGGATTGTATGCGTATTTCGGAGCTGTCGAATCCGTACGGCACGGCCGGCGCACGACCGACCGCGGGCGAGATCGTGGACCGGCCCTGGCACATGCTGATCGGAGGGGAGGCGACCGACGCGGCCTCGGGCCAGACCCTGGACGTGATCAATCCCGCGGACGAGACGGTGGTGACCCGGATACCCCTCGGCGGCATCGTCGACGTGGACGACGCGGTGGAGGCGGCCCGTACGGCGGCGCCCGCGTGGGGGGCCACCTCCGTGACGGACCGGGCTCGGGTGCTGGTCGCCCTCGCGGAGGCGATCGAGGAGCACGGCGAGGAACTGGCCTGGATCGACACCATCGACAACGGCAGCCCGGTCGCGGTCATGCGGGGCGACTTCCGCGTCGCCGCCGCCCAGCTGCGCTACTTCGCCGGACTCGCCCTCCAACTGCGCGGCGAGACCGTCCCCATGGCCGACCACGACGCCCTCGACTACACGCTGCGCGACCCCTTCGGCGTCGTCGGGCGGATCATCCCGTGGAACCATCCCCTGATGTTCGCGGCCGCCCGCATCGCCGCACCGCTCCTCGCCGGCAACACCGTCGTCCTGAAGCCCGCCGAGGCGACCTCGCTGTCCGCCCTGCGGCTGGGCGAACTGGCCGCCGGCCTCGTACCGCCCGGGGTCCTGAACATCGTGCCGGGCCTGGGCTCCGTGGCGGGCGAACGGCTGGTGACCCACCCCGACGTCCCGCGCATCGCGTTCACCGGCTCGTCCACCACCGGACGCCGCGTCCAGGCGCGCGCGGCGAGCTCCGCGGTCAAGACGGTCACCCTCGAACTGGGCGGCAAGAACCCGCTGATCGTCTTCGCCGACGCCGATGTGCACGCGGCCGTGGACGGCGCGATGGCGGGCATGAACTTCACCTGGCAGGGCCAGAGCTGCGGCTCCACATCACGCCTGCTCGTCCACCGCTCCCTCTACGAGCGCGTCGTCAAGGAAGTGGGCAGGCGCATGGACGCCATGCGCCTCGGCGACCCTGCGGACCCCACCACGGACATCGGCCCCCTGGTCTCCGAGGAGCACTACCGCAAGGTGACCTCCTACATCCGGGCGGGACTGTCCGACCCCGCCCTCCGCCTCGTCGCGGGCGGCAGCGCCCCGCACCGGCCCGGCTACTACGTACGGCCCACCCTCTTCGCGGCCCACGCCGGCCCCTCCGGGCCGCTGTTCCGGGAGGAGATCTTCGGGCCGGTGCTGGTGGCGGCGCCCTTCGACGCGTACGACCAGGCGATCGCCGAGGCCAACGCGCTGCCGTACGGCCTGACCGCCAGCGTCTGGACCACCGACCTGCACACCGCCATGGCCGCGGCCCGCGACCTGCGCACCGGCTACGTGTGGATCAACGCCAGCTCCGCGCACATCCCCGGGACCGCCTTCGGCGGGGTGAAGAACTCGGGCGTCGGCCGGGAGGAGGGCATCGAGGAGCTGGAGTCCTACACCCAGCCGAAGAACGTGTACGTGCGGTTCTGAGCGCGGAAAATCACTTCACTGCCGGGGCCGAGCTGTGGATCCTCCCCACCCGGTGGGATCCCGGTTACGGCCGGTTCCACGCGATCGGGTACCACCGCGGCAACACGCGCCGCTGTGTGCGCATGGCCGTCCGGTCGAGGACCTGGAGAACTTCCGGGTGAAGGGCGTCTAGAGCGACGCCCTGGCCCGTCACCTTAGCGCCCGCTACAGCCCCCTGCCGCCGCCCGAGGAGTGGGTACCGGGCCTCTGAGCCCCGGCCGACCGCCGCGCTCGACCGCGCCGACGCGCCACGCCACCCCCGTCACCCGTTCGGCCGGGCGGCGTCAAAGTGCCGTCAAGCCGATCCGGGGCCGCGTCAGGAACCCGCTAACGAAGCTCGTCGGGGGCACTGCGGGGCGCTTCGCTACGTACACCGGTTTTTCACCGGCGCCGCGGTCCCGACCGGGTACGCGGCATCGTCCCCACACGACTTCCGGGGTGTCTCCGCATGCCAGATGTGGCCTTCATCGTCCTCACCGTCGCTGTCTTCGCCGTGCTCGGCCTCGTGGCCAAGGGGGCGGAGCGGCTGTGAGCATCGAAAACGTCGTCGGACTCGTCGTCGCCGTGGCCCTGGTCGGTTACCTGGTGCTGGCACTGATCTACCCGGAGAAGTTCTAGTGAACGACACCCTCGCGGGCTGGCTCCAGATCCTCGCGCTGGTCGGCGCGCTGGCCCTGACCTACCGGCCGCTGGGCGACTACATGGCCCACACCCTCACCTCCGCCAAGCACCTTCGCGTCGAGCGCTTCGCTTACCGCCTCGGCGGGGTCGACGGCGACGCGGACCAGAAGTGGTCCGTCTACCTGCGGAGCGTGCTGGCCTTCTCGGCCGTCTCCGTCCTCTTCCTCTACGGCTTCATGCGGCTGCAGAACCACCTGCTGCTGTCCATAGGCATGCCCGCGGTGACGCCCGGCGTGTCCTTCAACACGGCCGCCTCCTTCGTCACCAACACCAACTGGCAGTCCTACTCCGGTGAGTCCACGATGGGCCACCTGGTGCAGATGTCCGGTCTCGCGGTGCAGAACTTCGTCTCGGCCGCCGTCGGCATCGCCGTCGTCGCCGCCCTGATCCGGGGCTTCACCCGCAAGAAGACCGACCGCATCGGCAACTTCTGGGTGGACCTCACCCGGATCGTCGTGCGCGTGCTGCTCCCGCTCGCCTTCGTCTTCGCGATCGTGCTGGTCGCCGGCGGCGTGGTGCAGAACTTCCACGGCGTCGAGTCCATCTCGACCCTGGTCGGCGACCACCAGAGCATGACCGGTGGCCCGGTGGCCTCCCAGGAGGTCATCAAGGAGCTGGGCACCAACGGCGGCGGCTTCTACAACGCCAACTCCGCCCACCCCTTCGAGAGCCCCAACCCCTTCACCAACTGGCTGGAGATCTACCTCCTGCTGGTGATCGCCACCTCCCTGCCGCGCACCTTCGGCCGCATGGTCGGCGACAACCGCCAGGGCTACGCGATCATCGCCGTGATGGGCGTGATCTGGGCCGCATCGGTCGCCGTCATCACGGTGAACGAGCTGCACAGCGTGAGCAGCCAGGCCGGCCACTTGGCGGGCGGCATGATGGAGGGCAAGGAGCAGCGGTTCGGCGTGTGGGGGTCGGCGCTGTTCGCGGCGTCGACGACGCTCACCTCCACGGGCGCGGTCAACTCCTTCCACGATTCGTACTCGCCGATCGGCGGCGGGATGACGATCTTCAACATGATGCTCGGTGAGATCGCCCCCGGTGGTACCGGCTCCGGCCTCTACGGCATCCTCATCCTGGCGATCATCGCGGTCTTCGTGGCCGGTCTGATGGTCGGCCGCACCCCGGAGTACCTGGGCAAGAAGCTCGGCGGCCGGGAGATGAAGTTCGCCTCCCTCTACATCCTCACCACCCCGGCGATCGTCCTGATCGGTGCCGGCCTCGCCATGGCGATGCCGGGTCAGCGCGCGGGCATGCTCAACTCCGGTGCGCACGGCTTCTCCGAGGTGCTGTACGCCTTCACCTCGGCCGCCAACAACAACGGCTCGGCCTTCGCGGGCCTGACCGTCAACACCGACTGGTACAACACCGCGCTCGGCCTGGCCATGCTGTTCGGCCGCTTCCTGCCGATCGTGTTCGTCCTGGCGCTGGCCGGCTCCCTGGCCCGGCAGCAGCCCGTGCCGGCCACGGCGGGCACGCTGCCCACCCACCGGCCGCAGTTCGTCGGCCTGCTGACGGCCGTGATCCTGATCGTCGTCGGCCTCACCTACTTCCCGGCCCTGGCGCTGGGTCCGCTCGCGGAAGGTCTGTCCTGATGTCCCTGACCACCCTCGAACCCCCCGCGTCGCCGGGGGGCGCCCCGACCGAGCCGCAGCAGCCGCACCGGGTCTCCGGCGGCATGATGGACCCGAAGCAGCTCCTCACCTCGCTGCCGGACGCGGTCAAGAAGCTCGACCCCCGGGTCATGATCAAGAACCCGGTCATGTTCGTGGTCGAGGTCGGCGCGGTCCTGACCACCCTCTCGGCGATCAAGGACCCGAGCGTCTTCGCCTGGGTCATCACCGTGTGGCTCTGGCTGACCGTGATCTTCGCCAACCTCTCCGAGGCCGTCGCGGAGGGCCGCGGCAAGGCGCAGGCCGAGACCCTGCGGCGGACGAAGACCCACACCGTCGCCCGCCGGCTGATCGACTGGCGGCCGGGGGCCACCTCGCTCCGTGAGGAGGAGGCCCCGGCCTCCGGCCTGAAGCTGGGCGACCACGTGGTCGTCGAGGCCGGGCAGATCATCCCCGGTGACGGTGACGTCGTGGAGGGCGTCGCGTCGGTGGACGAGTCGGCGATCACCGGTGAGTCGGCCCCGGTCATCCGGGAGTCCGGTGG
>NZ_JBHWGA010000107.1:0-8294 GCF_042733315.1 Streptomyces sp. NPDC059718
GCCGCGCCATCGCCGTCCTGGCAGCCGACGGACTGGTCTTCACCGTGCCCCAACGCGGCACCTTCGTCACCCCACCGCAGTAACCACAGCGAAAAGCCCCCAGCCCCTGTCCAGCGCCCCCTCCCCACACAAGACCGGGTGCGCGAGACCTGGGCGCATGCCCATGCCACCGCGCTTGTCGCCCGGCCTCCATCAGAGGCCGTCCCTCCCGCCGGACCATCCGGCACTGCGCGCAGCGGCACACGGGGCGCCGGCCGCAGCGCCTCCTTCTCACCAGTCCGGGCATCGGGGGTCCGCCGACGGACGACGGGCGTCAGGGCCTGAGCCGGTTGTGCTCCCCGGACGGTGCGCCAGCCGCCCTTCGGCGCGGGAAGCTCTGGCTCTCCGCCATCGTGCAGCCTCGCACGCAGCAACCGCAGCCCGTCATGGCGTCAGAATCAGAGTCAGGGGCAGCCAGTGGAGCGGTGAGGTACCGAAAGGCCTGGCGACCTGCGGTGGTGAGCAGATTCGTGCTCCTCACCGATGGCGTAACGGCACTCACCGGCTGCAGGTGATGCCGGATTGTGATCTTTCACCCCCCTTTTCGGTGAGCAAATCGGTGAGTGCCACCGGGCTTCATGGATGACATCACCCACGTCCACCCGCCCGGGAGCCCACATGACCGCCGCTGTGCATCCGCCTGCCACCGTCACCGAAGCCGGCACCACGGGACCGGCATGCCCGGCCCGTACCGAAGGCAGCCGGACCACGCCCTGCGGCCCGCGTTCAGCCCGGACACCGGCCCCAGCCCCACCCGCGCCCCACGCCTGGGGCCACCGCGAGACAGACGGACGTCGGCCCACAACTCGTGGGAGCCTGGCCCGCCTTCACTGCGGGACAGGCCCAGGCCGACTGGCAATGCCCGGCCGGGACCCCCACGGCCCGGCATACCGCGGCTCCCACCCGTCTCGAGCAGCCCGAGCGGACAGGCTCCGCAGCCACCACGGGTCACCACGCCACGGGCATAGCCGCCCGGACACCCGACGCCGGAACAGCCGGCCGGACGGCCACACACCACCGCGCCTCTGGGCGTGCAGCACAGCCGCTGCCCCCACCGGGTGCGGATGCCGCTGCTACCGGTCCGGCCACACCCGCGGGAGCAGGTGACGGCCAGTGAGGAAGCTACCCACCCGGCCCCCTCGGTTCCTCGCCGTGGACAACCGCGCGGTCGACGACCAGCGCCTGAGCGTCCTGGACATCGGGCTGCTCACCATGGCGCTGCGCAGGGCGCCCGCCCGGCCCTCACCACGTAACCGGGCGGGCTGCGTGGGGACCTAGGGGCTTCGCTCCACGTGGGCGGGGATTAGCAGATTCCAGCCGATGCCGGAGCAGTCCTTCGGGACCGATGGGAAGGTGTGGCCCTCCACATCCGTGCTGACGAAGCGGTGGCCTTGGCCGCAGGTGCATTCATAGATGCCGCTGACCGGGACCTTCTTTCCGGGGAGATGCACGCGGGTGTTCTCGTCCATCACGTCCTCCTCACCGACCGGGCCCCGAGTGGAGCAGACCCCGGCCTGCAAGGCGCTGAGCGCCGAGAGAGGGGAGCCTCTCGGGGAACCGCCCGGTCGGGGGGCGAAACGGGCGGCTCCGGCAGGTCGCCTTACCTCGCATCGCCCGGCTGAAACCCTCGAAGTACGGGTTTCCGAGGGCAGCGCGAAGATCCATGAAGTCGGCTGGGCTCGTAGGAGGTGGGTGGGCGGTCCGGAGGGCTGGAGGTTCTATCGAGTGCTGAGCCCGCCCGGCTGGGGCCCGGGCCTCGTGGATGGTTCACACGACCAGTCGGGCGGACACTTGCGGGTGGCCCCGCCTCTAGTCAGGGAAGGACGGCGACGAGGCCGCACTTAAATGGTGCGCCCGCTCCCGGGAATTTGCGAGGCCCTCACCGCGCAGCCCGCGGCGGTGGGGGCCCCTTCTTCCCGGGCGGTCTTGCGGGCGTGTGGGGGCACGTCGGGCAGGCTCGCTGTTCCAGAATGCCCGAAAGGCTCGTTGCCGCGCGCTGAAGATGTGGGCCAGGCCCCGCCTCTCGCACGGCAGGGGCCTGGCTCTCGACCGAAGGACGTCTTGGGTGAGGTGGACAACCCCTCGGCGCTGCACCTAGCCTCCGCGGGCCTGCAGGGGGCCGCAAGCTAGTCGCCGCAGCCGAGTGAGGGGCGGCCCCTCCCTGTGACGTCTCCCGCGTGGACGGGGCTGCGCTACCAACATGCGACTGCTCGCGGCTGGGGTCACGCTTGCCTCATGAACTGCCGTGGGATCGTGTACCCGCCGACGGGTAGCGGGGGACGCCGTGTGCGTTACGACGGGAAAATCCTTGGCCTCGCATACGCTCCGCGAGACCTGGTCGCGCTCGTGCGCCACGCTGGGCTCCCCCCTGCGGATAGCTGACTTGTACAGCGGCGAGGTTGTCGAATGGCGTGGGGTCGGCCCGACGATGTGGACTCCGTAGCCTCCTCTGTTGGACCGCTCGCGGACCGGGGAAGGCCATTCTGGGGGCGGAGTTGGGTCGGAGCACGACGACCCCGCCCGGTGTGCGCGACGGAGTCAGAGGGCGGGCCGCAGCCCAGGATGCGCAGCCTGCCCGGTCGGAGCACGCTGGACAGCGCGAGTCGGGTGTCGTCCTACCGCCGCCGACGAGCGATGGCCGGCGCGCGCGAAGGGGCTTTGGGAGTGGCCCGCCTGTGTCCCTACGGCGCATCGGCCTTACGCCTTACCTTGCACGCATCACCGAAACCTCAGGGGCCGGGAAGCTCCTCTGGATCCGGCGGCCAGCTCGCCGCTGCGCAAGGCTCGGCCGCCACCGACGGCGTGGTCGGCATGGCCGGAGGCGCACTGCTCGCCGTCAGCGGAGTGGCCTGGCTCCTGCGCATCCGCCGCCGAACGGCCGGGAAGAGCTAGAGCCCGTGGAACGCCACCGGTCGGCCGCCGCTGTGATGACACTTTGCGGTCTGGGCGCGGCGGCCGCCGGCTGCCTGGCCTGGACCTCGCCACAACTGGGCGTCACCGACTGGGGCACCCTGCCCCCCGGCGGGCACCGCCCCGCCTCTGACGACCGAGATGCGTCGCCGCCCACCCGCATCCATGGACCAGCCGGTCTCGATGCCGCCGTCGTACCTGTCGCCGGCCGGGCCGACGGTGCTCTCGACCTGCCGGAAAACCTTCACACCGGCGGATGGTGGGCACTGGGGGCCCCGCTGGGCGCGGCGACCGGCACGGTCTTGATCGCGGGCCATGTCGACAGCCGCAAAGACGGGCCGGGAACCTTTGCCGCCCTCCTCGACATACCCGTGGGGGGCCCCATCACAGTGACAGGAGCCGACACCAAGGTGAGAACCTATCGGGTCACTGCTCGGCGCACGTACCAGCAGGAGCATCTGCCACGTGACCTCTTCACGCGCGCCGGCCCCCACCGGTTGGCTTTGATCACGTGCGCCGGACCGTACGACCGCGCGGCACGCCGCTACGAACGCAACCTTGTTCTCTACGCAACGCCGGCCGAAGAACGCGCCCCCAGCCCACTTCGCCCAAGCCCGCACGACCGGCTGGGCAAAGCGGCCCCGCCTGCTGTGCGCGACGGGGACAGAAGATGGAGCCCCAGTGTCAGGATGCGCCGCAGCGGTGTCCGGGTCTTCCTGCTCGAGCGAGGGGCCGGATAGTGGTGTTGCCGCTCTCACAAGGGGCAGGGCCAAGCTGGGCAGCACGATCTGCTCGCGGTGCTGTCGGATCGGCTGCCAGCATCACAAGGCCTACCTGCGAGACACCCAGTTGGAGCCACCACAATGAGCGGCTTACCAGCCATGGCGGCCTTTGCGAGTAGGCAGTTCCCTGCTACGCGTCTGATCGCTGGAGGGCCCCGTGTTCGTGAAAGCACACGACCGTGTTGGCGGACCGTACCAGTCATGGTGGCGGGAGCGGTGTCCCGGCCTCGACGCCCAGCGGGACTTCGTCCACTGAGCAAATGTGGGTGCCCATGTTGCGCTCCATCATGCGCAGTGCAGCGTCGGCCAGGTCGCGATGGATGTGGGCGACAGCGTCACTCGCGACGGTCGTCGGCAGGTGCCGGACGTGCGCGTCGAGTGCCGAGTACAGCACGCACTGCTCGGTGACCTGCCCGCACAGCACGAGATGGCCGACGTTCCGCCGGTCCAGGAGGTACTCCAGCGGGGTCTGGAAGAAGATCGAATGCCGGGCCTTGACGACGAACAACGAGTCGGCGTCGGGCTTGACCGGTTCGACCAGGTCGGCATGCGGGCGGGCGAGTGCCATGTCGAGGATCTCGTCGTGATGGGAGCGCCAGCGTCCGTAATTGTCGTTGACGTAAATGACGTCCACACCGATCTCGCGAGCGCGTGAGATCAGCCTCCGTACGCCGGGGAGCGCCTCTCGCACAGATGGCAGCAGCAGTTCCGCGTCCTCATGCTCATACGTGTTGATCATGTCGATCACGACGAGCGCGGTCGTTTTCTTGTCGTGCATTTGTTGCGGACCTCGATGGTTGCCGTGTCAGCGGTCACTCCCCGGCGGCGTGCTGGGCCCGTACGGGGGGAGTGCAGAAAGCTCCGGACAGGGTCGTTGTTCCAGCATGCGGCCATCGAGACTGCATCGCAGGCTGGAGAAGTGGAATGCCGAGTGATCGTGTATCCGCCTTCGGAATGCGGCGGGCGCCGGGTCCGGCTGGGTGAGCGCATCCTTGGCCTGGCCCACGGGCCCAGGGACATTCTCGTCTTGCTGCGGCAGGCTGGCCTCAGGCCCCGAGTCAGGGACCTCTGGGGAAGGGGAGCTGGTCGAATGGCGGGGCGGCAACGGCGGCCCTGATCTTTGGTGATGGGCGGGCGGCACGCCGCGGCGCCCGGCGCGAAAGCGCCTCGGGGCGGAAGCGCCTCGGGGCGGAAGCGCCTCGGGGCGGCGGGCTCTTCTCTGGATGGCAGGGGCCTGGCAAACGGCACCCAGCGGCGGATCCGCACCATAGTTTGTATCGACCACCGATCCGCCGGTAACGCCTGCCGGGGGACGCTCGCGGCGATCCCTCCGCTGGGTCAAGCGTCGCGTCGCTGGTCGTGGCTGTCCTGGCGAAGCTGGTCGGCGTGCCGAGTGAGAGCGTCCACGCGCGCAGCTATCTCCGGATGCCCCGGCTGCAGATGGATGCGGACGGCGGCAAGGGGGGCCATCAATCGAGCCGCGTCGTTGTGGGCGAGGGCCCCGTCGATGGCGGAGCGGGCCGCGGGGGGAAGGTCGGACAGCCCGGTGACGAGAGCGGCCAGGCGGCGCAGGTCGGCGGCGTTGTCGCGTGCCCAGGCTGTGACAGTGCGGTCGGCGGCGCGGCGGTCGCGTGTGGCCTTCACCCGCTCCTCCCCGGTACTGCCCGCTGCTCCCGGCTGCAGGCGCAGGTAGCGGCGCTCGGCAGCCTGGCGACTGGCGACCCCGAGAGGGCCTGCCAGGTCGGCCCAGCTGGCGCCGGCGGCGCGGGCGGTCTCAATCAGACCCCTCTCCCAGCCGGCGAGCTGCTCGCGCACCTCCCGCAGCAGCATCAGCGAGGCCAGCGCCTGTTCTGAGTCGTCACCTGACAGGGCCTCCGGCGCCGTATCCGCGGCGCGGGCCACACGCAGAGCCTCGTCGATGGCTGCCAGAGCGGTCGCGGTGGCCAGGAGCGGCACGGCTTGACCGTCGTCGGCGGCCGCCGACGGAGAGGGGTCGGTGGCATTCAAGAGGCAAACGCTTCCTTCCATGTCATCCACTCGACGACTCGAAGTTTGTCATCGCTTAGACGACATGGTACAAGGGAAGACAGGTGAAGCGCATTGGCAGCCACTGCCCGAACCCTTGGAGGTGTTTCACGATGTTGATGCGCACCGACCCCTTCCGTGAGCTGGACCGTCTGACCCAGCAGCTCCTGGGGACGTCCGGCACATGGTCGCGGCCCTCGACCATGCCGATGGACGCCTACCGCGAAGGCGACCACTACGTGATCGCCCTCGACCTTCCCGGCGTGACCCCGGAAGCGATCGACATCGACGTCGAACGCAACATGCTGACGGTCAAGGCAGAACGCCGTCCCGTCGCCAAGGCCGACGACGTGCAGATGGAACTGTCCGAACGGCCCCTCGGCGTCTTCTCACGGCAGCTCATGCTCGCCGACACCCTGGACGCCGAGCACATCCAGGCCGATTACGACGCCGGCGTCCTGACCCTGCGCATCCCGATCTCGGAGCGGGCCAAGCCACGCAAGATCGCAATCACGTCCACCGGCGACCGCAAGCAGATCAGCGGCTGAGCCCTGAGCCGGGTACCACCCGGCACACGCAGTAAGCGGCGGAGGACGGAAAACCGTTCCCTCCCTCCTCGGTTCCGTCCTCCGCGTAACACAAGGGGATTACCGTGGCCATGCGATCGGAGGCGTTCCTCGCACGCGTGCAGGAACGCGGCGAATACTCCACTCCACGGGAGGCGGACCAGGCGGCGCGCGTCGTGCTGGCCCTGCTGGGCGCACACGTGGTCGGCGAGGAGCGTGCGGAACTCGCCACCCGACTGCCGGAGACCTACGCGCTCATCCTGCTCAATCCGCTGCAGGCCACCGAGCCGCTGGACGCCGAGCGGTTCGTGCGGGCCACCGCCGCCTGGATCGAAGGCGCCACCGAACAGACCGCACGCTGGGACGTCGGCGCCGTCCTCAGCGTGGCCGCCGAGGAGGCCGGACCGGACCTCCTTCGCCGGCTCTTGCTGCAGTTGCCCCCGGGCTACGACCTGCTGTTCGGTCACCTCGAGCCGGCCTGACCCTCGCGACCGTGGGGCGGGACACGCCGCCCCCGCCCCACACCACAACAAGAACATGAAAGGCGCACCAATGTCCCTGCAGCCCCACCTCCGCACACCGGCGATGACGTTCGACGCGATGGTCGAGCACGTACGCTACGAGGGCGCCTACCCAACCCGCGAACGGGCTGAGCAGGCCGTCCGTGATGTGCTGGCCGGACTCGGTCGGCAGCTGATCGGCGAAGAACGTGTCGCCCTGGCCGCCCGGCTTCCTGTCGAGGCCGCGCTCGAGCTCACCGCCCAGCTCCCCCGCACCGAGCCGCTCACCGGCTTCGACTTCGTCTGCGACCTGGCCACCCGTACCGGCGGCACGCCCGCCACCGCACGCTGGGACGCCGGCACCGTTTTCGCGGTTCTCAGTCGCCTGGCTGGGGACGACGTCATCAACCGCGTTCTCGCACAACTGCCAACCGGGTACGCCTTGCTTTTCGGCCGGGCCGAATTGGCGCAGACCGCATAACGGCGGCCGCGATCGGCCCTGTCGGCAATTCACCCCTCCCACGCGCAACCCCTTCGGTCTGAACTCGTTGCGCACTGGTGAAAGACCGCCAGCAACCCCTTGGGGACAAGGGGCATCGCATTGCGACAGACCCAGTACCTACACCGAGTCGGGCATTCCGCGCTGAAGACTTGCGACACCGCCTGCGACAGCGAGCTGAGCAAGAACTCGCCCAGCGCCTCAGTACGTCGGTACTGCTGCCAGCACAGATGGATACCTCAGGGCGCGGCGAGCCGGTACCGCCCGCGGCGGTAGGAGGCGCGCACCCGGTCTAACACCAAGGGAGGACGCGCCGCCGCGAGTCCGAGCTTGCACGGCGATCATCCCTGGGAGCCGCGGGAAAGGGTTGGCCCCACCCTGCTCTTCGAAGGGCGGCCCCGCCTGCGAAAGCCCTGGAAGGAAGCGGCGGAGCCGCACTTCCAGGATCCACCCTGCCCAGGCCGACGGCACATCCGATGCTCGAAGTAGAGCGGCAGATTCCTTCGAAACCCGCACGTCCGGCGGCGCCCGGAGACAGCGATGGGCGAGCGCCGCGAGGGTTTTCCGCCGCGCAACCAGGTGCCCCAGGGCGTCTCGGCGGGCCTGACACGTGCGCAGTATCGGAGGGCGTGCAGCCAGACAACGATGGCGTCCGGCGAGACCAATGAGGCCGCAATACTGCAAGGATCAGCCGCCCCGCGCGACGAGCAACCTGTCTCCGCCGAGCTAGCTGCGAAGTGGCCACCCAAGTGGGCCTGCCTGCATTGCGAGTAGCCACGGCCGGGCTCAGTTGCACGTAATCACCACCAGTGAAACCGGCTCGATCATTGACCGACGCTTGGAGGCGGGGGGGGGGGCGCCCGGGCGGGGGGGGGGGGCCGCCGCCCCCCCCCCCCCCCCCCCCCCCCCCCCCCAAAAAAAAAAAAAAAAAACCCCCCCCGGATAGAAAGACCCCACCAACACACACACAAAG
>NZ_JBHWGA010000108.1:0-8269 GCF_042733315.1 Streptomyces sp. NPDC059718
TTAGACACCACAATGATCACGAAGCCCGTGCCTGCCCTGTTATGCACCCCAACCAGTCACAACCCGACCAGCCGCACGACCCCGAACTTGCAACCGCCCGTATATCGCAGGAGAGTCGTGATCAACTCGCCGTGAAATTTGCGGTGTTGTTCCCGCACCTGGACGAGCGCCAGCGCCGTCTGCTGATGGGGGCCGAGGCCCGGATCCTGGGACCGGCGGGATCCGGGCCGTCGCGCAGGCGGCCGACGTCAGCGAGACCACCGTCCGCAAGGGCGTCGGCGAGCTGGAAACGGAGGCGGAGCCGCTGGGCCGAGTCCGCCGCCCCGGCGGCTGGCGCAATAGGGCCGCCGAGGTGGATCCGGGGCTGCGACCTGCACTGTTGGCGCTGGTCGAGCCGGACATGCGCGGGGACCCGAGTCGCCGCTGCGCTGGACGATCAAGTCGACCACGAATCTCGCCGACGAACTCACCCGGCAAGGCCACCGCGTCTCGGCGGACACCGTCGGCGACCTGCTGCGCGAGGAGGGCTTCAGCCTGCAGGCAGGCGCCAAGACGATCGAGGGCACACAGCACCCGCACCGCGACGCCCAGTTCCGCTACATCAACGAGCAAGCCCGCGATCACCGGGACGCCGGGAACCCGGTGATCAGCGTGGACACCAAGAAGAAAGAGCTGGTCGGCCAGTACAAGAACGCCAGCCGTGAGTGGATGCCGAAGGGGGAACCAGTCCAGGTCAAGACACACGACTTCCTGGACCGGCACGGGCCGGGCAAGGCCATCCCGTACGGGATCTACGATGTCGCCGCGAACACCGGCTGGGTCAGCGTCGGCACCGATCACGACACCGCCGCGTTCGTGGTCGCCTCCATCCGCCGCTGGTGGCAGGCGGTCGGTCGGCACGACTACCCACAGGCCACCCGGCTGCTGATCACCGCCAACGCGGGCGGCTCCAACGGCTACCGCACCCGCGCCTGGAAGTCCGAACTCGCCGCCCTGGCTGCGGAGACGGGCCTGGACATCACCGTCTGTCACCTGCCGCCTGGGACTTCGAAGTGGAACAAGGTGGAGCACCGGCCATTCTCCCACATCTCCATGAACTGGCGCGGCAGGCCGCTGACCAGTCACGAAGTCATCGTAAACAGCATCGCTGCGACCACCCGCACTGGGCTGAAAGCCCAGGCCGAACTCGACACCCGCACCTATGACACCGGATGAAGGTCACTGACGCTGAGATCGACGCGCTGGCGATGAGCCGGCACCGCTTCCGCGGCGACTGGAACTACACCCTCCACCCTGCCGAGCCCCGTCAGGCCCCTGACCATGGGACGGGACCGGAAACCGACGGCTCGATGGCCGCCCGGCAGGCCGGGGCCCTGGACGGCCGCGGCGCCTCCTTGCTCCGCAACCCGGAACTGACCGGCATGACCATCTCGCAACTGGATGCCCTGCTCGGCGCGCTGATCCCGACGCTGGCGCAACAGCGCGAGCGAACCCGCCACGAGCGCCGGGGCAGTGAGCGGCTCCGCGCGCGAGGCGCCGGCGCCAAAGACAAGCTCTGTGACGCGGACCGGATCCTGGCCACCGTGCTCTGCCTACGCAAGATCGGCACCCATGACCTGCTCACCCAGCCCTTCGGTGTCACCAGAAGCACTCTCACACGGGGTGTCCAGGAAGTACGGCCTCTGCTGGCCGGGCACGACCACACCATCACGCCCTCGACTGCGAGATTCCGCACCCCGACGGACGTAGCCGCCCACCTCGACAAGTACGGCAGTCAGCCCGCAAGGAACATCAAACCCGCATGTTGATTCTCTGCGAGCCCTTATTCCGCCGCTGGGAGGACGACCTCGAAGCAGCAGCCGCCGGGGACGTTGCGCACCGCCGCGCTGCCGTCGTGGGCCTCGACGATGCCGCGCACGATGGCGAGCCCCAGGCCCGCCCCCGCAGGCGGCGTGCGGGCGTCGGTGCCGCGCCAGCCGGTGTCGAAGACCCGCGGCAGGTCCTCGGCGGGGACGCCGCCGCAGCCGTCGGTGACCGACAGCACGACGGAGCCCTCGGTGCGGTGGGCGGCGACCGCGACCGTGCCGTCGGCCGGGGTGCGGTGAATGGCGTTCACCAGCAGATTGGCCAGGACCCGGGTCATCTCGCGCCCGTCCACCTCGACCGGCACGGGCTCGACCCCGTCGCCGACCAGGCGCACACCGCGCTCGCGGGCGAGTGCGTCGGCACCGGCGAGGGCGTCGTCGACGAGGTCGTACACCGACATGCGGGTCGGCTCCAGGGGCAGCGCCCCCGCCTGGATCCGGGAGAGCTCGAAGAGGTCGCCGACCATGCCGCTCAGCCGCTCGACCTCCGCGCGGATGCGGCGGTGGTAGCGGGCGGGGTCCTCTGCCACCCCGTCCTCGAGCGCCTCGGTCATGGCACGCAGTCCCGCGAGCGGGGTGCGCAGGTCGTGAGAGATCCAGGCGACCAGTTCGCGCCGCGAGGCCTCCAGGGCACGCTCGCGTTCCCGCGAGGCGGCGAGTCTGGCGCTGGTGGCGGCCAGTTCACGGCCGAGCGCGGCGAGTTCGGCGGTCGGCGCGGAGGGTGGCGCCGCGAAGCCGCCGCCCTCGCCAAAGGCACGGGCGGCCTCGGCGAGCGCCCGGCTGCCCGCCACGACACGCCGACCCAGCAGCAGCGCCACCGCCAGCGACACGGCCGCCGCGATGGCGCACACCGTGGTGACCACGCCGAGGTCGTGCGAGGACAGGAACATCGCCCAGGCCACCGACAGCGTCCCCGCGAGCATCGCGCCCACGGTGACGACGGCCACGACCGCCAGGGACAGGGCGACCGAACGGTGTCGCAGCAGGCGCAGCGCCACCGCGCCGGCGACCCCGGCGAGGACCGCGCCGAGGCTGGCGTAGGCGACGATGAGCAGGAGATCACGCATCGGATGCTTCCGTCGACGACGCGTCCCCGGGCGGGTCGAAGCGGTAGCCGACGCCCCACACGGTGCTGATCAGCCGGGGGCGGGCCGGATCGTCCTCGATCTTCTCCCGCAGGCGGCGCACATGCACCGTGACCGTGGACAGGTCGCCGAACTCCCAGCCCCACACGCGGCGCATGAGCTCCTCGCGGCCCACCACCCGTCCCGGGTGCCGCAGGAAGAACGCCAGCAGGTCGAACTCGCGGATGGTCAGTGTGAGCTCCGCGCCGTCACGGGTGACCCTGCGGGCGGCCTGGTCCAGCGCGATGGCCCCGGAGCACAACAGGGCGCCGCCCCCGGCATGCGTCGCGGCACGCTGGACTCCCGCGCGGCGGAGTACCGACTCGACCCGCAGCACGAGTTCGCGGGGGCTGAACGGTTTGGTGACGTAGTCGTCCGCGCCGATCTCCAGCCCCAGGATGCGGTCGTCCTCGTCGCCGCGCGCGGTCAGCATCACCACCGGCACCTGGCCGTGCTCGGCGCGGATGCGGCGGCACACCTCCAGTCCGTCGATACCGGGCAGCATCAGGTCGAGGACCACCAGGTCGGGGCAAACGGCGGCCGCGCCGGCAAGTGCGGCGGGGCCGTCGGCGGCCCGGTCCACGGTGAAGCCGGCGCGGGTCAGATAGCCCGCCACGACCTCGGACACAGTCGGGTCGTCATCGACAACGAGAACCCGAGCGGGACGCCGAGCAGGCGCGGGAGCAGTCTTGCCGGTCACATAACGAGTCTCGCACTGTGGGCACGGGCGGGGGCGGCTCCCGTCGGGCGGACGTCCGTGTTTCGTAAGGAGTCGGTGCATGAAATGTTCGGCGTCGATTCGTAGCCTCAGAAAGGTGACTGACACCTCCCCTCCACAGGTCGACGTGATCCTTCCCTGCCTCGACGACGCCGCGGCGCTACTGTGGGTGCTGGAGCGCATCCCCGGCCGGATGACAGGCCGTCGTCGACACCGGCTCTACCGCGATCGCCGCCCGCCTCGGCGCCACCGTTGCGTATGAGTCGCGACGCAGTTTTGGCGTCGCCTGCCATCCCGATTGCTCGCCCCCGAGACGGTGAAACCACGCTTTCTTGACGATAGATGTCTGCGGAGGCTTATCCGCGAAGGCGGACAGTGCAGGATCGCAGTGCTGTGCGTGTGGCGGCCTCGGTAGACAGGCGTCAGAACTGACTCGCCAGGAGACTGTTTTGAACATGCAGGAGCAAACCTCACGATGGCCGCTGGTGGCACGAGAGTATGAGTTGAAGACTTTCGCAGCGGCATGGGCAAAACGAGACTGCCAGGGAGTGGTGATCTATGGGCCAGCGGGGGTAGGCAAGTCCCGATTCGCCGAGGAGTGCCTTTCCCAGGTCACTAGCAGTGAATTCCAGGCTGCTCGAGTGACCGCTTCAGCGGCGGCCGGGGCGGTTCCTTTGGCGGCAATCGCACATTTGATTCCGGCAGAGGTAGACTTTTCGGACCCGGTAAAGGGTTTCGCGGCGGTGGCTCGTGCACTGGCAGGACCACAACGCAATCGGCGCTGGGCAATATTGGTTGATGATCTCCACCTGTTGGATGCAACATCAGCGGTATTGTTGCGAAATTTGTTGGATGCCGGCGCGATACGACTGATCGGCACGGTGCGGTCTGGAGAATCATTTAGCGACGCTGTGGCTGTTCTAACCAGCGGACATACAGTGCAGCGGATTGAGCTGGCGGATTTTACCGAAACCCAGGTAGAGGAGGTATTGCACGCGGCGTTGAAAGCCTCGATGGGTCGCCGTACGTTGGAACGGCTATATACGACCTCAGGCGGTAATGCATTGTATTTGCGGGAACTGGTGCTAGGGGCACTGACCGCCAAAACCCTGGTCAATGATGGGGAAATTTGGGAACTGACCAAGGAAGCATCACTGACCACACCCAAACTGTACGAGCTAATAAGTGGCCGGCTAGCCTCCGCTGACTCAGAAACTCGTTCCGTGCTGGAACTTCTCGCGCTGTGTGAGCCGGTTCCTCTTGCGGATGCTCAAGCTACCTGTGGCCCGGAATTGTTGGCCGACCTAGAAGATGCAGGTTTGCTGCAAGTCGCCGTTAATGGGCAGCGCACGACCTTGTCCCTAACGCACCCACTGTATGGTGAGGTGCTACGGTCGAAAATACCTACATTGCGTCGCCGTCACCTATTGCTCGCTCAGATCGACCGAACCCAAGCCCGCGGTGCTCGACGCCGGGAAGATCTCCTATACCTTGTGGCATGGCAATTGGCCGCCACTGGAACCGCCGAGCCTGCACTTCTCATTCAGGCTGCAACGCTATCCCGTCATGCACACGACTATAAGCAGGTTGTCGCCTTTCTAGAGGCGCTGCCAGACAGTAGTCGTACATTTATCAGCTGCGTTATGCACGGCGAGGCGCTGACACAACTAGGACGGCAGTGGCAGTCGGCGGACGCGCTTTTGGCAGAAGCTGAAGCCCGAGCATCTAGGCAAGATCAACGAGTAACTGCTACCCTGAGCCGTACTTGGAATCTATTTTGGATGGGTGCGAATACCGACGAGGCCTTGCGGGTTAACGATTTGGCTCTTAAGGAAGTTACCGACGCAACGGCTCGCCATCTGTTGATCCTAAACGAGGCGTCGATGCGAATGGTATCGGGCCAGCCAACTCAAAGCCTTGCCCTATTGGAGAATTTGGAGATTAACGCCTACGACGCGCCAAATCCTGGTATTTGGTCGGTTGCGGCAAGCTGTAGGACATCAGGGCTAGCGTTCGCTGGGCGCACTGCCGAGGCGATTGCCTGGGCAGAACACTCCTATGCATCCCATCTAAAGATAAAGGAGCAGGAGGCGGTACCGCATCCGGCAACGCAGTTGACGCCTGCTATTGTTGCATTGGCGGACGCGGGGAAACTAGCAGAGGCCCGAAAAATGGCGGAACGCGTGTTTGTCGACGTCGATGCTGTTCTGACCTGGACGTTGGCAGCGTTTTTCCGAGCACGCGTGGAATGGTTGGCTGGTGATGCGGCGGCCGCCCGTCGTTCGTATGCAGATACGGTTGCACAGGCACGTGTCCATCGTTGTCAGCGGTCGCTATTCCATGCCTGGGCGGGGCTGGCCGCTGCGGCTGCGGTACTAGGCGACGTGGAAGCCGCCGAGAAGGCCCTAGCCGAAACACAAGCTTACCCACCCATGGGGTACCACACGGGTGAGAAGGATCTCGGACAGGCGTGGCTGTACGCATCCCGTGGCCAGTTGACGGAAGCCAGAGTCGTCCTATCTGCCGCCGCTACCAAGGCTCGCGACACCGGGCACGTTACCTCCGAGATGATGTTGTTGACCGATATCGCCCGCCTTGGTGGCGCCAAAGAGGTTGTCGACCGCATGACTGACCTTGCTGAATCCTGCGACGGTATTTTTGCTCCTGCTCGTCTGCACCTAGTTGCTGCCCTGGCGGCCAACGAGCCTGAGCAACTTGAAGATGCAGCCGACGAGTTGGCCAATGTCGGCGCCTTCCTGTTGGCGGCTGAGGCGACGACCACCGCTGCGTCGGCCTGGCGACAGGCGGGGCAAACCCGCCGTGCAACTGCTGCCACAAATAGGACTCAGGCCTACATGGTGCACTGTCCTGGTGTCCGTACTCCCTTGCTCGCCGCTGCTTGGGCCCCTAGCGTTCTGACTGCACGTGAACGAGAGATTGCCCTTCTTGCCGCAAATGGCAACCCTAGCAAAGATATCGCCGATATTCTTCATTTGTCGGTACGTACTGTGGATAATCACCTTCAAAAGATTTACAGTAAATTGGGTATTACGTCCCGCCGTGAACTCACTAAAATGCTGGGCAGTCATCACTTCGTTACTCATTAATACAAGCCGATGTTTCACGTGGAGAGTTTGGTGAATGGCGGACAGTGGGGCGACGGACCAAAACAGCCAGACGGTGAACCTTTACATCTTCTACGGGTGCCGGCCGAGCCCATTCTGCGGTCCCTGATCGCCCACGGCCTGTCCGGCGCAGGGCTTGATCAGGTTCCATAGGTGTCTGATCGTTAGTGATGCCTGGGATGTGGAGTACTCGCTCGGGTTCGTTGCGAATTGCTCGGGTGGTCTTGGCGATGTTGTCGGCTCCGAGGGTTTTCAGCACGCCGATGGCGAGGTTGCGGAGGGTCGCCATGGCGCGGGGTGCGGTCCCGGTGTGAACGGTGGATGCGTCCTCGGCGTGGGTGACGTCCCTGATGTGGTGCGAGGAGTTCTCGATTCCCCATTCCACCGCTCCCGACGCGGGGGGTCAGACGTTGCTGGCCGTGCATCGGCGGGCGGTCGGCCGCCGTCCGCTGTCGGTTTATGACGAGCTGACCGGCACCCGCCCCTTCACCTCAAACTCCGCGACCAAGGACGCCCGTTGAGTGAGCTGACCAGCACCCGCATCCGCACCACCGCTGCCAAGCTCGGCCTGCCGCACTTGGCCGAGGCACTGAACCACTACGTTCAGCGGGCGGACGAGGCCAAGATGGGCTACCTCGATCTGATCGACCTGGTGCTGTCCGAGGAACTCGCTGTCCGCGACGACCGCCGCTTCCGCAACGGCCTACGGCTGTCGAAGCTGCCGCACCACAAGACGCTGGAGGACTATGACTTCTCTTTCCAGCCCGAACTCGACCCCCGCAAGGTCAAGGACCTGGCCACCCTCTCCTTCGTCGAGGACAAGGCCAACGTCGCTCTGCTCGGACCGCCCGGAGTCGGCAAGACGCACATCGCCGTCGCCCTGGCCGTCGCGGCCTGCCGGGCCGGCTACTCGATCTACTTCACCAGCCTCGACGACATGGTCCGCCACCTCAAAGCAGCCGAGGACCAGGGCCGAGTGATCAGTAAACTCACCAGCTACCTCCGCCCCAGCGTCCTCGTGGTCGACGAGGTGGGATACCAGCCGCTGGAACGAGCCGAGGCCAACTTGGTCTTCCAGGTGATCTCCAAGCGTTATGAGAAGGGCTCGATCATCCTGACCTCGAACAAGACCTTCGGTGAGTGGGGCCAAGTCTTCGGCGACGAGGTCCTGGCCACCGCGATCCTCGACCGCTTTCTGCACCACTGCGAGGTCGTCCCGATCAACGGCAACAGCTACCGGCTCAAGAACCGCCTTCAGGCCATCCAGCGGGACACCGACGTGGCCTGAGCAGTGGTGCACAAACCTGCGTACACGACGGTGCACTCAAGTGGCCCTGGCAAGATTTTCGTGAAGCGGGGGTGTGCCACCGTGCGCCGGTGATGCTCCGTCACGGGTAGCGGCGTCTGAGGTGGGCCATGAGCATGACGCGGTGGCGA
>NZ_JBHWGA010000109.1:0-7762 GCF_042733315.1 Streptomyces sp. NPDC059718
CCGCCGCCATCTGGCACAACCACCACACCGGACAGAGCGTCCTACGTTCCCTGACCGCCTACGACCACTAGCCCTTGGAATCGATCATCTAGTGGTGCAAGAGCTGCAGGATTAGGAAGTGAGGCGGAGCGTCAGTTCCCGAAGCTGGCGGCCGGTGGCAGTGATGTCGTATCGGCGCGCGTTCCTGAGAGCTGCCGTGTTCAAGGCCTTGCGTAGGTTGAAGTCCCGGCCCATCTGGTTCAGGGCCACGGCCAGCGAGTGCGGGTCGCCAGGAGCATAGGGAACGCCGGCGCCCCCGAGGATCTCTCTCACACCGGGAAGATCGGAGTAGGCAACTGGGAGTCCGTGGGCCTGGGCCTCAATGAGGACGAGCCCGAAAGCCTCCAGACCCCTGGTGGTGAAGACAAAGGCATCGAAGCTCGGCAGACGCTGCCACAGCTCGGCGCGGGGCAGGAACGGATCAAACTGCACCCGGTCCCGGAGCCCGAGTTCGATGGCCCGCTGTTCCAGGTGCTCCCGCAGGGCTCCTTCGCCGATCACGGTCAAGTGGTGCGGCTGATCGGTCAGGGCGAGGGCGTCGATGGCGGTGACCGTGTTCTTGTTGTCGTCCAGTCGACCGGCGTGCACCAGCGACAGCGGTCCGGGTCCGGTGGGCGGTTGCTCACGTAGCCGGGCATCGCTCAACCGGATGCCCCACGGGACGACCGTGAGTCGATCGGTGTATCGGTGTCCGGTGAGATCGTCGATGCGGTCAGCGAGGGCGGAGGTCGGAACCACGATCGCGGCGCTTGCGGCAGCGACCACATTCAGGCTCTCGCGTTCCGATGTGTCGCGCTCGGCCGCCATCACCTCGGGGCCGTGGGTGATGGAGATGATCGGGATGGTGCCAGCAGTTCGGGCGAACGCCAGGCTGAGCGCGAACCCGAGGTACTGGGCGTGGATGACGTCCGGCCTGGCCTTCTCGATGAGCGCACCGACTTCGCGCGTCAACTCGTCTACGTAGGGGGCGAAGTCCGGGCCCTGGGGGCGTTTCGTGGTGGAGAGGGCGATCAGCTGATCGAACGCAGCCTCCCACGCCTGATCGACCGGCGCCCTGCCCAGGAAGGTCGTGTGGATGTCGGGCATTGCGGCGTAGAGATCGTTGACGAGGATCATGCTCCCGGACGAAGGCGCCGCAGTGCGGTTGATGCCGGTCAGGACGCTCAGGATCTTGCCGGTCATGCGGACACTCCATTCATGGATGACCGCAGGGGCGGAACCGGGGATCCGGCTCCCAGGGCCAGCCCGACTCGCGAGTCATCGATGGCGATCGGCCTGTCGCGCTGACGGGGTGGCGCCCACCACGACGCCAGGTGCGGCATGAAGACGACCGTGACCTCCTCGGCCGGATGCACGTAGCCCTTACCGTCCAGTTCTGCCGTCCATACCCTGACCGCCGATCGCGGGTAGACGGGATTTACCCCAATTTCTCCCTTGGGAAGGACTCCGTTGAACGGGGTGGGGATCCCCTCGCCATTCCAAAAATCCCATGCCTCCAGCGCCTTGGCCTTCTCGAAGACGTGGTAAAGCTGCTGGTAGCGAGGCATGTACCGGATCTCGCGGAAGATCATCTGGCCGATCAGTCCGGGCACGACTTCCCGGAGCGTGCTGAGATCGATGTCCTGGAAGCCGACCGCTGCCGCGTCCTGGGACGGGTCCAGCGCGGTCCGGGCGAACAGGTGCGACAGTCGCTGTCGGACGTACTCGGCGACTCCCGCCGCGAGGGCCGGTTCGATGCCGTCGACGAGCTCGACGAGCCGGTGATGGCGCGGATTGAAACGGGCCAGGTCGAACAGCGCGTCCATGCCGTCCACGGCGGCAAAGGCGAGGCGCTTGTAGAGCCAGTTGTTCAGCTCTCCCGCCTCGGCGTAGGCCTTGGTCTCCGGAGTAGCGGAGTGGAGCATCAGGTATTCGGACACGACCTCGAAATACAGGTAGCCGAGGAACGGCACGCCGCTCACGGCGGCCGACAGGTCGTCGATGAACTTCAGTGCTGGCGTGGCGTGGCCGGTGGCGTTCCGCAGCGCAAGGTCGAGGAACGGGGCGGCGGTACGCAGGCCGGCCACCATGGTGTGGTCGAGCTGGTCGTTCTCGGCTGGGGTGAGGAAGCTCTGGTAGCGCTGGTAGGTACGCAGGTGGATAGCGCCGAGGTGCAGGTAGTCGACGCCCTTGGGCGGGATCGGGGCGTCCGGGGTGACCTCGACGATCAGGGGCGTGGCGGAGGGTTTGGTCCGCAGCAGGTAGGCGCCGAGGTTGTGGGGGCGCAGTCCCTCGCGCTGGCTGGTGAGAGGTGCGCAGTACAGGGCCCCGACCAGGCATCCGGTGGAGACGTGCAACTGCCGGCTGGTGCGGATGGCGTCGATGCTCCTGGTGGTGTGCAGCAGGTGCATCGGCCTGCCGCTGGCGAGTGCTTCGCTCATCGCGTTGTGCCGGATCAGCCAGCCGTTGGGGGTTGAGCTCAGGTGGTGGCGCCAATCGCTCTCGCTCTCGGCCAGCGAGGCGGGCATGTGGCGCTGCGCGGGCACGGTGAAGTCCGTGTGGGCGTGTTCCCATTCGGCGCGCAAGAGAACTCCCTGGGAGGAAAGGACGGATCGGCAGCGGTCGGGGGGCTAGAGGGTCTCGACGTTCGGTCCGGACAGGCGGTTTCGGCAGTCGAGGACGTAGGACGCGCTCTCCTCGATCACTGCGAGATCGAACCGTGCGTGGTCCATGAGGAGCACCACGGCGTCGGCGGCCGCGATCTCCTGCGCGTTCGCGTCGACCAAGGGCACGTTGAGCTTGGTGTGGTCGCCGGCCGGGACGTTGGGGTCGGCGCCGCGGACCTTGGCGCCGAGGTTGATCAGGAGTTCGGCAACACGTGCCGACGGCGACTCGCGGAGGTCGGTGGCGTTGATCTTGTAGGTCATGCCGAGCAGCAGGATCCGGGATCCGCTGATGGGCATGCCGCGCTTGGCCAGTGCTTCCGTCAGACGCCGGACGACGTAGTCGGGCATGTGGCGGTTCACGTCGGCAGCGAGCTCCACGAACCGGCAGGGGACGCCGAGCTCCTGCTTGACCTTCCAGCTCAGGAACATCGGATCGACGGGCAGGCAGTGCCCGCCGACTCCCGGCCCCGGGGTGAACCGGGTGAAGCCGAAGCCCTTGGTCGCCGCGGCGTCGATCGCCTCCCAGATGTTCACGCCGAGGGAAGCCGCCAGCGTCGCCAGCTCGTTGACCAGGGAGATGTTGACGAACCGGAAGGTGTTCTCGATCAGCTTGGCCATCTCGGCAACCTTCGTCCCGGACACCGGGACCGTGGTCTGGAAGATGCCGTCATAGAAGCCCTTGATCGCATCGAATGAGGGGCCGTCGATGCCGGACACCAGTTTCGGCGTCCCGTCGAACGACCACCTCGCGTTCCCCGGCGCGATGCGTTCCGGACTGAACCCGGCCAGGAAGTCCCCGGCTTTCAGGCCCGAGGCCTTCTCCAGGATCGACAGCAGCAGTTCCTCGGTGGTGCCGGGATAGGTCGTGGACTCCAGGACCACCGTCGCGCCGGGTCGGAGGTGCTCGCCCAGCGTCCGGGCGCAGGACTCGATGTAGGTCAGGTCGGGCACGCCGTCGTCCCGCAGCGGGGTCGGCACGGTGATCAGCGCGATGTCGAAGTCGGCCAGCGCGGCGGCGTCGGCGGTCGCGGAGTAGGCCCCGGTGTCCAGTACCGTGCGGAGGCGTGCGGAGGTGACGTCCTCCACGTACGACTCGCCCGCGGTGAGGCACTTGATGCGGTCGGGGTCCACGTCGTAGCCGACGACGCGGTGGCCGACCTCGGCGGCGCGCACGGCGAGCGGCAGTCCCACGTAGCCTTGGCCGGCGACAACAACATCCATGACGACTCCATCTGGGTAAGGAGCACCGCTGTGCCCCTGGTTTCTGTGGTGATGCCGGTACACAATTCGGCGGCCACGCTCGGGACCTCAGTGAGGTCGGTGCTGGCGCAGACCCATCCCGATCTCGAGCTGCTGATCACCGACGACGGGTCCACGGACGACTCGATGGATCTGCTGAAAGAACTGGCCCAGCAGGACGAGCGGGTCCTGCCGGAGGCAGCGGCACAGCAAGGGGGCGCGGCCCGGGCTCGGAACCTGGCCATTGAGCGGGTCCGGGGCGACTACATCGCGTTCCTCGACAGCGACGACATGTGGCTGCCGACGAAGCTGGAGAAGCAGCTCGCCTTCGCCGCAACGGCCGGCACGCCGCTGACGTTCACCTCCTACTACAAGGTCGACGCCCTGTACGCGGGCGAGGCCGCCGACTTCGTCGCGAACGAGCGTGTGGTGTGGGCACCGGAGTACGTGGACTACAGCGCGATGCTGATCCATGACCACATCGGCGCCCTGACCGCCATGTACGACCGCAGGGTGGTCGGGACCAGGTTGATGCCGGACATGCCGAAGAGGCAGGACTACGCGCTCTGGTTGTCGATCATGCGGGATGGGACTCCTGCGCGGGCGCTGCGGGAGCCGTTGGCGCTGTACCGGGCGCAACGGGCCGGGTCGCTCTCCTCGAACAAACTGTCGCTCATCCCGTACAACTGGGACCTGTACCGCCGGCACGAGCACCTCTCTGTGGTCCGGTCGGCCCGGGCTCTGGCCGGGGCGGCCTGGCACTCGGTGCGGAAGTCGCGCATCTAGCACCCGTTCACGACCTACCTCGGGGTCCGTTCCGGGCGGTGCCCGACCGGGCCCCGCCCCATGGCCGTGCCGCGTGTTCCGGCGGCCGGACTGGGGGCGGGACTCGGTGGGTCACCGGCGCTGTCCGTCGGCTACGCGGCCGAGCCGTCGCCGGCCCGCTCGCGCAGGAACAACTGCAGGAGCAGCCGACGCTCGGCAGCGGGGACGGTCTCCTGCCCGCTGTGGAGCGGCTCCCGGCCGTGCAGGAAGCACCGCTGGTTCACGATGAGGTAGTCCCCGGCCTGGAGCATGAAGGAGAGCTGGCCCCGGACGAGCTCCTCGGCGAGCTCGCGGGCGGCGTCGGCGTGCGCCTTGCCGAGCTGGGACCGCTCCAGCATCTTGGCGGTGAACCGGACGAACCCCACTCCCGGGTCGGAGCCGTCCAGGATCGGGAACGGCTTGCACTCCTCGCCGACGCCGTGGAGGTCGAAGAACGTCCCGTAGTGGTAGGCCGACTCGGCCAGGAGGGCGCGGCTGTTCTCCGGCAGCCGTGCCACCGCGGCGTGGGGGTCGGACAGGATGCTGGGGCCGCCACCGAGCGGGTCGGGGCGCACGCACAGGAGCGTGGTGTACTCCGGGGGCCGGGTTGCGTTCACCAGATCCATGTGGAAGGCGTTGTAGCCGGTGCCGCTGGACTTGCCGGGGTCCTTGTCAACCTTGACCCCGATGTCCTTCCACTCGGGCCACCGCGGGAAGGGCGAGAAGGGCACGGCCACCTCGGCCGCGATCGCCATCGCCAGCCGCCGGAACCGGTCGCCGGTCCCCAGGGCCTTGGCGAGGTTCCCCAGGCGCAGCACGGCGTAGCCGCCGCCCTCCCCGGTCAGCGCGTGGCGCAGGGCCACGACGGTCTCCTCGAACTGCGGGGCGGCCGTCAGCTCGGCCCGGTACTTCTCCATGGTGGACTGCGCCAGGAACGCCCCGTCCAGTTCCCAGGGCGGCAGAGAACGGCCCATCAGATCGGCTTCGAGTTCGCGCGGGAGGTCGATGTGCACGCTGAGTTTCCTTCCCTCGTGGGGTTCTCGGGCTCTCGTTCGGGTGCTGCTGCTGTCGCCGCCGCGGAAGGCGGTCCGACAGCGGGTTGGTCTGCTCGTCACCGCCGCGCGGCGTCGGCCGACGGTTGTGGGACGGGCGTCTATTGCCGGAAGTGAGGCGAGTGATAACTCGCTAGAATTGGATCTCCGCCCGGGGCGTTTCCGGGTCGCTATTTGTCCGTCAGAAATGGGAGCGGAGTCCTCTCTCCTGTCACGCAGACCGCTCCCGCATCATCTGACAGTTCGATTTTCGGTCAACTGTGCTACCTGGTCGAGAGATTGCCGGGAGTCCCGCGGGAGTCCCGCCCTTTCCGCCGCTACGCTGACATCACGTCCGGTGATTGGATTTCGTCGTGGACGAGCGCACCGACCATCCATTGGCTTACGCGCGGCTAGCGCGCGGCATGACCCGCGTCGACCTGGCACAGCAGATCCGCATGGCCGCACGCGTGCGTGGCCTGCGCTCCGGCGTGGACAAGCAACGCATCCGCAAGTGGGAGACAGCTGGGGTCACCCCGGACCGCGACTCGCAGACCTACATCGCCGCTGCCCTCGGCATCCCGGTGAGCGTCGTCGACACCGGAACGTGGCCGCAGTGGCTGCACGGCACCAGCTCAGGCGTGACACCGCTCGGCCCCCACAGCACCGTTCCCGCCCTCCGAGAGGCTCTGTCCGCCATGGATCGCCGCATCTTCCTGACCGTCTCCGGCGCCGCGCTCACCGCCCTCGCCGCCACCTGGGCCACCGGCGACACCCGGGCTACGGCCGAGACCCCCTCAGGTAAGCCCGTCGGAGACGAACTGGTCACCTTGCTGGAACAGACCAGCGCGCAACTCAACAGCCTCCCCACCGAGCAGCGCCAGCACATTCCGTCCCTGCTGCACGCCCACCTCGCAACCGTGACCGACCTGATCGAGAACGGCCGGTACCCCCGACGGGTGGGCCTTCGCCTCCATGCCCTGGCCGCTTCCCTGTCGCAGACCGTCGCCTGGCACGCCTTCGACACCGCCGACCACCCCAGGGCCGCAAAGTTCTGGATCGCCGGCCTGCACAGCGCCCACGCTGGCGGTGACCGCGACATGGGCGCCGCTCTCCTCGGCGACCTCGCCTACCAGGCCGCGTGGCGTACCGACCACAGCACCGCCGCCGGAATCCTCGAGCACGCCCTCACCCGCACCGACCATCCCGCAGCCCGGTCCTTGCTGAACCTACGCCTCGCCCGCACCCTGGCCGTACAGGGCGAACGCCGTGCCGCCCTCGGGTCGCTGGACGCTGCCGAAAAGCTGCTCAACGCTGCCTCCGGCCGTGAACGGCCCGCTTGGTGCTCCTGGCTGTCCGAAGCCGACCTCGCCGTTGACTCCGGCCAAGCCTTGCTCGACCTCGGCGACACCGCCCGCGCCCACCACCTCATCGGCGAGGGCCAGGCCCTGCTGCCCGCCGCCCGCGATAAGACACGCGGGGTCTTCCTCGCCTACCGGGCCGAAAGCCATCTCAACCTGAAAGAACCCGAGCTCGCCGCGGCGGCCGCCCGGGAGTCCCTCCAGCTCGCCCGCCGCATTGGCGCCCCCCGCTGCGTCCAGCTCGTCCAGGACCTCGTCCCCGCTTTCCGCAGCTACCGCGGAGCCGAAGGCGTCCCCGAACTGCTCCACCTCGCGGCAAGCTGACCCCCCCCGGACGGGAATTCCAGGCCCATCGGCGGACAGCTTCACGCGAACTTCAACCGGCGCCCATTCCGGGACGCGAAAGCTGTGGCCGCGCCATTTCGCCAGACGAACGTGCAAGCACCGCGGAAGTCGCCGCGAGTTCCCACCAGCAGGCGGCCTTCCTAGCGTGAGGGGCGTCCCCATAACCCGGGGACCTCACCCACCGGAGGAACCATGCGCCCGAACCGCATCCGCCCCAACCGCCGCCCGAACCGGGGCCGTCCGCTCCGGGCCGTCCGCCCCAACTGAGCGACACGCTCTCCCCTGGTCAGAAGGCGGC
>NZ_JBHWGA010000110.1:0-1580 GCF_042733315.1 Streptomyces sp. NPDC059718
TACGCCGAGGCGATCCGTCGGGCACTGCCCGACGCGGTGCAGGTCAGCGACCGATGGCACCTATGGAAGAACCTGTTCGACAAGATCCTGGCCGAGGTCCGCGCCCACGCCTCCTGCTGGGGCACCGTCAACCCGCCCCGTCCCGGCGGCGTCCGCGAGCAAGCCACCCGCGAGCGCTGACACAAAGTCCATGACCTCGGGCCTTGACCCAAGGCCGGGTAGTTAACGGATTCGCGCTGGTGGCAAGGGGTTTATGAGGTGCCTTGGCTGGTGTAGACGGCGGGTCCGGCTTTGTGGATGAGTCCGTTGCTGGCCCATCGGTCGAGTTGTCGGCGCATGGTGCCCAGGGTGACGTCGCCGAGGTGGCGGGCGAGGTCACGCGGGTGCCAGTGGCGGTCGGGGTCGGTGTCGAGGACCTCCAGGACACGCTGTCGGCGGCGGTCGTCGGGCGGGGTGTGACGGTCGTCGTGTGAGGCGGCGGGCAGCTCAGGTTCGGGTTCGAGGATGGAGATGTCGAGGCCGGTGACGGTGCGGCTGGTATCGGGGCGGCCGTCGTCCTGGCGGGCGTGGTAGCGGGAGATGGGCGACTTGACCTTGCGGGTGCTGACGCGGGGCCGCCTCGGCGGAAGGAGCCCGGCCAGGATGCGCTGGCCGATGACACCGGTCGTCCCGTATCCGGTGACGCCGGCAGCCTGGACGACCAGGTCACGGGCGGTGTGCAGGGCAGTGGTGAAGCCGCAGCGGTCCGGATCGGTGCCCGGCCGCGACTCGGCGGCCTCCACCATGACGGTGCGCAGGGCCTGGTAGAGCGCGAGTTGAGCCCACAGCTCCTGCTCGACACCGGCGGGGTCGGCCGAACGCAGCACCCGGCCCCGCAGGAGGGTGTGCCGCAGCGCGTAGTAGGTCGATTCGTGCTCCCACCGCTGGTGATAGAGCGCGACCAGTGCCCCGGCCGGGTAGCGGCGAGCGTCGGTCAAGGTGGTGGCGAGGCGGTAGGAGCCGGTGAACGAGGTGCCGTCCTTGCAGGTCACGACGATCTGCGCCTCGACGATGCGGACCGGGACGGAGCCGAGGACGGACAGATAGGAGCCGTCCGCGAGACGGACAAGGACGGGGGTGCGGCGGTTGACGCGGATCCGGCCCAGGAACTGGGCGCCGGTGTCGGCCACGGCGGCGAGGAAGGCGTTGGCGTCGAAGCCCTTGTCCCATAGGACCAGCATGTCCGGGCGCAGGTGGTGCAGCAGCCGGCGGGCATAGTCGGTCTCGCCCTCTCTGGTCGGGCCGAACACCGCGCCGATCAGGGCCCGGGTCCCGGTCTCCACCAGGGTCATCAGCTCGAGCATCGGGTAGCCGCCGCGGCTCTGCGGTCCGAAGCGGTCGGTGTTGCGGCTGCTGTCGGGGACCTTGATGGAGCTGCAGCCGTCGAAGAAACCGTGCGGAACGGCCCGAACCTCACCCCGCGTGTCGACGGCTGGGCCAGCGTCCCGGCCAACACCTCGAACAAGCGCTGCAGTGGCGTGGCGCCGACCCGGCGGCGCAGGTCACGCAGGGCTTTCGTGCTGGGCGTTGCCACGTCGAGG
>NZ_JBHWGA010000110.1:1677-7443 GCF_042733315.1 Streptomyces sp. NPDC059718
AGGTCGATCAGACCTGTGATCAGCTTCTGCCACACCAGCCGGTAACCGACCTCGGGGAACAGGCACATCGCGAGCACGAAGTACACCCCGACCCGGCGGCGCAGGTCACGCAGGGCTTTCGTGCTGGGCGTTGCCACGTCGAGGTCGATCAGACCTGTGATCAGCTTCTGCCACACCAGCCGGTAACCGACCTCGGGGAACAGGCACATCGCGAGCACGAAGTACACCCCGACCCGGGAGGGCAGGTCCCGCAGCCTGCGCTGCACACTCCGGGTCTCTTCCAGGACCGCGTCGACCAGCTCGAACGGCAGAACCTGGGTCAACTCGCCCAGATGGCCGGGAGCGAAGCGGCCCCCGGCCACGGTGAGGCTTCGGGTCACGGTCGTCAGACCGGGCGGCAGGGCACAATGGCATGCAGGCAACGGAGCTCCGTAACGGCAGAAGTCTTGGCGGACTACCTGCTCCAACGGGACTCCGTTGCCCTTGTTCCCTGCTCCGTCACGGAACACCCACCAACTCGCTTGCCACCAGCCCGAATCCGTTAACTACCCGGCCTTGGGTCAAGGCCCGGGACCTCGCACGATGGATCAACCCCATTGTGAGGGGCTGGATGCAGTACTTCGGGGCCTTCTACGTCTCGGCACTGCATCCCCTCCTGGAACGCATCAACGCCTACCTGATGCGGTGGATGCGAAAGTAGTTCAAACGGCTGCGGGGACGAAGAAAGGCCCAAACCGCATGGAACCAGGCCATCGGGAGGCGGCCGAGGTTCTTCGCGCCTGGGCCTGGACCACCCACGTCCCCCGCGTCTGGTGACCAGAGCCACAAGAGCCGCATGACGAGAGATCGTCACGTACGGATCTGTGAGGGCCGAGGGTTGAGACTCCCCTCGGCTACTCGGCTACTCGGCTACCGAACCCGGAACGGTTCATCTGCGACCGGTGGGCAAGGACTGCCTGGTCGCTTTCGGCGGCAACCTCTACTCGGTCCCGGCCCGCAAGGTCCGCCCGCGCCAACTGGTGGAGATCCGGGCCACGAAGTCCCAGGTCATGCTGCACTCCACCGCCCCCGATGCCGGTGGGGAGACGTTGCTGGCCGTGCACCCGCGGGCGGTCGGCCGTGGCGTCCGCGTCGTGGAGGAGAAGCACTGGGACGGGCTGCCCACCGGCAAGGGACGCTGGGTCACCACCGGCGAGGTCCCGGTACGGCCCCGCCCGCAGCCCTGCGGCGAGGAGGCCGGACCCTTGCAGGCCCTGCTGAACCGGGCCGCGGCCACCCGCGTTGAGGTCGGCCTCCGGCCCCTGTCGCTCTATGACGAACTGACCGGCACCCGCCCCTTCACGACCTACCCGAGTACGAAGGAATCGTCTTGAGCGAGCTGGTCAGCACCCGCATCCGCACCACGGCCGGCAAGCTCGGCCTGCCCCACCTGACGGAAACCATCAACGAGTACACCCGGCGGGCCTACGAGGGGAAGCTGGGCTATCTCGACTTCCTCGACCTGGTGCTGTCCGAAGAACTGGCCGTGCGCGATGACCGGCGTTTCCGCCAGGGCCTGCGGCTGTCGAGGCTTCCGCACCACAAGACGCTGGACGAGTACGACTTTTCGTTCCAGCCCGACCTCGACCCGCGCAAGGTCAAGGACCTCGCCACCCTCTCCTTCGTGGAAGCCAGGGCGAACGCGGCGTGCGCTTCTCGAAGGCGGTCAGCTTCTTCGCGTCCCGGCGCGAGGGTTTGACCCGGCGCACGATCAGCCGCATCCGCGCAGGCCAGCCGGTCAGGTTACGGACCCCGGTCAGCTCGGCGGCCGGGTAGGAGACACAATCCCCGTCGGGCCCTTTGAGGTCGTGGACCCCGCCGTCCTGCCGCAGCGCGGCCGTCCACACGTTCTCGGGCAGCAGCGCGATGGCCTGCTCGTCCGTGTCGTTGATCGCCCAGCCGGTCACCCAGCGTACCCGGTGTCGGCTGGTGGTCAGGGTCTGGAGGTGGTCGAGGACGTCGTGGCTGAAGGCCGCGCCGTCGATCCGGATCAGCAGCTTCGACCACAGCGGCAGCGGGAGTTGCCGCAGGGCCGCGGCCAGGACCGTCTTGTGGTCGGTGACGTCGTTGGACGATGCGTTGCCCGGCCGTAGCAGCATCGCGACGCACTCGCGGGTGTTGGCCACCCACGCCCCCAGCGGCATGTGCCCGAAGGTGCCCTTGAACGTGCCGGCCGCGCCTTCCTTCTTGCTGGTGCAGGTGACGATGGTCGCGTCCAGATTGAGGACGTACCAGCCGGTCAGCTCCCGCCCACACACCAAGATCCAGGGGTAGCCGCCGGGGCGTAGGGCCAGCAGTGTCCACACCACACGCGTATCGCGGCGCGGGCGCGTTCCGCCCGGGCCGCGACCGGGGCATCGATGGACGCCAGGGTGCTGTCGGAGACCGGGCGGGGGCCCAGTGGTACTGGAGTTGGGGTGCCGGTAAGAACGCTGTCACCAGCCGCAAACGGTGGTGATCAGTCCTCCGGCCCGGCGGGTCGGGGCGGTTCCGCCGTATTGGCCGACTTGGCGAGCGCGAGACGGCCGCCCTTCAGTTCGGGCAGGTAGTTGTAGATGGTGTTGCGGGAGACGCCGAGGAGTTTCGCGATCGAGGTGACGGTGTTCTCCGGGCGGGCGAGCAGGTCGCGTGCGTGGCGTACCTGTTCGTCGGTCAAGGCTGGCGGTCGGCCGAGGCGGACACCTCGGGCGCGGGCGGCGTCCAGGCCCTCGTTGGTGCCCTGGACGATGAGTTCGCGGATGAACTCTGCCAGGGCCGCGAAGACGTGGACGACCAGGCGCGCGCCGGGCGTGGTCGTGTCGAGCGCCTCGTGCAGCGAGGTGAAGCCGATGCCACGCTTGCGCAGGCCGGACACGATCGCGATGAGGTCCTGGATGGAGCGGCCGAGTCGGTCCAGTGACGGGACGACGAGGGTGTCGCCCTCGCGTAGGTAGTAGGGCCTTCCGAAGTTCCTCGCGTTCGGCGTTCTTGCCGGACTTCTTGTCGGCGAAGATCCGGATGCATCCGGCTTCGGTGAGTGCGTGGATCTGCCGATCGAGCAGCTGCCCCTTGGTGGACACGCGTGCGTATCCCACAAGACCGCCGGTCCGTACGGCTGGAACTGGGGAGAGGAGATCGGCGGTGTCGTCATCCTGGGGTGGCTGCACCTTCCAGATCGTACAGAAAAAGGTGCTCTTCAAGTTCTTGAGTACATGGACTTTCTGACACCGTTTTATGGGCATGATCCGGCGTCGATCCCGCCGTGCGCCGCCGCTTGCCGATCTTGCTCATATGCGTGGTGTCCATTCCGGCGGTCTCGCTACGATCGATTGTCCGTGGTCCCAGTGGACGGACCGGTTCACTGTGGGTACTGGAAGGGCGCATCCATGAGGCAGGCTCCGAAGCCGTCGGCAGGCAATCCCGAGCGGCTCGAACGGGGACATCCGTTCCGTCAGTGGAAGACCTGGGAGATACCCGGTACCACGTTCACCCTCACAGGCTAGCTATTCGCGTGCGAACGACAAGACGTTCTTCCACATCCCCGAGCTGCGGTGCAGTCTGGACGCGGGGCTGTGTGAAGGACGTCAGGTGGATACGGTGCTGCTCACCCACACCCACCACGACCACGTAAAAGACCTGGACTTCCTCGCCTCCCGGGCGGGTACCGACATCTACCTGCCGGTTGGAGCCGTGCCCTACGTAGAGTCCTTTCTGCGGGCGTCGGCGAAGCTGAACCACGGGGCGGGGTACGACCCGGGCCTTGCCGGCGGCTACCGGTTGCACGGGGTACGGCAGGGCGACGAGTTCACCATCGGGCGGCGGGCACATCGTGTGCGGGTGGTGGAGTGCGAGCACAAGGTGCCCTGCGTGGGGTACGCCGTCTCCGAGGTCGGCAAGGCGCTGCGGCCCGAGTACGAGGAGCTGCGCCGCTTGCTGGTCGAGGAGGGGCGGGGCGGGGAGTTCGGGCGGATCGTGGCGCAGGGGCGCAGGGAAGGTACCGAGGTCGAACAGGAGGTGCTGCGGCCGCTGTTCGTTTTCCTCGGCGATACCCACGTCAGCGTGTTCGAGGGGAACCCGTGGCTGTTCACGTATCCGGTGATCGTCACCGAGTGCACGTTCCTTCACGACAGCGAGCTGGAGCGGGCGGATCGGGTCGGGCACACCGTCTGGAGCCGCCTCCGCCCCGTGGTCGAGGCACATCCCGGGACCCTGTTCGTCCTGACCCATTTCAGCCTGCACCACTCGGAGCAGGACATCCTCGACTTCTTCAGGAGGGAGGGCAGGGGTTCCGGCGGCGGGCGCCTGGACAACCTGGTGCTGTGGGTGCACCCCGAGAGCCTGCTCCCCGAACAGCACCAGCACGGCAGCACGTAACCGTGAAGGGCCTGCTGAAGGAGGACGCCTCACAAGGCAGCGCGATGTAGCGACATGATGTTGACGAGAGGGAGGCGGACCATCTGGCTTCCTTTTCCCTCCCATCGCTCCTTCTGACCGTGCCCACGCTTCACGCATGCTCAGTTGACTGCTGGTCGTCGGCATCCGTCGCAGCTCTGGGGCCCGGAAGTTTGACCGCAGCAAGGTCGAGGCGGGTGTCCATGTCGAGGTTGACCTCCCCGTAGGGGCGGACGTGGGACCAGAAGAGCGGGGTCAGGCCGCGCCGATCGGCAGGCGTGAGAAGCTCGGCCCACTCCGGCTCGCCGAGGATGTCCTGGAGCATGAGGGGTTCACGTAGACCAGGGCGGACTGAAGGATGCGCAGACACAGCACGAACATCTCCTCTTCGTCGCGCCGGTTCGAGGCGATCTCCCCGCCCTTGCCGTAGGCGATCACAGAGTTGGCGCCGTTGGAGGGGTCCATGACGTTCAGGCCCGGCCCTCCTCGATCTCCCGATGGAGGTCCCGCAGCCGCAGGTAGCGGGCCATGAAGATGGTCTTCTGAGCGCGGCCGACCTCCAGCATCGCCGCGTAGGTGGGGTGGGAGGCGTTACGGGTGAAGCGCCAAAGGATCGCCTCGGTCGACGCGGTACGGGTCCGGATGGCGGTGGCATACTTGATCATCTGGTCATACTGCTGGGCGATGAGTTCACAGCGGATCGGCCGGGTCAGCGCCGGGGGCAATTGCGGGTAAGCATCCGGTTCGCCGGCCACCGGCCGGTACAGCTTCACCTTGTTGACCCGCTTGATACGCGGCATTACGACAGATGTATGGACGCGCAAGCCTCCCGCTCCTCCGCAAACGAGTCCTCCTTGCATGACGCCGCGTCATCGCTTCACGAAAATCTTGACTGAACCCATCGAGAATCCGGCCTCGTCTTCGAAGACGAGCCAGGCCCCGAGCGCCGCCGCGGTGCTTCCACCTGCGGCCACGTCTCCTTGACCCACCCGGTCACCCGGTCCTCGTCACGTTCCAGCGCCCGCCGGGCCGGAACCTGATGGCTCCAGCCATGACGCCGCAGCATCAGGGCGATGCCCGACAGGGTGAGGCTCTTGTGGAAGCGGCGCCCGATCAGCGTCTTGATCCGTGACAGCGTCCAGGTCTGGTCCGGCCAGCCGTGCGCGACCGGCCCCTTGGCCAGTTCCTCCTCGAGCACCGCGAACAACCTGTCGCTCAGCTTCGGCAGGGACACCGGACCCGACGACCGCAATCCTACGGTGCCGGCGTCCAGCCAGGCCCGGCGCCAGCGCTGCACCGAGCGCACACTGACCCGTAAGTCCTTGGCGACCTCCGCGTTGGAGGCGCCCGCGGCAA
>NZ_JBHWGA010000111.1:0-6590 GCF_042733315.1 Streptomyces sp. NPDC059718
AAGCACTCCTCGATCGCCCAGCGCGTCCCGGCGATCCGGACCAACTCCTGGACGGTGGTGCCCAGGGGAGCGTAGGCGAGGTAGTAGGCGATCTCATCGGGCTTGGTGAGGCTGCGCCGTGCCAGCGCCCAGCGCTGGTGTGTGGGCGTGTCGCCGTCGAAGTCCTCGATCGCGGGGATCTGGACCGCTGCCCAGTGGTAGACGCGCGGGCCCTTGGCGCCGTTGCCGCACGAGCGTTTCTCCCAGGCTTCCTGCGGGGCCTGCGTGAACAGGTAGTCGATGCGGCCGAAGCGCGGCACGTGCTGAGACTTCGGGACGGCGAGGACGTAGCCGACAGCGGCTTCCTCCAGCAGACGGCGAAAGCGCCATTCCTGACCGTAGGCGGCATCGGCGGTCACCCAGGCGACCGGCAGCGGTGAGGCGAGCGCGCGCACCACCATGGTCTTGGCGAGTTCGCCCTTGGTGGCGAAGGCCCGGTCTTCGGGGACCTTCGCAGCGCGGCAGCGCTGGGGGTCGTCGGTCCATGACCTGGGCAGATACAGTTCCCGGTCCACCAGGGCTCGGCCGCGGGTGGTGGCGTAGGCGGCGAAGACACCGATCTGGCAATTCTCGGTGCGGCCGGCGGTGCCGAAGTATTGCCGCTGCACGCCCGCGGAGGTGGTGCCCTTCTTGACGAAGCCGGTGTCGTCGATGATCAGGACGCCACCGTCGTCTCCGAGCTGTTCGGCAACGTAGGCCTGCAGGTCATCACGAACGTCGTCGGCGTCCCAGACGGCCCTGTTCAGCAGTCGCTGGAAGCCGTCGGGGGTTCGATGGCCGGCGAACTCGGCCAGCTGCCAGCCGTTCTTCCGGCCGACCGGACCGAGCAGACCACGAATGTAGTCACGCATCCTGCGGCGCAGGTCCGCACGGCCGAAACGATGGCCGACACGGAGGAAAAGCTCGTCGAGTTCCTGGTCCCAAGAACCACCCGCAAGGTCGTCGATCACGCCAGGAGGCTGCCCAGTGCCCAGCGCAGTTACGTGCCGACTCCACTCGTTGGAGGGGCAGTCCGGCAAGACCGCCCCGGACCAACAATCCCCGCCCTACACTCCGAACGACGCCCCTCACCAGGCCAGATAGCAAAGCGCTGCTGGAGTACTAGAAGCCCAGATCGCCGCCCTGCTGGAGGCCCACCCTCTTGCCGAGGTCCTGACCTCGATGCCCGGCATCGGCGTCAGGACCGCCGCAGTCCTCCTGACCACCATCGGTGACGGCAGCTCGTTCCCGAGCGCCGCCCATCTCGCCTCCTACGCCGGCCTCGCACCCACGACCAAGCAGTCCGGAACCTCGATCCACGGCGAACACGCCCCCAGAGGCGGAAACCGGCAACTCAAACGCGCGATGTTCCTCTCAGCGTGCGCCGCCCTCCACGACCCCGCATCCCGCACCTACTACGACAAATGCCGAGCCCGAGGCAAAACCCACACCCAGGCACTCCTCCGCCTCGCCCGCCAACGCATCAGCGTGCTCTTCGCGATGCTCCGAGACGGAACCTTCTACGACCCGCGCCTTTCCGAAACAGCCGTCGCATGACCAGCGCAGGCTTGCCGAAGGACATAGAGGCACCCCCGGGCTGCCCTGAGGGTTCCCGGGTAGCGCTGGTGAGCACGGGCTGCTCATGGCCTGCCGCAGGACGCGGCGCAGTATGGAGTACCAGGCCCGGTCACGTCTTCGCTCAGTGTGCAGGCCCGGGAGGGCTATCACGCGAGGGATGTGAGTGACGATGGGCGATAATACCGGTCGGCGGGTTACGGCCGGGTCTTTGGCCGAACTGGTGGTCCGGGTATGGGCGCAGGCCCTGTTCTGTTCGCCGTTGCGGCCGCAGGACCGGCCGGATCAGCGCGCGGTGTGCGCGACGGTGATCGAAGAGCTGGCCCGCTACACACGAATGCCGGGCGGCTGCGCGGGGGCGGTCGCGCAGCAGGCTGGTGACTACCCGGAGCTATTCGCCGAACGGATGACCTGGTGCCTGGAGCAGGCCGCCGGCGTCTACGCGGTGCGGCACTGGTCCGGGTACCAGGCGACATGACCGGCATGGCAGGCGCCCACTCCAGGTACACCAGCGCCTGCACGGCCGGCGGCCAGCCGTGCCAAGCGGAACACAGGGCACCCCTTCAGCTGTGGTGGATCGCCCGGCGGATGCTGGACACCTCCGGGTACACCACCGCCCAGACCGACGACCTGCGCCGATGGGCAGGGATCCTGATCGACGCCCTCCTAGTCTTCCAAGAGCAGACGGCCCACCTGCCCGGCTCTCACGGTCACCACTGGCAACGCCAGTTGGCCGCAACCACCCAGCAGCGGCTGCGGCCAGTCACCGGCCGCCTTGACGCCCGCATCTGGCTGGTCCACGCCCGACACCGCACCCAAACCCGCCCTGACCCCACCCTCGACCGACGGCTCTACCGAACCTGGATCCCCCACCTGTGCACCGCCGTCCGCGCCCTCATCGCCGACAGCGGCACAGCAGCCGTACAAGCCAAGCACGACCCCGCCACCGCCAGCCGCCTCCTACAAGCCCGCCACACCCTGCAACACGCCTGCCACCGCCTCAACGCCAACACCCACCCCAGCCCCAAACCCAGACAGCCAAAAAGATGAAATTTCATGAATCATCGCAAATCCCCCAAAGGGCCTGCGTGATCCGCACCCGACAACCGAGCCCGAGCCGCGGGTCCGGTTGCGGTCGCTACGAATAGTCACAAAGACCTCCGGCCCCTCTCCCCCGCAGGGCCGCCCGAACCGTCGCCTTCGGAGCCCTGCCCTATGGGCGGCCGAGGCAACACCGGAGGATGCACAGGATGGGCTCCGATGAATCGGAAACGGGAAGCGGCCTTGAAAGAGGCCGTCGCGACGCGGCGGGGTCTGGCCTCAGCAGTGGCGGCGGCTTACCGGGCGGGGATCCCGGTCGCCCAGATCGCCATGAGGATGCAGCCCGACCCGATCGAGGTGCGTTACCTCCTGGATGCCACGGGGGAACCCCGTGAGTGAGCGGGTGGTGCCGGACCCACGCCGTGCGCGGGCCCGGGAGGAGCTGGCCTGCGCGGTAGTCGCCCAGTGGGGCCTGCTGGCCCTGCTGTGGGTGTCCGCGGGGCTGGGCCTGGTGGGCTCGCCGGGGCCGTCTACGCCTCGGCCCTCTGTGCGGTACTGGCAGCCGCTCTGCGCCGCTGCCAGACCTCTTCGCTGGGGCCGGCCGATCGCGTCACGCGGGCCCGGCCGTCCTCGTCGGGGGCGTGACAGCGCTGACCGCGGCCGGCACCCAACACGGTGTGCTGATCACGTGTCTGGCCACCTTGGCGCTGCTCGTGGACGCGGTAGACGGCCGGGTGGCCCGGCGCACGGGCACCACGTCACCGCTGGGTGCACGGTTCGACATGGAAACCGACGCCTTCCTCATCCGGGTCTGCTGCAGGTTTGGGTGACAGTTTGACCTGCCCCACCTCTCAGGTTCCAGTTTTGGTGGCTAACTGACAGCCCTTCACGGAAGGCTGGCAGTCATGCCTCGTCCCTATCCTCCGGAGTTCCGGGCGCGCGCCATCGCGCTCGGATAAGTGCTGGCCATCGGCGCCATGCGCTACATCTACCTCGCCGCCACCCAGGTAACGCCACGACTCCGCACAGCGTAAAGCACGCCGCAGGATCAGCCGTGAGATGGGGAGCCACCGTGACCGCCCGGCATGCAAAACCGACGGCCTCCGGAATGCGGATGCCGGGCGCGACGTGCAGGCTGAGTCGCGGGTAGCGCATGGGGGCGACGTTCAACATCCTCCGTGGCCTCTCCAGCGCCTGCGACCCGCACAACGGCGCCCTGGATGATGCCCGAGTCAGGGGCGCCGCTGCTGACGGCCCCGCCAGCGCAGTACCCCACCGAGGGCTGCACCCCTGACGTGTTGGAGGTTGTTGGCTGGGTAGCCCGGGCGGGGCGCTGCGCCTCTCTCATACGCGATATGTGGGCCTTGGATCTTGCTGTTGTTGGTGTACGCGGTCATCGCCGCCCGGCGCCGCCATGATGACGCCCCCAGGGAGGCGGAGGTGGATCAGGGAGAAGCAGTCCCAACTTCTTGAGTTCGGTATCCGCAAGACGGGACAGAGCCCCTCGCAAGCGGTCAATAGCACGGCGATGGCAGAGGCCAGAACAGTGGACTCCCCATTCGCATTCTTTCGCCGCCTCCGTTACCCGCCCACATTCGTCACACTGCAACGGAGCCAACACAGCCTTCACCCCATCGAGCTCTACCTCTAAAGGAGCAAGATTGCCGAAACAGCCAGATACGCGAATGAGCAAGAACTCCTCAGTTTCGGCCCGGCCGTGGTCCGCTGACCGGGCGCGAACAGAGAAAAGTGACGCAAGTCGCCCGACCGCCATCTCGCCGATCGCTGCGGCGTCCAACCGTGTCCATACCGTCGAATAGGTGTCCGTACGATTCACTGCCATGACAGTGAGCGACTCCGGCAGACGACTGATCGACGGCCGCTTCGAACTGCTGGAACGACTGGGCGGCGGCGGCATGGGCCTGGTATGGCGGACCCGCGACACCGCCCTGCACCGCGAGGTCGCGCTCAAGGAAGTCCGCCAGCCGGAGCCGGACTTGGCCGACGCCGACCCCGAGGCGGCGGCGAAACTGCGCGAGCGGGTGCTGCGCGAGGCCCGCGCGCTGGCCCGGGTGCACCACCCCAATGTCGCCACGATCCAGCACATCGTGGACAGGACGGACCTACCGCACCCCTGGCTCGTGATGGAGCTGGTCACCGGCGGCTCCCTCCGGGACCTCCTCGCCGGTGGTCCGCTGACCCCGCGGGACGCCGCCGTGATCGGCCGCGGCGTACTCGCCGGGCTGCGCGCCGCGCACGCCGTGGGCGTCCACCACCGCGACGTGAAGCCCGCGAACGTACTGCTGCGGCCGGACAGGACGCCCGTGCTCACCGACTTCGGCATCGCCACGCTCCGTGACTCTACGCGGCTGACGACGACGGGCGGTCTCATCGGCTCGCCCGAGTACATCGCCCCCGAGCGCATCCGCGGCGAGGAGGGCAACCCCGCCTCCGACCTGTGGTCGCTCGGCATGCTGCTGTACGTCGCGGTGGAGGGCGTCCACCCGCTGCGCCGTGAGACCAGCATCGCCACACTCGTCGCCGTCCTCGACGAGCCCCTCCCGCCCCCGGTGCGGTCCGGGCCGCTCGCCCCCGTCCTGAGCGCCCTGCTCGTGCGGGACGCCGCAGCGCGCCCCGACGCCGAGCGGCTCGACCGCATGCTCGCCGACGTCGAGCGCGGTGGCACCCCGGCCCCGGCGCCGTCACCTGTGGACGCGGTGCCCGCCGGCTTCGGGCCCGCCCCGGCGTCGTACCAGCCGTTGGCGCCCCACGCCTACTACCCGCCGGCCGCACCCACCCGCCCCACCCCGGTCCCCCCGCCCCGCCGCGGCGGCCGCGCCCTGGCCGCCGCCGGCACGGTCGCGGCGGTCGCCGTCGCGGGCGTCCTAGTGTGGAACCTTGCCCCCGGCCTCCACGACGGGGGAGACGCGGGCGCCACGGAGACGGGCGGCGCAAGAACCACAACGGGTTCCCGCTCCTCCGGGGCGCCGACCACGGCAGGACCTACCGCCTCAGCAGCGCAGACGACCGCATCGGCGCCAAAGAACCTGCTCACCCCCGCCGGGGTGCGCCGTGTGATCGCGGCGATGCGCCCGTACATGGGAAGCTCCAAGGTCAAGGAGTTCACCGTCTACGCCGACCACGCGGAGGCCGAGGCGCCCACCCGTACCGACCCGAAACTGTACGACGACCTCACCTATCGCGACGGCCAGGTCACCCGGGCCCCCGGCGGCACACTGGAAGCCAGCGACGCGCAGGAGATGCAGAGTTTGGACGGCGTCAACTGGAACGCTCTGCCGGCGTTGATGGCGAGGGCCCAGAAGACCCTGGACGTTCCGCATCCGACCCTCCGCTACCTGACCGTCGACCATGACCTCTTCGACGGCGCGCGAGTCATCAACCTCTACCTGTCCGACGCCTACGGCAGCGGTTATCTGTCGGCCTACGCCTCCTCAGGGAAAGTGAAAGAGACCCACCCCAGGGGAGGTTCCTGACCGGAGGCAGGCCAACGGCCGCTACCGGCGCCTGAAGTGACTGACCGGCGGTCTGTGCGCCTGGGCCGCGGTGGTCGCGTACGAGTACTTCGTGCAGTACCCCTCTCCGTACGCGGGCGTATTCGTGCCGTTCCTGGCCGGCGCCCTCTGGATCAGACTCTCAGCAATCATGAGCTGCGCCTCGGCGTCAGTGACGTCGTCCGGGCTAAGGAAGTCGCGGCGGATCAGGACGCTGATCGCGGTAGGCGCGTGGACCGGGCCGCTGCGTAGGGCACGGAGCATCAGTTCGCCTTGCGGAGCGGGCAGCGCGGCGGTGAGCACGTCGAGCATGGCCTCGGCGCGGCTGCGGAAGGGTCTGTCCATTGAACGGCTCTGTTCCGTAGTCGGTGGTGACGCCGGGTGATGGGCGTCGTTGACGTTGTATGCGAGATGCCAACTCCCTTGTAGCGACGGTTTTTTCAG
>NZ_JBHWGA010000112.1:0-6552 GCF_042733315.1 Streptomyces sp. NPDC059718
CATGGCCACCCTCAAGCGCTGGCGCATCTTCCGTCACGCCCGCTGCAGCCCCAACCGCCTGTCGCCAGCAGCCAAAGCCATCCTCACCCTGGAGAAACAACGCTGAAAAAGCTCAGTGTCTCCACCGTCTCGCGCGGCGTCACCGAGCTGGCCGGGGACCCGCTGGCAACGAGGAGGGTCCGGGCTCCGGGAGCCGGACGCAAGCCGTTGACGGCGGTTGAGCCAAAGCACGATAGTTGTCACAAAGGCAGGCTTCCTGTCAGTTCCAGTTGGCTGCTTGAGCGTTGTAGTTGGCCGGTAGCGTCAGGCTTTATGGATGATGTGAGGATCGTTGTTGAGCGTCAGTACGCTCCGGACGCGATCGACTACGAGCGCCTCGTCTCGCTGGTCGAGTCCACCGGCGAACGCGTCGTGCTCACTGAGGCGGACGTGCCGGTAAGTGTGCTGTTCCCAGCGGAGACGGTGGCTGAGCTGGAGCACTGGGCCCGCGCCCACTACCCCGCGCCCGCACCACAGGAAGAGGAAGGCGCGGACGAGACTACGTGGGACGTCGGCCGGCTTGGAGCCGAGCCGTTGGCCAGCCCGCAGGAGTACGGAACCTACACCCGGTACGTGCGCGCTGACGGCAGGCGCGTGAGCTTCGCTCGGAGCGGGGTGGTGGTGGCGGTACAGCTGACCGCCGACGAGGCGGCGTGGCTCAGGGACAAGGCCATGTACACACGCCAGGGATTCATGGACCCCAAGCAGTCGGCGGCGTTCGCGGACTTCCTGGCCCGACAACCCCCGGTCGGCGTGCAGCGACTCTGCTAGTGGTTACAGAAAGACTGCCGAACGAGCATTTGTGACAAGCCTCGTGCTGCGTCAGTGACAACCAGGCTGCCTCGAGCGCGTTCTCGCCAGCTCGCCCAGACCTGCCGGTGACAACTACTGGGCTCGGCTCAGGTGTGACTGAGCGCCGCAGTTGGCCAGCTCGCGCACAGATGCACGGTATGTGACTGGAATCACACAGTCGATCCCAAAGTTCTTTGCTGGCCCACCGGTGGTGCGGAGGCCGAAGGGCAAAGCTGCCTACCGTCGGAGGAACGCCCGTGGACGCCATCCCGCCCGCCCCCGAGTCTGTGGTCGACTTGTCCTCACGTCCCCTACAGGCCGATGTGGAGCGCATTGGCGTGGCCATCAGCGGCCGGGTAATCGGCCAGGAGTGGCTCAGCCTCAACTACATCCTTGACGACACCGCGTCACCTGAGTCGCCTGCGCCCGCAGAGCAGCCGCCGCTCGTCATCACCCTCCCCATGCCGCCAGAGGTCTACTGGGCAGGCCGGGCCTGCGTGGAAATCGCAGATAAAGGCACGTTCCATGCAGTTGACCGGCTCGGCGCCTCCCTGGCACTGTCACAGGCCGGCCTGTGGCGTGAGGCGGTGTCGACCGCCGTGGCTGCAGACTGGGGCGATCGCCTCCGCACCGACGACCAGGGCGCACTTGGACGCGCGTTCATTCGGTATCTGCGGGCAGAGGCGCAAACGATCCACCGGCAGCTCAGGCCGCTGTGGCGCCGCCGGGCCCAGCGCTCAAGAGTTCTGCTCCTTGATACCCCAATGGGCGACGGTCTGTCCTTGCACGACCTTGTGAACGGCAGCCCCGATACGCAGACACTGGCGCTGGGCGCCGACCTCGCTGACCAGCGCCTTGCCGTGCTGCTGGGGTCTTTGACTCCCGAGGAAGGGGCCGTGGTGATGGCGTGGACTCACCCTGCCGTGGCTACGTGGGCGGATGCGGCGCTGTACGCCGGTGCAGCGGATCCTGTCCGCTTCGGGGAACGCGTACGGCGCAAGACGGGGCGTTGGGTCGCTGAGCGGCAACGCCGTCGCGAGCAACAGCAGTTGGTTCAGCCATCTGGGCTACGGCGATCGGGAAAGGGGAGCGAGCAGGCATGAGTCTGATGGTCCTGCTCGTGATCCTGCCGTTGGTCGTCGTTACCGTCCTCATGGGCGCTGGCGTCCTCGCGCTGCTTCTATACCGCCCGCATGATCCGCTCCGCTCGCAGGGACCCTTCCTGCGATGACACTCATGGCCACCGTCGTGAGAGCGCTGGTTGCGTTCACCCGAGCATGAACCCTGCCCGCTGGACTCCTCGGCATCGCCGCCCTTGATGGTGATCGCGTAGGTCGCGAAGCCATCGGGGCTTGCTTGAGCCAGATGCGCTGAAATGTGCGCGTCCGGTTCTGAGGGGGCCAGGGTCAAGCACTGCGCTCTCCGGGGCGAAATCGTCGACTGGGGGATTCCGTCGCCGTGCAGTAGGCGACGTGCGCGGCCCGCCTCCCCTCGCAGAAGGCCGCAGCCTGGCCGCCGAGTCGTGGAGGGTCTTTCACCCACGCGAGAAGGGAGAGATCCGGCGCGCGGGTTTGCAGGCTCGTTGTCCTTCGCACGCTCGGCAATCGATGCGCGCTCGTCAGGAACCAGAACGGGTGACTTCTCACGACGGGCGTGGCGTCGGGCTCGCTGGTGCGGCAGGTGGGGCGAGCGGCCAGGCGGGCTACGGTCACCACACGTCCGTCAGCGCTCCCGTTCCCGTTGCCGCAGGAGGCGGACGATGTCCTGCCGTAGCAGCGGCGCACCGGCTGGCCCCTTGACGAACTCCATGATTGTAATGTCCTCGTGGGTGCATTGCCCGTCGCCGTGCCCGCGGGGGTTCATGCAGTGCGAGCGGCTGTGCTCCTGCACGGTCCACCGGTGCTTGTACTGCACCCCGGCGTGGGGGGAGGCATCGCCGGATTGACCCTGCTCCGCTGCTTGACGGCCGATGATGGTGACCAGGCGGACGGTCCCGTCGTCGGTGATGCCACGCCGACGGTCGGCCCGTACCTTGGTTGGCCTGCGGGGCAGCGGCCGAGACTCGGTGACGGGCTTGCCGACGGACTCCTGGGTGATCAGGTCCCAGCAGGCGACCAGAAGCCGCGCCCCATACTCCGCCCCGCCGTCTGGGGCCTGGTCGAATACGCGTCCGGCCGTCAGGACGAACTCGCCCGAGGACTCCAGCGGCGGGACCGGGGCATCGCCCCAGTACCCGTCGTCCTCTGCCTGGTGGTACAGCGTCAGCCACCAGTGCTCCCCAGATGGGAAGGCGACGGGCAGGCGGGACTGAGTCTCCTCGTCGAACTTGCTCCAACCGGTGTCGGGTGAGTCGGGAGACCAGGGGCCCCAGGAGACCGCGATGAGGTCCCTGATGCTGGAAGGCTTGAGCTGCCGAACGGACCGACTGCGCCTGCTGCCCGGCGCCGGCGTGCGCGGCAGCGTGAGCCGGATCGGCTCGGCGAACACCAGTAAGCCGTACGGTGCGGGCACCCGATGCGCCGCCAAGGGCGCGGACCGCGCACGCATGGCCTTCCTGACAGCGACGGCGCACATGTCCGCATCGCCGAAGTACAGCCACGCCCGCGACAGCCGTTCCGCTTCCTGGTCGCACAGGATGCTGCCGGCCACATCCCAACTGCCGACGTCCGGGCTTACCGCGAGGGCACCGTCCTCGACGAAGCCCGCGGTGAGGCGGCGCGTATCCGGGTCGGTGACGTAGGAGATCTGCTTGCGTCGGATGTCGGGCAGCAGCCGCGGGTCCGGAGGCCAGGCCCGGCCGCTCCGCCTCGGAAGCCGTCCGACCCTCCAGCCAGGCTACGGTGGACGCGTCCGGTTCGGGCGGGTCGAGACTGCGAAGCCACGCGGCACTGGGCTCACAGCGAGTCGCGGTGACACCGGCGAGGAGCATCAGCCACGCGGGGATGTGCTCGGTTCGATCCTGGTCCAGAAGTAGGGATCCCCCGGGGGCGTCAGGGTGGCCAGCCACATCGGCGTACTCCACGACCAGGTCCGCCGCTGCAGCTCCAGCGTGGCGCTCCACCCAGTCGACCGCGCGCAGTGCCGCTTCCCCGTGCGGGGTGAGCGACCCGATTCCCATCATCCAGTTCAAGAGCAGCCACATCGGTTGCCGATATGCCACAAGGTTGGTGACCTCGTCGTCATGCGCGCGTAGCGCATGAAGCTGCTCCGAGACCCACTGCCGATCCACGGCCCCGCCGACTGCAGTGACACGGTCGACCAGCTCGACGCACATGCCCGCCAGTCGGTCCACCGAGAACACGGCGTCCGGGTGCGCACGCTCGCTGACCACCCCACGTCCGGGCAGCGCGGCGTTGCGCCGGGCCACGGCCCGGTTCATGGCCTCCTGCAACTGCGCCAACGGCACCGGCGGCCCGTCTGCGGTGATGCCTTCCTCGGCAAGGTACGGCATCAGCTCCGCGACGATGTCCTTGGCGCTGCTACCGCTGCCTGGGCCAGCCCCCGCGCCCGGGGGGCGGCGCACCTTCCTGCTGGCCTTCCCCATCAGCGCCACCCTCGCCGGGAGGTCCGTGCAGTCGTAGCCAGGCGGCCGCGCAACCGCCGCCGAGCCGAGTGCCGGTCTATGCCCGGGCAGTGACTTGAGGAGACACTCGCAGTCATAGCAATCGGGGACTCCAATCCGCGCCCTGGCTCCTGTCAAACCCGCCGAGCAGCCAGCTAGTCCGGTGATTTGGCCACACGTGATCCAACACCGAAACAGTTCAGCGAGACCAGTGCAGCCCTCTGCACTAGTGAAGAAGGTCGCAGGTCAGTGCAGACGGCGCCAGTATGAATTTCCCGATTCGAGTGACCTCCACACAAAAGTCCACCATCATGTTCAGCCCTTGTGCTCCGGCGCAGTTTTCTGGCCCGCGTACGACCCGCCGGGGCGCTGGCGATGTTGGGGTGACGCTGGCGGCCCTACGCCGGGTTCGGCGGTGAGGCTGGTGGCCCAGGCTGCGATGGACAGGCCAATGGAGGCCATGCCAGCCAAGTATGCGTGCTCGCTGCGTATGCCCATGCCGTGCATTAGGCGCCCGTGTTCATGTCCTCGCCCGCACCCTCCACTGCGGCAGCTCAGGGGCCGCCACCGCGGGAGTGCGAGCGGCAACCACGCAACCGCACTCGGGCAGCACCCCGACGCGGCCCTGGCCCAATCCCAGCCCGCCCCGATCCAGGACCGCTCGCCTGAGGAACTCGAAGTCGTAGCCAGGGCCGTGCGCGGCGCGCTGCGCAGAACCACTCGACAAGGGGCCGTCACCTCGTGGGAAACGCTGCGTCGTCAGCTGGGCTCTGCGTTGCCCCAGTTGACCCGGGCCGACCGAGCACGGCTCCTGGTCGACCAAGGCACCGATACCGACCAGCCGCCGCTGTCCATACTCGTCGCGGCCGGCGACCCTGGGGCGATCAAGGGGGAGGTGTTCAGGAAGCACCCCGAAGCCGCCGAGAAGTATGCCCTGGGAGCCTCGCGCTCGAGCGCGAGCTGGGCGTCGACTTCACCCAGAAATGTGGACTGGAGGGAAGCCGATGAGTCACCGCCGCAGATGCCCCTCGCCTCTATCACCCCTGCGGCGGGCTTTGCCAGGAGCGGAGGCGGTCAGAGATATCGAAGACGGTTAGGCGCAGGGCACGAATGTCAGCGATTAGGTCGCGCCACTGTTCGTAGGTGGCGTCGACGGTTTCGCCGGAGGCTTCGATGTAGGCGACGGCGATGCCGTAGCCGTACAGCTCGTTGCGGGCCGGCAGGGGGCGCTGGAGGATGATCGTGTCGAGGAGCGCAGCTGCCCGCCAGTAGGCGTCCGGGGTGTCGACATCGAGGCTAGGGGTGTTGACCCGGTGCCGAGCTACGGCCGCGACAAGCCCGGAGTAGTCACGGACAGCGAGGTCCTTGCCGAGGAGGTCTTCCTGGCGGTCCAGGAGCCAGCGGTGGTCGATCCGCAGTTCCAAGGCTCACGCCGCCCGGTACGGTGCACGTGCCGGTGCTGCGCCGAAGTCGCGGTCGAATCCCTCAGCAAAGCCGGGTCGGGCGACGGCAGCGCGGAAGGCGTCGGTGGCCTTGCCCAGGTTGGCCTGGTTCTCCTCCGCCAGCGCCAGCTCGGCAAGGTAAGCGCGGACGCTGAGGCCGCGGGTAGCGGCCAGGGCCGCGAAGCGGTCCCGCGTCTCTGTGTCGATCTTCACCGTGGTGTCAGCCATAACCCCAGTATGCATCTGCGTATACCGTTGTGAATACCAATTCGGTCGAGGATGTCACCAGTGAACGCATCTGAGGTGATCCCGCACAGGAGATTGCCTGCAATGACGTGGCACGATCACACATGGCTACCGAACGCTCACGCGGCCCCGGGGTGCTCGATCGGGTGAATGGGTCAGAGCAGTAGCCGCGACTCGCGAGGCGCCCGCGCATGAGTCGAGGGCATCGCGGTGCTGGGCAGGTGCTAGCTGGGGACCCTATTTGTCCTGCAACCGAGCAAAGGTCCTGAGTGCGAGGGCGATCTCCTCGTCATCGTGATTACCGGCGGCCCACTGGAGGTCGTCGACCGCGCTCAGTACCGAGAGGGCTCGGATCGCATGATCTTCCTGAGGACTGACTGACCTTGGCTGATCATGTGTCTGGTGCTATGTCGTATTCATGGGCACTGGGCGAGGGGCCGGTGACTTTCACCGGGTGCGGGAGCAAAGGCG
>NZ_JBHWGA010000113.1:0-6154 GCF_042733315.1 Streptomyces sp. NPDC059718
ATATGGGCCAGACCGCACCTCGGGACGGCATCCCCATTCTCACAGGCAGGGTACGTAACCAACGAGGCTCCCCGGCAGCAGAGTTGAGACGTCAGACATCTCGCTCAACCGCCGAGGAGCCTCGTCCGTTCTGCACGGGTCGCCGACCAGATGGCCGTCACCCGTCGGTGGCCCCGCTGCTGTGGCTTTCAGTGATTGGCCGCCCAGGGCCCCGCGACGACACGGCCGCTCATTGGGATGCGCGAACAGTCGCTTCGTAGGGACACGTCGGCGTGGTCGTCCGCAGGGACCAGTGCACGGAGCGACGAGGGGAGATGCCGGTGCCGGAGTTGTGGGCCGGGACGGACGCGGGAAAGGCTGAGCACCACTGCACGGTGATCGATGGGGACGGGGCGAAGGTCCTGTCGCGGCGGGTGCCGAACGACGAGCACGAGCTGCTGGAATTGATGAGTGACGTGCTGGACCTGGCCGACGGCGGTCCGGTGACGTGGGCGGTCGACCTGAACGCCGGCGGGGCAGCCTTGCTCATCGCCCTGCTGACCGGACACGGGCAGCGGCTCCTCTACATCCCGGGCAGGACGGTGCATCACGCCTCCGGTTCCTACCGCGGTGACGGGAAGACCGACGCGAAGGACGCCTACGTCATCGCGGACCAGGCTCGGATGCGGCGTGAGCTGCAGCCTTTGCAGGAGTGGGATGAGATTGCGATAGACCTGCGGATTCTCACCGCCCGTCGCTACGACCTCACCGCCGACCGCACCAGAGCGATCAACCGGCTCCGAGCCCAGATTTTGGAGTACTTCCCGGCCCTGGAGCATGCCTTCGACTACAGCACCTCCAAGGCCGTACTCGTCCTGCTGACGGGTTACCAGACCCCGGCCGCCCTGCGCCGCATCGGGCAGGCGCGGCTGGCGAGTTGGCTTTCGAACCGCAAGGTCCGCAGCGCGCAGGCAGTGGCGGCGGTTGCCGTCGAGGCGGCACAGGCTCAGCACACCGCGGTTCCTGGTGAGAGGACGGCGGCTTGCTATGGTGCACACCCTCGCGCGGGCGGTGATGGCCCTGGACGGGGAGATCGCCCGCACTGACGCAGCGATCGAGACTCGGTTCCGCCAGCACCAGCACGCCGAGGTCATTACCAGCATGCCCGGTATCGGCACCCTGCTGGGCGCTGAGTTCATCGCCTGCACCGGCGGGGACATGGACGCCTTCGGCAGCCCCGGCCGTCTCGCCGGCGTGGCCGGGCTGGCACCCGTGCCCAAAGACTCGGGGCGCATCAGTGGCAACATGCGCTGGCCACACCGCTACCACCGCCGCCTGCTGCGCGTGTTCTACCTCTCCGCCCAGGTCGCCGCCCGCTGCTGCCCTACCTCCAGAACGTTCTACGAACGCAAGAGGAGCGAGGGCAAAACCCACAAACAGGCGATCCTCGCACTCGCCCGACGCCGCCTGGACGTGCTCTGGGCCCTCATCCGAGACCAACGCCCCTTCACCACCGAGCCACCACAACGCGGACTCACAGCGGCGTGACGTGATCACCAAGCGTCACCGAAACCCTTGACAAACACCATTGGGAATCACTGGGTTGACTGCCCGGGCGCAAACCACGTCGCCTTGAGGACGTACCCGTCGAACAGGCGCAGGAGCCGTGGGGCACCCACCTCGCCCGGCGAACTCGATAGCGATCCCAAAGCAGACCTTGACGTTCTTGGGTCACGCCTTGCCGGGCCGCTGGACACCTGCCGTCGCGTGCGATGCGTCTCATCACGTGAGACAAACGATTGCAATACGATGGGCACATGGGAACGTCGACAATAAAAGACTCCTTGCGTGTACCGCCACATTTCGGATATTCCCTATCCTAGTCTGCCGTGAATTTGCTGCGGCCGTGGCACGTGAGCGGCAACCGGATTGCCTCTGTTTGCTCCGGCGTGGCGAAAGACGGGACTGTCGCATACGGCTGCGGCTGCACCTACCCCGTCTATCCCACGACGCCGCCGACACCTGTACCAGGCCCGTCAGCAGTGGCTTCACCGGCGAACGCCCGCCAGCGCCCGACCGCATCCCGCCTCCGGCCCGGCTCAGGACGGGACGGCCGGACGGGGCCCGGGCGCAGCATGCCGCAGTCCCGGCGGCGGGAAACCACGCGGAGCCTTCCTCCAGGCAACGGCGTGAGCTAACGTTTGCACTGTCGGGAAGAACACCTGCCTAAATTGCCCCGGCCAGTACTCGCACTCCCCCGGCCGGATCACCTGCGGGCCGGCGGCCGGCGAGGCCCCGTCCGTCAAGGAGTAAATCACCGTGGATTCCGTCGCGCATCAACTGGCCCGCTGGGCAGTGGAACTGGAACCGACCCCTGAGGATCATCAACTGGCCGCCCGCGCCCTGACGGATACAGTTGCGGTGACTGTCGCCGCACGCAAGCACCCGATCCGCCGGATTGCGGATGGCCTCCCGGACGCTACGCGATGGGCGACGGTCGCCCACGTCCTGGATTTCGACGACCTGCACATGGAATCGACGACGCATGTGAGCGTGGTGTGCGTGCCCGCAGTCCTCGCCGCCGGAGGAGGCGCCCGGGCCTACCTTGCGGCAGCCGGGGTGATGGCGCGGCTGGGCATGGCGCTGGGCTGGCCACACTACTCCGCTGGCTGGCACGCGACCTGCACTGCGGGCGCACCAGCCGCGGCGGCGGGGGCCGGCACGGCTCTCGGCCTGAGCGCCACGCAGATCGCGACCGCGATGGCGCTGGCGATCCCCGCGGCCGGCGGCCTCCAGCGCGCATTCGGAACCGATGGCAAGTCACTGCAAGTCGGCTTTGCAGTAGAGGCAGGGGTGCGTGCGGCACGTCTGGCCGCAGCCGGAGCCACCGCCGACACGGACGCGGTCGGACAGTGGCTCGAACTCGTGGGCGGCAACCCCGGCGCCATCGATCCCGGCGGCCCCGCCGTCCCAGGGGGCCTCGGGATCAAACTGTTCCCGTGCTGCTATGCCCTCCAAAGACCGATCAGTACGCTGGCCGAACTGGCCGGACAGGTGGACCCGACTGACGTCACGCGCATCGTCCTTCGCACCCCGCAGTCAACGGTGGTGCCGCTGGTCCACCACCAGCCCGCCACCGGCCTTGAAGGCAAATTCAGTCTCGAATACGCCGCCGCCACAGCCCTGCTGGACCGGCATCAAGGTCTCAACAGCTTCACCGACGAGGCGGTGCGAAGGCCCGAGGCACAACGCCTGGGGAACCTCGTCGATGTCCAGCTGACTCAGGGCGGCACAGGGCTGCTCGACGGAGAGTTGGAAGCAGAGATACACGCCAACGGCGAAGTACTCGCCGGACGGACGCAATACCCACCGGGCTCCCCAAAGCGACCGCCCACAGGCACCCAGCTGACGAGCAAGGTCAACGACTGCCTGACCGGTACCGGTCTGGACCCTCAATCCATCGACTGGAGCTCCGCCGGCGAAATCCTGCGCTGCTACACATGACATCTGGATCGTCTGCAGGTTCCCTGAGCGATGGCGGTGAAAGCATGGAACGAGACCAACAGCCCAAAGACGCCCCCGACACCGGCCTCCTTTCCCCGGTGCGGGCGGGTGTCCCAATCGAGACCCTCGTCGACGACGAAGCCTGGTTGCAGGCCATGCTCGACGCGGAGTCGGCGCTGGCACGAGCCCAGAGCCGGCTCGGCGTGGTGCCGGAGAACAGTGCGCGGCTGATCACTCGCATGGCCGTCTCGAACCGATTCGATCTACCCGGCCTAGCGCGCCGCTCCCGAAACGCGGCGAACCCTGTCGTGGCCCTGGTCACGGACCTCACGGCGCTGGTCCGGGGCCTCGATTCGGGGGCCGCCGACTATGTCCATCAAGGCTCCACAAGCCAGGACATAATGGACACTGCGGCAATGCTCATTGCTGAACGCTCGCTCCGGCAGATGCTGACCGACCTCGGCAAGGCCGCGTCGGCGCTGGCTGGCCTGGCCCAAACGCACCGCCTGACCCTCATCGCCGGCCGGACCCTCACCCAGCATGCCGTGCCGACGACCTTCGGACTGAAGGCGGCGGGCTGGCTGACTCTGGTGCTGGACGCGGCCGAACGGCTCGAACGGGTGCGATCAGAACTGCCCGCGCAACTCGGCGGGGCGGCCGGAACACTGGCCGGCTACCTTGAGTACGCTGGCCAGGCCAAGTCAACCACCGTACACAACGGCGACTACGCACCCCGCCTGATCGCCGCGTACGCGCAGGAGCTCGGCCTGCGCGAACCGGTCATGCCGTGGCACACACTCCGTACGCCCATCGCGGATCTCGCAGCCGCGCTCGCTTTCGCTACGGGAGCGCTGGGCAAGCTCGCCATTGACGTCCTCACCATGTCCCGTACCGAAATCGCCGAAGTCGCCGAACCCGCCGACCCTGGCCGCGGCATCTCATCTGCGATGCCGCAAAAGAAGAATCCCGTGCTGGCCATACTGATACGGTCTGCAGCCGCCCAAGTCCCGGCACTGGCCTCGGTGCTGACCCACAGCCTCATGGCCGAGGATGAACGCTCCCCCGGGACATGGCAGGCCGAATGGCAGCCGCTCCGCGAGAGCCTGCGCCTGACCGGCGGCGCAGTTGCCGCCGCCGCCGAACTCGCAGAAGGACTGACTCCGTCCGCACAGAAAATGCGGGACAACCTCGGTCTCAGCAGCGGCCTCATCGTCTCCGAACGGATCGCCGCCAGACTCAGCCCTCACTTGGGAAAAGCCGGGGCCAAGGACTTCGTCAGCCGAACAGCCACCCACGCGGCAAACACGGGAACCACGTTCGCGGAAGCACTGCTTGCCTCGGCGGAACTCAAGGACCGACTAGACACCCGCGAGCTCAACCCTCTACTCGCCCCGGAAAACTATCTCGGTGCCGCCGCGATGATCGTCGACCGAGCGCTTGAACGCTACCACCACACCCAACCTGGACTCGGGTGACGATCCACACTGGGGCTTCGCCCTGCGCCAGGGGCCTACGTCCACGTCACCGTCCTGGTCGATATCGAGGCCCGCCGTCCCATCGATCTCCTGCCCGGACACAGCGTGGAAACAGCCAAAAGACCGTGCTCCAGCACCGCGCCCTGCTGCCCAAACCACCCCCGCCTGTCGGATCAACCAGTCCGTATCCCTTCCTGCCACCGCTGCGGAACCCTGCCAGACCGTCTGAACCCTGACTGGGTAGGTGCGTTCAGGCGGCCTCGATGGGTTCGAAGCGGACGGTCAGGCCGAGGGCGTTGGCCTGCCGGGTGATCCGGCGGAGGGCGCGTTCGGGGTCGTGCTTGGCGTAGTAGTCGCCGCCGAGGTCGTGGAAGGCGGTGTCGTCGGTGAGCAACCCTCCCCGACCAAGACTGATCACGACCGACGCGCGCCGCCCGGAGAGGCCACAGGGCTGAAGAGTCTGGTCCGCGTGCTGCAGCAAAAATTGACGGTCCCTGTCAGCGGCCCCCAACGCCATACTGACTCACGAGCTCACAAGACATCACAGATTGATCGGCGTCCCGGACGGACACGGGCCCATTTTCCCGCCTCCACGGCGGCCGCGCAGCGGCCTGGGTTACTGACACGAAAATAGAGTGAACTGCGCAGGTCAGGCGGCTGGGATCGATTCGAAGCGGATGGTCAGTCCGAGACTGTTGGCGGAGCCTCCTGAACCGTTCCGGGTTCGGTAGGGACTCGATCATTTGAGAGGATCGAGTTATGGCACGTCCTTCCCAGTACCCGCTTGACCTGCGCCGTCGTGCGGTGCGGATGGTTGCCGAGGTGCGGCCCGACTACGACACCGAGTGGGCCGCGATGAAAGCGGTCGCCCAGAAGCTGGGCATTGGCACGACCGAGACGCTGCGCAAGTGGGTCCGCCAGGACGAGATCGATGCCGGCACCCGGCCGGGGACGACAACGGAGGAGTCCGCGCAGGTCAAGGCGATGAAGAAGGAGATCGCCGAGCTGAAGCGGGCAAATGAGATCCTTGTCGGCGTACAAGTGAACGTGCACCACCTCGTACGGAGGAAAGTGCTCCGTTTGTGTCGCGTGATGGGGTTGGAGCCGTGAGTCTGCTGCTGTCGGGTCGGGGTGGCAGGGAGGCGGCTGACGGTGGTGCTGGATCCACATCGGTGGCTGGAGCTGCGGCGGTTTCG
>NZ_JBHWGA010000114.1:0-5927 GCF_042733315.1 Streptomyces sp. NPDC059718
TGGTGGACGACACCTTCCGGGTGACCGGCGTCGCCGACGGCTGGTTGTACGCCGTCGGCGACGTCAACCACCGCGCCCTGCCGACCCACCAGGGCAAGTACCAGGCCCGCATCGCCGGCGCCGTCATCGGGGCGCGCGCCGGCGGCGAGGTGGTCGACGACACCCTGTGGGGCGCGCATGTCGCCACCGCCGACCACATGGCCGTACCGCAGGTGGTCCTCACCCACCCGGAAGTCGCCTCCGTCGGCATGACCGCCCACGACGCCATGGGTTTCGGGCACCGGATCAAGGTGGTCGACTACGACCTGGCGCACGTGGCGGGCGCCCACCAGTACGCCGAGGGATACCGCGGTCAGGCCCGCATGCTCATCGACCTCGACCGCGGCACCGTGGCCGGCGTGACGTTCGCCGGGCCCGGCGTGGCGGAACTGGTGCACTCGGCCACCGTCGCCGTCGCCGGCGAGGTGCCGATCGACCGGCTCTGGCATGCCGTGCCCGCCTTCCCCACGATCGGCGAGATCTGGCTGAGGCTGCTGGAGACCCACCGGGGCTGAGGCACCAAGGCCGGACGCCGGGGCCGGACGCCAGGGCCGGACGCCGGGGACTTTATGGCTTCCGGCGTTCGCCGCCGACCGCCGGCTTCACCCCCCGCGTGGGTGCCCCTGCGGTGAGGCACCTGGTGCACAGCGTTGCGCTCACCTGTCGTGAAACCCCCGCTTCCGCGATGCGCCCGCCGGGCGACAACCGGGCGACAACCGGGCGGCAACCGGGCGGCAACCGGGCGGCAACCGGGCGATGCGTGCCGGCGGGCCTTGGGGCGCATGACCGTCATGACTCCGGCCGCCGGTACCGCGTCACGTTACCTAGGAACCACGCAGGCGCCGCTACGGAATCTAGGTCACGTTCCGGATTACCTCGCTCACGGCCCGCGCCCATGATGGAGGTACGCCGGAAAAACCGGGGGGCGGGCCGCACGGGGCGCCGAACGGCGGCACCGAGTTGCCCGGCCGTCCCCGCTCGCGCGGCCCCGGGCGGTGGACCCTCCGCCACTGCCCTGCGGACGGCCGGGCATCGCATCCCCACGCTTGATCGCTGCACCGTGACCGCCACCGCGGTGACAGCAGCGCCCATCCCCTTCCGCTAAGGAGGGGGTTCCCTTGCCAGTTTGGAGAAACACGTGTCTTCAGCAATAGCGGTGCCCGATGACACTTCATCCCTGCCGGCCATCACGGACCCCGCGAAAGGCCGGCATCGGGGGAAAGCGGCATCCGAACGTCTGCGGGACCTGTGGCTGAGCGGACAAGGGCGGCATCGCCGTGTCGCCGTGCCCGTGCTCACGCAAGGACAGACATGAACCGGCCCCCCTCCCGCACCGCGCCCGCCCACCCGGTCGGGCACAGGGGCGACATGGACGGCGGCAGCAGCCTGATCGAGCGGGCGGTCCACGAGGAGACCACGCTCACGCGGTTCGAGCGCCGGACCATGCCCTTCCTCGGCCGGCTGCACGCAGCCGCGACGCAGATGACCGGTGCCCATGCCGACCCCGACGACCTGGTCCAGCAGACGTATCTGCAGGCCTTTCAGGCCTTCGAGGCTTTCGAGGCTTTCGAGCGGCTCCCGAAGGGGGCCGGCCTGAAGGTCTGGTTGTTCCGGATCCTCGCCCACACCGCGCTCGACGCCTTCGGCGAGCCGAACCGGCCCGGGAACGTCGTCTTCCCGCCCCCCGCACAAGGCCCGCAAGAGGGCTTTGCCGAGCGGGTTCCGGTCCCCGGCGAACATGCTGCCCGGGTCACCCGGGCACTGGACCTCCTCCCCGCCGAGGAGGTGTCCGCCGCGCTGCAGCGCCTGCCGGCCGAGGCACGGATCGTGGTGTACCTGGCCGACGCCGAAGACTTCACACCCGCCGACATCGCCGAGATCCTGGGCATCGCTGCGGGCACGGTGCGCTCACGGCTCCGCCACGGGCGGAACCTTCTCCTTGGGATGCTCACTGCCGCCGCCCACCGGCGCGGGCTGCTCGCCTGACGGCACGATCACGTCCCTGACGACTGAGGGCTACCGACGAAATGAAGCTCCCGAGGTGACGGAATGGGCGGAAAAGGTCAGCGGGCTGTGCGACCGCCGCGCGCTCGTCTCCTCTCGCAGCGGAGGCTGACCATTATCACCGACGGTTGGTGACCGGTCCGGGTTAGCTGTCGGTGCACGAGGGCCATGTGTCCATCGTCCACTCCCGCCAGCTCGGCCAGCCCGCCGGTGGCGTGGGAATCTCGCGGCCGTCGAGTTCTGCGGCGTCAGGCACCTGGAACTGCTCCCGCCAGGTATCCAGGTCGGCCTCGCTCATCGGGAACGTCTGATGCGGTGTTGTTTCCTGGCGGTGCGCGATGCGGGCGAGCTGGACATCCTTGTCCACGGGCAGGTAGACCACCTGGCATGACGCCCCGACCGACCGGGCCAGCCAGCGCAGTGCCGACCGTTCATCGCGACTCCAGAGCCCGAAGTCGAGTACGACGCTGGTCCCCAGCCGCAGCGCCTGCAGGGCGACCGAGATGAGCCGCCCTTCGAGCACCCAGCGCTTGCCGTCGGCCATCGAATCGCCGAACAGCGGGATCATCCAGTGATCCGGGGTCAGCCGCAGCGCCCGATGGGTCGCGGCGAGCTCCTTGGCACGGGTGGTTTTCCCGGCCCCGGGGAGACCGACCATCAGGAGCAGGGTGGCGGCGCACGGGTGCTGTGAATCGAAACGCTGTGACTGAGACATGACTTCCCTGATCAGGCAGGACGACCCGGCATCACAGGAACACGAGTGACTGCCGGCAGGACACTGATCCGGCGGTACGCCCCGGCACTGCCCCGCGCGGAGGGGGCAGGCAATGGCCGCGGTTACAGCAACCGCGGTACCGCCGCTAAGCGGCGGTTGTGGTCATGGGAGCACAGCAGCACATGCCTTGATCATAGGGGACAGCCGATCCTGCGCAACGGATATCTGTGCTGCGCTTGACCGCAAGCACCCGGAACCGGCGCTGTCCTGTTCAGCGGCCATAACGGGACCATGTCCCTGGTACCGACGACACCGGCATACCGCGATTCACCGGGAAACTCCGCGCTCCGTCACGGGACACTCACTCCTCGGAGGCCGCGTCTTCGCAGGTCAGCGGATTCCGTCGGCTGGCCACTGACACCCCCGCCCAAAAGGTCACGGGCTCGCGGTGACGTTTGCCGTCAGCCGCTCCAGGAGAGCCTTGACGTTCCCCACCTCCGTCGCGGTGAGACCTGCGGCCTGCCCGATCGTGGCCGGAATGACCCGCGCACGCTCCCGCAGTTCGGCACCCTGCTCGGTGAGACTGATCTGCACCGAACGCTCATCGCTCGCCTGGCGCTCGCGCCGGACCAGCCCATGAGCCTGAAGGCGCTTCAGCAGCGGCGTCAAAGTGCCGTAGTCGAGTTGCAGGAGCTTGCCCAGCGACTTGATGGGCAGCGCACCGTGTTCCCACAGCACCAGCATCACCAAATACTGCGGATAGGTCAGGTCGAACTCATCCAGCAAAGGCCGGTAGCGGTTGGTCAAGGCCCGCTGCGCCGCATACAGGGCGAAACACATCTGGTCGTCGAGGAGCAGGCTGACCTCGTCAGCCTCCGCCGCCGGCCGCTTCGCGGCGGGCCGGTTCCCACTCATCGCCACTCCTCCCCACACACAATGCTCGCGCACTAAACCGTACATCTCACAACTTCCCCGCAGACCATTATATTGCGCACACTTAAAATTGCCGCGCCGGGCCGTAGGGGCCGGTGCGCGCAGTACGCGGCACCCGTTGACGAAGTCGTCCCGCCCCGCGGAATCCGCTCAGCGGACCTTCCGGTACCGCAACTGCCCATCGGTGCCGAAGAGGGCCCTGTGCATCATGTGCCTGATCCCGCGTCGCCCGCCCAGGCCTGGCTTGGCGGGCGATGCCCCGCGGGGCTTCGCCGGTGTCTTGTCGGGCCCGCTCGTGCGCTCCTCGTACCGGGCCGACCGGCTCTTCCAGCAGGCCGTCGAGTGGGCCCCGGCCCTCGCCGAGAGGCATCGTCTGGCCGCCGGGGCGGCTGCCGTGGGCGCTGCCGTCACCAGGTACGGCGGCGGCGTTCCACCACGCTCGAGGCGGGCCGTTTCCCGGCGGCGCACGGGCCGCATCCAGGTTCACGGTCACATGACCGATGCCGCAAGGCGCGCTTTCGCGGTTGGATCGCCGGACAGCCTCTGCGCGGCAGGGCGGCCCGGGAGACCGGCAGCCACCGCCCTGTCCAACTCCCCCAGCCTGCCCACCAGGAGCACGTGATGCCCGACTACCTCCCCGTGCAGCAGCCGGTTCTCGAACCGGCTGCTCGCGAGTTCACCGAAGCCACCGCCGCCCCGCCGTTCCCGTTCGATCTGGGACCGGCGGCGGGCCGCAGGGCGCTGGAGACGGCGCAGGCTTTGGAGCATCACCATCGTGAGGTGGAGGTGGAGGACAGTTGGGTCGCGGTGTCCGGCGGGCCGAAGGGCAGCGTCGCGGTGCGCCTTGTGCGCCCAAGACATGCCGCCGGGCCGCTGCCCGCCGTCTTGTACCTCCACGGCGGCGGCTGGGTCTTCGGGGGCTCGCGCACCCACGACCGCCTGGTACGTGAACTGGCCATCGGCGCGCGGGCCGCCGTGGTCTTCCCCGAGTACACCCTTTCTCCCGAAGCCCGCTATCCCCAGGCGCTGGAAGAGTGCTACGCGGTCGCCCGATGGGTTGCCCGCCACGGCAGTGAGCACGGCATCGACCCCACACGGGTGGCCGTGGCCGGCGACTCCACCGGCGGCAACCTCAGCGCAGCCCTGACGCTGCTGGCCAAGGAACGCGGAGATGTCTCCTTCCGCCACCAGGTGTTGTTCTATCCCGTCACCGACGCGGACTTCGGCACGCCTTCCTACCGGCGGTTCGCCCAGGGCTACTTCCTGCGCCGCGATGTCATGCAGTGGTTCTGGGACCAGTACACAACAGATGAAGAGCAACGCGCACAGATCACGGCCAGCCCGCTGCGCGCCACCGGGCAAGAGCTCGCCGGCCTGCCGCCGGCCCTGGTCATCACCGCGGAGGCCGACGTCCTGAGAGACGAAGGCGAGGCCTACGCCAACAAGCTGCGCACCGCCGGGGTTCCCGTGACCGCGACCCGCTACGAGGCGACCATCCACGACTTCGTCATGCTCAACGCGCTGTCGGCAACCGATGCGGCCCGCACAGCGGTCGCCCAGGCCACAGCCACCCTCCGGCAGGCACTGGGCACCGAAAGCTGACCCCAGGCGAGCCCGCGGAACGCCACCGCTGCCGACAGCAAGCACCACCCTGGCAGAACGCTCACGCATCGACGCTGCCGCTCCACCCAGACACCCGGCGTGATGCCGCCGGGCGCAGCGCCTTTGAGACACCTGGCGTGATGCCGCCGGGCGCAGCGCCTTGAACCGCGTCGACGGACGAAGCACATGCGACACCCCACCGAGACCATCAGTTAAGAGACCAAGCGCACACGGAAGCGGCTCGAAGCCGTGCACCGACCTGAAAGGATCGCGCAGCCCGGATGCCGGCCCGAGCGTGCAGCCCGGATGCCGGGATGCCGGCCGGAGCGTGCACGACCCAGGCCGCCCCCCGGGGGTATCCGCAGCCGCCGGCCGCGCCGGCTCCGCCCGCGGCACCCGGCGCGGTGCGCGCCGCGCGGTGGGCCCGGCGCGGTGGGCCCGGCAACGGCGTCGGCCAGGGCAGCAACCCGCGGCCGCCGTGCCCACAAGGACAGTGATGCGCATGCCCGGCAGCACGAGCCCGGAAAGGCACGCGCCGGGCGCCGCAGTCCCGTACCTGAGGCAACCACCCCGGGCCCACACGTTCGGGTCGACGGCCGCGCGCCGCACCGCCCGAGCCGGTCACGGCCGCGGA
>NZ_JBHWGA010000115.1:0-5390 GCF_042733315.1 Streptomyces sp. NPDC059718
AGGTCGCCACCCTCATCGCCAGCGTCCAGCAACTGTCCGAAGCCGACCGCCGGCACGTCGCCGCCCTCGTCGAATCCCTCCTCCGCAGCTCCACCCGGTCATAGCCCGCCCGCCGCCGGGCCGTCCGGCGCCGCGCCGTCCGGTGGTCCTGCGCCGCGTGCGGAGCGGCAGCGGTACAGGAAGTCGTCCTGGTCGAGGCCGCACAGCGCCGCCATCGGTTCGACGGGCGGTCGCTCGAAGCGGTACGCCGTCAGCGCGCCGAGCAGCGCGCGGCCGTACGCCGGGCGAAGTGTCCTGCGCTCCGCAGGAGCGGTCCGGGACATGTCAGCACGCCGCCGGTCTGACGCCGCGCAGCCAGCCGATGACCGCGTTGACGGTGGCGTAGTCGAGTTCGGCGATCCTGGCGACGGCGTCCGCGTCGTCCCGGCGGACCGGGACCCCGGCGGCGTCGAGGGCGCAGTGCAGCATGACCAGGTGCGCCTGCGTGGGCGGCAGGGTCTGACCCGCACGGATCTGGGTGCGCAGCAGGTAGGAGATCGGCAACGGGGGGGTCGGTCGGTCCACGGTCATGCTCGGGTTCCCTCGAAGTAGTCGGACAGGGCTGTGGTGAGGTCGAGCCGGCTGTGCCATGCGCGATGGTCGAGGAGTTCGGTCTGTGTCCGGGCCCAGAAGTCGCCGATCACGGCGTGGTCGTTCCGGTCGGCGACCAGGCCGGTGGGGGGCGCCAGTCCGCGGGCGTGGGCGCGTTCGGTGAAGACGAGGGTGGTGAAGCGTCCCTCGGGCCGGGGCCCGGGGTGGACGGAGTGGCGCAGCACCGCCCTGCTCAGGGCGTCCGCCGCCACGGCGGCGGCCGGTGCGGAGCCCGTGCTCCAACCCATCAGCCGGCGGGCGTGGGCGTCGAGCACGATCACGCAGAGCAGTTGACCCTGACGGGTGGCGAGTTCGACGGCGTCGGTCACCCAGAGCCGGTCGGGCACGCCGGGGCGGCCCTGGAGCCCGGCACGCCGCATGAGCAGTTCGACGGTGCCGTGGCTGATGGGGATGCCGTGCCGCAGGGTGAGCTCCTCGTGGATGCGCCGGTACCCGAAGGTGCCGCGCGAGGCGGCGTGGATGGAGCTGATGAGGTCCGTCAGCCACAGGTGCCGGGTGGAGCGGGGCGAGGGGGGCCGGCCGCGCCAGGTGAAGTACCCCGATTCGGAGATGCCGAGGACGCGCGTGGCGGTCCGGATCGGGAGCCCCTCACCGGCCATCACCTGCACGGCCTCAAATCGCCTTTTGGGGACACCACATCGCGCAGCAGCTCGGTGACCCGCCGGTGGACGGCGAGTTCGGTCTCCAGTTCGGTGATGCGCCTGCGGGCCGCGGTCAGCTCGGCGGTGCCCATCGGTGCGCGCCGCGGTCTGCCCAGGTGCGGCAGGTGCGTGCGCCGCCATTGGTAGATCGTCTGGTCGCCGAGGCCGAGGTCCAGGGCGACCTTCTTCACCGGCTCGCCCGCGACCAGCAGGTCGAGGGCCTTGCGGCGCAGCTCGGGCGGGTATCGCTTGGGCACTTCGTCCTCCGGAAGGCCGGTCGTGGTCCCGGGCCGGGGACCCGTCTGGGGGTTTGGGGAGGTGAGGGACGCGCCCCCGGCCCGGAAGCGGTGGGGGCGTCAGCTGACGTGGCGGTGCATGGTCACGGTGGGCCGGAACTCCCGCAGCGTGCTGGTTCCGGCGCCGGCCGGGACGGCTGCCGCCGCGCGGTCGAGGACGGCCCTGACCTCGGCGGCGAGGGCGTCCGCGCGGCGCTCGATCTCGGAGAGCGGGTCGCCGCACCGCCTCAGCTCGGCCACCCGGCGCCGGATGTCGGCGAGCCGGTCCCGGTCGCGGGCGCTCAGGGTGAGCGGCCGCGGGGTCGCCACGATGAACTGGTAGGCGCCCGCGAACGTCTGGCATCCGGTGCAGTGCTGGTTGACGGCACGGCTGATGTTCGTGGCGTTGATCCGCCGGAGGTCGACACCGGAGGTGGTGACGATCTGGAAGGAGAGGGCGATCGAACGGCACGGACGGGAGAGCGAGCAGCCGGCGGAGGCGGCGACCGCCCGGTTGTGCGCCGCGGCGGCGACGAGCGGCCCGAACTGGTGGATCGAGAACTCCTCGTCGTACTGGACGGGGTGCGCCCGGTTGGCGAGGGTGTGCGCCTCGTCCACGGCGGCGCCGACGCTGCGGGGGATGTGCGACCCCGATGCCGCGCCGGCCGGGGCCGCGGTGGCGAGGGCGACGAGGCCGGCGGTGGTCAGCATGCCCAGCCGGACGGCCTTGCGGCCCACCGTGCTGGTGTGGGGCTTTCGGTGCGTCACGGACTTCTCCTGTAGCGGTCGAAGGGATGTCGGGGGGAGGGGGAAGGGGGAAGGGGGAGGGGGAAGGGGAAGGGGAGGGACGGCCCGCGTCAGGTCGGCAGCGGCGCGGGGAAGGACACGGTGAAGCTCGGGATGGGGGGCTCCGAGGGCGTCGCGGAGTCCGACGGTGTGGCGGAGGGCGAGCCGTCGGACGGGCTCGGCCCTGCCGTGGCCGTGGTCCGGGTGCTGCTCGGTTGCGGTTCGCTCCGCGAGGCCCGAGGGCTGGGCGAGTTCGACGGCGAGGGGCTGCCGCTCGCCGAGGCGGAGGCGTCGGCCGAGCCGGACTCCGAGGGTGCGGCCGAGGACGCGCTCGCCGACGGCTCGCCCACGGCCACGGTCACCGGGGGTGCGGTGACGCTGGGCAGCGGTGCGGGGGCGACCGGGCGCAGGGGCCTGATCTCGGGCACCCCGGGCTGCAGGATGGGCGCGATCGGCGGCTGCGGCGGCAGCGGCTTGGGGGTCACCCCGCCCACCCACGCGGCGCACAGCGCCGCAGCTCCGGCCAGTGTGGCCCCGCCGATGAGGAGCCTCAGCCGGAGATTCCCCTCCGTGGCGCGGACGACGTAGCGGACGAGCCGGCCCCCGAGGCGCACCGACAGGTACGCCGCACCCGCCAGGGGGAAGATCAGCATCAGGCTGCCGATGACCCCGACCGTCCCGGCGGCGAACTGGCCCTCGGCGAAGGCGGAACCGGTCCCGGTCAGCTGCTCGACCAGGGACCGCAGGCTCGTCTCGAGCAGGCGCGGCAGGTTCCACAGCACGTAGCCGAGCTCGGCCAGCAGCAGGGGCACCATCGTCAGCACCCAGGTGGTGACGATGATCCGGGCGGAGCGCTTGAGGTCCGAGACCTCGGGGGGCACCGGGCGGCCCGGGAGCATGCTGCGCAGGATCGGCTTGATCTTGCCGAAGAGGTCCGGGACGCCGGCGAGGTCACCGAGGATGTAGTAGCCGTCCAGCCGGACGGCCGGCATCAGCTGCTCGATGATCTCGAAGTGGGCCAGGTAGATGGCGGCGAGGAAGAAGGACTGCCCGGTGGCGAAGTAGCCCCCGGCCAGGGCCAGTATGAAGACGACGTTGAAGTAGACGCCGCCCAGGTCGGTGCGCATGCGCCCGCCCCGGCCGATCCGGTAGACGTCGGTGACGTCGGTGTACATCGACGGCCAGATGAGGAAGATGCCGCAGCCGATGGCCCCGGGGCGGGCACCGCCGTAGCGGCACGCGGAGGCGTGCCCGAACTCGTGGAAGACGAGCGAGGCCACGGTCAGCGCGAACACCACGAGCATGAGCACCGGCTGCTCCAGCACCTGGAGCACCGGGGTCATCGCCCCGTGGACGGCGAACAGCCAGATCTCCATGGCGACCGCCGTCGCGAGCACCAGCGTCACCGCCAGCGGACGGTGCAGCCAGGCCAGGGAGCGGGCGATCCGGGCGACCTGCCGCTCGCGGAAGATGACCCGGTGGCCCTTCAGGACGAGCAGGAGGTCCGCGGTGGGCCCGGTGACCTCGTCGTCCTCCTGCCCGAAAGGGACGGTGACGCCCAGCGGCTGGAGCTTGTTCTCGATCAGGTAGTGCACGTTCTCGGCGCTGACCTCACGGCCGAAGCGCCCGCTCACCCGGTGCGAGATGGCCTCGGTGTCGCGCCGCCCGTCGATGGCGCGGGCGACCAGGTACAGCAGCCGGCTCAGCTGCACGACCTGCCCGTCCCCCCGGCGGACGATGTACCGGGGTTCGGTGGTCCCCGAGCCCTTGTACTCGCCGAGGAGTTGCAGGCCCGCGCCGAGCCGCGGGACGGGGAAGCCCGTGTCGTGGAGGGGAGGTTCCATCACGTCCGCGCCGTACACCGCCGTTCCCGTGGGGCCGGGGCCGTGAGCAATGTGACTTTCCGTCACCGTCCTGCTCTTCCTCCCGAGACGGACCGCGCCACGACGGGCGCGGTCCGCACACGTACGGGTGTTGTTACTGGCGGATGTTGATGGCCTGGACGGCCTCGGACTGGGCGACCGCGAACGGGGAGAACTGGTTCGCCGCGAGCGACTCGTTGTGGGCGTCGACGTGCGCGATGTTCTTGGTCACGTGCGTGGTCTTGACGAAGCTGAACTTCAGCTTGCCCAGGGCCTCGCGGCCGGGCAGCAGCTCCGCGGACTCGGCGTCGAGCTGGTCCATGTTCATGGGGGGGATACCTTTCTCGGTATGCGGAAGGAGGTGGAACGCCGACTACTGCTTGATGTTGATGGCCTGGGTGGCCTGCGACTGGGCGACCGCGTACGGCGACCACTCGTTGGCCGCGAGCGACTCGTTGTGGGCGTCGACGTGGGCCACGTGCTTGGTCACGTGCGTGGTCTTGACGAAGCTGAACTTGAGCTTGCCCAGGGCCTCGCGGCCGGGCAGCAGCTCCGCGGACTCGGTGTCCAGCTCACGCATGTCGAGCATGGGGGATCCTTCGGACGAGGGGTGCGGACGGGTACCGGGTCCCAGGACCCGTCCATCCACACCGGACGATCTGTCTGACGGCGTTGGACAGTAGTCGGGCGCCACGGGCCCGGCAAGCGATTCGGACCCATGACTGTCCGTCAACGCGGCGGCCGCACAAGGGAAACGACAGGTGGGAGCGCCGGCGAGGGCACCTCGGACACCCGGCCCCACCCCCCGGATATCACTCGAACGGGTCAATCCGCCCCCTGCCCGATGTGGGGAAGTCCCGGCAGAGGGGGCGAAGCCCGACGAACCGGTGGCTATCCTCTCGATCCCCGAGGTGCTTGGGCCGACCAAGCCTCCGGTGAGAGGGGTGCACGTGCTTGTCGTTCAAGGGGCGACCGCCACCGCTGTCGTCCGCCACCGGACCGGAGAGCCGGTGGTCCTGCTTTCCGGCGAACTCCCCGCGGTCCTCACGCCGGCCGCCCTGAACGAACTGCTGAATCTGGCCGCGGCCGTCCTCACGGCCGAGGAGATGAGCCTCTTCCGCAGTTGCCTGACCGCACTGCGCTGCGGGGAGAAACTCCAGGAACGCCGTATCGAG
>NZ_JBHWGA010000116.1:0-5051 GCF_042733315.1 Streptomyces sp. NPDC059718
CGACATCCCGCTCCTCCATCCCGCCAACGACCATAGCCATCAACAAGACAAACGACACTGTCACGCCCGAATCACGACTTTCCCAACGGAGTCCTGAAGGTGAAAGAGATGGAACTGAAGCTCGAAGTCATCGTTCTGCCCGTCTCCGACGTCGATCGGGCCAAAACGTTTTACGAGGCGGCGGGATTCCGATTGGACGTCGACAACACGTTCAGCGACGACTATCGGCTGGTGCACCTCACGCCTCCCGGATCCCCGTGCTCGATCATCTTCGGCAAGGGAATGATCGCCACCGCCCCGGGAACCGCGCAGGGTCTGTATCTGATCGTCACGGACGTCGAGCAGGCCCGCGCGGAGCTCGTCGGCCGGGGCATCGAGGTCAGCGCGGTATTCCACGATTCCGGTGGGCTTCTTCACCACGGCCATGAGTCGGGAGAGGCTACCCACCGCGGTGCAGGCCAGGAGCGGATCTCCGGACCGGAGTCCGCCCGCACCTCCTACGCCTCCTACGCGACCTTCAGCGATCCGGACGGAAACGGCTGGGTGCTGCAGGAGATCACGGAACGCCAGCCCGGACGATGAGACCGGCGACCGCATGCACCCCCGCTTCACGACGCGAGCGGTCCGAGACCCGGGAAAGACACAGGAACGCCGTGAACGACAACCAGCGAACGTACGACGTCGTCGTCCTCGGCGCGGGCCCCGTGGGCGAGAACGTGGCCGATCGGACCCGGGCCGCGGGCCTGAGTACCGTGATCGTGGAACGTGAACTCCTCGGCGGCGAATGCTCGTACTGGGCGTGTGAGCCGAGCAAGGCATTGCTGCGGCCGGTGCTGGGACGCGCTGACTCGCTCCGAGTGCCGGGACTGCGCCGGGCCGTGGGCGGCCCCCTGGACGTGGCCGCCGTCCTCGCGCACCGCGATGAGATCGTCCGGCACTGGCAGGACGACGACCAGGTGGAGTGGCTGGCGTCCGTCTCCGTCGACCTCGTACGCGGTCACGGCCGCCTCGACGGCCCCCGGACGGTCCTGGTGACCAGCCCTGACGGCGGGACCGTACGGCTCGTCGCGCGGTATGCCGTCGCCGTGTGCACCGGTACCGGTCCGGCGATACCGGACCTGCCCGGCATCGACGACGTCCGTCCGTGGACCAACCGTGAGGCGACCGGCGCGGACCGTGTGCCGGACCGGCTGGCTGTCGTCGGAGGCGGCGTCGTGGCGGTCGAGATGGCCACCGCCTGGCGGGGGCTCGGTGCCGACGTGACGATGGTGGTGCGAGGCAGCGGCCTGATCTCCCGGATGGAGCCGTTCGCCGGCGAGATGGTCGCCGACGCGCTGCGCGAGACGGGCGTGGCCCTGCGCTTCGATGCCGCCCTCACGTCCGTGACGCGGGACGGAACAGCCGGCGGCGAGGTGCACATCACCCTGGCGGACGGCGAGCAGTTGGCCGTCGACGAGGTCCTCTGCGCGACCGGCCGCCGCCCGAGCACCGGTGACATCGGCCTGGAGACCATCGGTCTGGAACCCGGCGACTGGCTCACCGTCGACGACACCTTCAGGGTCGCCGCCGTCACGGACGGATGGCTCTACGCGGTGGGCGACGTGAACCATCGCGCCCTCCTGACCCACCAGGGCAAGTACCAGGCCCGCATCGCGGGTGCCGTGATCGGCGCTCGCGCCCACGGGGAACCGGTCGACGACGGCCCATGGGGTGCGCACGTGGCGACCGCGGACAGCGCGGCCGTACCGCAGGTGATCTTCACCGACCCTGAGGTCGCCGCCGTCGGCCTCACCGCACAAGAGGCGCGGCGCACCGGACGGAGCGTCAAAGTGGTGGACTACGACATCGGCGGGGTCGCCGGCGCCTTCCAGTACGCGCACGGCTACCGCGGCAAGGCCCGCATGCTCGTCGACACCGACCGGCGCACCGTGGTCGGGGTCACCTTCGTGGGCCCGAACGTCGCGGAGCTACTGCACTCGGCGACCATCGCGGTCACCAGCGAGGTGCCCATCGAACGCCTCTGGCACGCCGTACCCGCCTTCCCCACGATCAGCGAGGTCTGGCTACGGCTGCTGGAAACCTACCGCGGTTAGGGGCGGGGTGGCTCAGCGAGCGGTCGCGATCGCGCGCTCCGCTTCGTAGCAGACGCCGCACGTCAGTCGTCTGGCCTCGGCCGCCGGTTCGGAGGAGTCACGAGAACCGGAGACCGGGATGGTCGTGGCATGCAGGTGCCCTCCGCAGATCCCGGCCCCGCATCGAGCGCAAGCGGCAACGGCGATCGCCGGGCTCAAGAGATCGGTGACGGTGGAGGCACGACTTTTGAGGACGCAGTCATAACACTGCATAGCGGTTCGCCTTTGTCGCTCACGAAGTCTTGCTGGTGTGGATTATTCTACACCCGCCGACCCTGCGCGCATAACGCGATCCACGGCTCGCCGGAAAAGCCGATTTCCCATGCTTCGTAATCGGATCGGAACTCCGCACGAGAATTGTCCGAGAAAAGGGGCCGTGAAACAGGCCGCGGTATTCGCGGCGACGGCCGGTGATTCGGGAAATCGGTCACCGGTTTTCCGGTGGCTGCTCCTAACGGGCTGCCCTCGGGGCCTCCGCGGCCTGGATCAGCGCCGTGACCAGTTCCTCCAGGTCGGCGCCGAGCGGGGTGTCGCAATCCCAGACCGCCTCGTAGGCGATCTCGACCGGGGCTCCCGCCTGAAGAAGGGGGCGGCAACTGGTGTGCTTGTGCGTGATCTTGGACTGGGGCAGGAGCGCCGCTCCCAAGCCGATCGCCGCCCACTCGTCCACCGCCCGGAAGCTGCCGGCCTCACCGGGATAGGCGCGCAGCGGCAGGTGGTTGTCGTGGAAGAGTTCCGTGGTGAAGGTGGTCAGTCCGCAGGTGGCGGGGCCGAGGATGTAGGCGGCGTCGGCCGCGTCCTTGAGCTCCACGGGGTCGTTGTCCCCGGAAGCGGTGGGGTCGATCACGACCAGCGGTTCGCGCATGATGACCCGGTGCCGGAGCGTCGGCAGGCCCGCCACCGCGGGGACGAGGACGATGTCCAGCCGGCCCGCCTCCAGGTCCCGGCTCAGCGGCTCGAGGTCCGCCTCCCGCAGGACCAGGTCGTGCGGCCGCTCCAGACCGCGGGCGGTCTGGAACACCTGGGCGACGAGATCGGCCCCGATCAGCGGTGACACCCCCATGCGGATTGTCTGCGCGACAGGGCGGGCCAGCCGCCGGCTCTCGGCGACGAGCGTGTCGAGGCCGCCGAGCACGTCGTCGATCAGGGGCAGGATGCGGGCGCCGTGCGTGGTGGGTCTGACCCCGCGGGGCGAGCGGTCGAAGAGCTTGACGCCGAGCTCCTCCTCCACCCGGGCGACACCGTTGGACAGGGCCGGCTGTGTCACGCCGTAGGCCCGTGCGGCCGCACTGAAGGACTGGGTCCGGGAGACGGCCTGAATGTAACGCAACGCCTCGATGTTCACGCTGACGATTATCCCCTCCGCGCGATAGCCGCACGCTATGCCCGCATTCGCATCGGTCCTCTACCGGCGCCTTGCGGATCGCCCTACAGTCTGAGGCGTTCCCCCCGACGCTCGAGGGCCGGCCGCACCGGTGAGTCCTCGAGTCGCAACCTCACATCGCCCCCGATCCTCTCGGGTCGGCGATATGGGGAATCAAGCGCGCTACCCGGAGCCCATTCTCGGTGCATTGCCCGGGAGCACGGGCCGGAAATACCGGCGGTCAGGGCGGGCACCTCGCACTGTTCCCGTGTGCCCGTACGAGCCACCGCGGCTCGGCGCAGCCCGCGCAGAACACGTACCAAGGAGCACTTCATGTCCAGCAATACCCTCGACTTCACCGGACAGAAGGTCGTCGTCATCGGCGGTACCAGCGGAATGGGGCTGGCCGTCGCCCGCCGTGTCCTCGAGGGCGGCGGCAGCGCCGTCGTCACCGGCCGTTCCGAAAGCAGCGCCGCGAAGGCGGTGGCCGAGCTGGCGGGGTCGGGCAAGGGCGTGGGCCTGGCCGTGGACCTGTTCGACCGCGCCGCCGTCGACCGGCTGCGCGACACACTGACCGAGGAGCACCCTGACGCCACCCTGCTGGTCAACGCCGCCGGCGTCTTCGAGCCGAAGACCTTCCTGGAGCACACCCAGGAGGACTACGACCGCTACCAGGCCATTACCAGGGCCTTCTACTTCATCACCCAGACCGTCGCCAAAAACATGATCGCTCGCGGCACCAAGGGAGCCGTCGTCAACATCGGCGGCATGCTCGCGCACCAGGCCATGGCGGCGACCCCCTCGTCTGCGTACTCCGTGGCGAAGGCCGGTCTGCACTCGCTCACGCAGCATCTCGCCATGGAACTTGCGCCGTACGGAATCCGGGTCAACACGGTGGCCCCCGCGGTCGTCCGCACGCCGATCTACGAGGCGTTCATCCCGAAGGACGAGATCGACTCCGTGCTCGACGGGCTCAACAGCTTCCACCCCCTGGGCCGGGTCGGAACCCCCGAAGACGTCGCTCCCACCGTGGCCTTCCTCCTGTCCGACCAGGCCGACTGGGTCACCGGCGCCACCTGGGACGTGGACGGCGGCGTCCGGGCGGGACGCAACAAGTACTGAGCGGCCCGCGCCCATCCGCCCTTCCCCCAGCCGACAGCAAGGAGACCGCGTGTCCTACCACGAGCACACCGACCACCAGTACGCCAAGCACATCCGCGCTGGCGCCCCGGAGGCCTTCAAGGCGTTCATGGCCTGGGACACACAGGTCCTGCGCGGGAACGACAAGGTCATCCCCGCCAAGTACACCGAACTCATGGCGGTCGCCGTGGCACTGACCACACAGTGCGCCTACTGCATCGAGGCACACACCAAGGCCGCGCACGCCGCGGGCGCGACGCAGCAGGAACTCGCAGAGACCGTCATGATCGCGGCGGCCCTGCGCGCGGGCGGCGGCTACGCGCACGGCTTCATGGCGATGAAGTTCTTCGACCAGGCCGACGGCAGCGCCGTCGCCTGACCCGACACGGCACGACGGCCGCCGCCGGGCATCGCAC
>NZ_JBHWGA010000117.1:0-4944 GCF_042733315.1 Streptomyces sp. NPDC059718
CTTGCTTGAGCCGTGTGCTCGGACAACGGGCCCGCACGGTTCTGAGGGGGGACCGCCGCAGCAATGCGGCGGTCCTACCCGACCAGACCGCGAAGAACGAGTGCGGCCTGGACCAGTACGAAGTCCGCCGATACGACGCCTGGTACCGGCACATCACCTTGTCCATGGCCACCCTCGCCGCGCTCACCGCGATGCGGGCACACGAGCTGGCAAAGGGGGCTCCACAACAGGAAACGGCGGACTGATACCCCTGTCCGTCCCGGAGATCCGCCGCCTGATCGGACTGATCCTTCACCCCCACCACCTCACCCCGATCCACCACCTGAGCTGGTCCTTATGGCGACGGCACAGCCAGACCAGGGCCCGGCGCTCCCACTACAAACGACGAGGTCATACCCAGTAACTGTGATTGCAGTACTAGGCAGTTCAGCACACTTGCCCAGGTCAACACGTGGTGCAGTACGCCCAGCAGTCGGACTCCGGCCGAGCCGGCCAGCGCGACGGCGACCGCGTCGACCACCGTCTGCAGGGCCGGAGTGCGACGCTGGTAGCGCTGCGTCAGGCCGGTGACCTGCTCGCAGGCCGGGTTCTCGCAGTACAGGCGGCGCACTGATAAGTCGATCATGACCGCACGGCCGCCCACCGCCTCGTCCGCGACATGCCGCACATACCGTGAATGCACCCAGTCCGACACCTGCCCGCACCCCGGACACTCTGCCAGAGCGTCATTCCCGGTCCGGGCCGTGATCCGCAGCAGATCCCCGCTGACCTCCACTCGCTCGACCTGCACCGCGGCCAGCTGCGGCAGCAGGTCCCCCACCATTGACAACACACACAACCAGCCTGCCACCGCCAAATCACCGGCACCACAGACGAGTTGAAGGCGATCACCGGCTACGAAAATCTTGTAAGACCCGAACATTTTACACCCCCCGGCAGGATGCGTAACCAACGAGGCTCCCCGGCAGAAGAGTTGAGACTTCAGAAATCTCGCTCAACCGCCGAGGAGCCTTCACCGATATCCGACCAGCCAGCCGTCACCCGATCGGTGGTCCCACTGAAAAGGCTCACTGACCGGGGTGTCCACGATCCAGGGGAAACGCCCGCGCTTCATCAGCACGACGTCCCGGCCGGCAGCTCCTGCGAGGCGGACACCCGCTGCCCGTGCCTCCTCGGAGCCCGCCGCGGACCACCGCGATGCGGTGCTCACGTCGGACGGGCACGAGAGGCTCTTCACCCCGTGCGTTCGCGGGCAGCGTCCGAGGCGCCTTGGTCCTGGCGCCACGCGTATGGCCCGCTCGGGTTGATCAGGCAGGCACGAGGAAGGACTCGACCTGGTCGAGCATCGTGTCCAGCCCTACCTCAAGCGCCCAGGTGTCGCGGCGGATCTGGGTGAGCAGCAGACCGCCCTGCAGCGTGGTCAGCAGCGACAACCCCAACCGTTCCGGGTCGGCGTCGGCACGCAGTTCACCCCGATCCTGCATGGCCTGCAGGCCGTCCACAACGGACTTCTCCCAAAGGGCGAACCCGGCGGCGACCTCCTTGCGGGCATCCGGATCGGTTTCGGCCAGCTGACTGCCCAGCGTCCCAATAGGACAGCCTCCGGCGCAGTCCAGTGAGCGCTCCAGATTCACAGCGAAATCCCGCCAGGCCCGCAACGCCTCCATGCTGTCAAGCCGGCTGTACTGAGGCTCGACGGCCCCGAACGCTCGAAGAACCTGCACCGTCTGCACGGCGATAACCGCCTTGACTAGAGACTTCTTGTCCTTGAAGTAATGGTAAATCTGCGAAGGGCTCACTCCTGCGGCTTCCTGTACGTCCTCGATGCTGGTGCAGGCCACGCCGCGCTCGAACATCAGGGCTGCAGCAGCGGCCGCGATCCGGTCGCGTGTTGCCTGGCCCTTGCGCGTCAAGCGTGGGGTAGTAGTAACGACCTCATCACCGTGCATGTCACGAGGATAAGCATTCTGGAGTAAACATTACAAACCTTCGCGCCTACCCTCTGGTCGCGGCAGCCGGTGGGGTGGCCCGGGCCAGAAGGTGCACGCAAGATCGCCCGCGGAACCAGCGCAGCACCAGCACTGCCCGCCGCAACGGCCCCAGCGCCCGCGACTGTCCCCGGTGTACCCAGCACTTTGCAGTGAACAGCAAGCAGCCTCGCCAGGGTGTTGTCAACTTGGCTGTGGCCTGCCCGTGAGATGGTCATTTGGATCGTTCGGGCTGGTAGGGAGGAGTCGCTGTGGAGGCCGAGGCGCCGTTATACAAGGGGTTCCGGTTCCTGGCGGAGATCATCAGCCACGCGGTGTGGCTGTACCACCGCTTCCCGCTGAGCTTCCGTGAGGTGGAGTTGCTGCTGACCTGCGGGATCACCGTCTCCAACGAGAGCATCCGGCAGTGCGCGAAGTTCGGGCCCGAGTACGCCCGTCGGCTGCGGCGCCGACGGCCCCGGGCCGGCGACAAATGGCACCTCGACGAGGTCTACATCAAGATCAACGGCGAGCGGAAGTACCTGTGGCGGGCCGTCGACTAGCACGGCAACGTCCTGGACATCCTGGTCCAGAGCAAGCGTGACGCCGAGGCCGCCCGCCGCTTCCTCGCCAAGCTGATGAAGAAGCAGTGCCGGGTCCCACGGGTACTGGTCACCGATGGCCTCGCCTCCTACCGCGTCGCCCACCGCGAACTGATGCGCTCGGTCGAGCACCGAAAATCCGAGCACCAGAACAACCGCGCCGAGAACTCCCATCAGCCCACCCGCCAGCGCGAACGAGCCATGAAGGGCTTCCGGACAGTGGCGGGTCACAGAGATTCCTGTCCGCCTTCAGCGCGATCCCACCCCACTCCCGAGCCCCACGCCACCTCATGACCGCCAGCCGGCACCGAGCCGAAATGATCACCGCTTCGCCATCTGGGACCAGATCACCGGCACCACCAGCCTGCCCGCCGCGGCCTGAAACACGGCCCGCCACCGCCCCGACACGCCCTGACGCATCACCAGCCAGTCATACCCCGAGCAAGTTGACAACGCCTCGGGCAGCCACAAAACCACAGGTCACAACCACCATCTGAGCCTGGATACACCGGGCGGATTCTGGTGAGCGTTTCCGGTTGATTCCGGCACGGGTTTTCGCTGGTGGGTGTGGGTGATCGCCGGGTAGCCGTCCCGGTGGCGGGGTCTCCCAGGTCCTTGGTCGTAGGCGGGCAGGGCGGCGAGGTCAGGTCCGCAGGCGGCAGCCGACGGCCGTCCACAACGTCTCGAAGGCGTCTTGCCAGGGCCAGCGTTCGGGCAGGTGGAAGGTCAGGGTGCATCCGCGGACAGCCAGTCTTGCCGGGACCGCGATCAGGTGGCGGCGGATGGTGCCGACGCGGGCCTTGGCGTGGAAAGCGGAGGCCAGGGTACCCAGGGCGCGGGTGAGGTTGTGCGCGAGCGCGGCCAGGGTGAGCCAGGCCGCGGTCGCAGTGAACTTCCCCGACGGCAGGTGCCCAAGGGCCGAGTCCTCAAGATCGGCGAAGACGTGTTCCACGATCGCGTGCGCGCGGTGACACTTCTCGGCCTCGACCATGTCGTAGGGACTGTCGGTGAACACCGCGTGGAAGCGCCAGATCTTGAACAACTCGCCCTGCCCGTCAGGAACATGGGTGTCGTTGAGGCGCCTGACGCGGCGGATGAGCAGCCGGGCCCTCGTGTGGTACTTCTTGGCCTTGCCGGTGAACGCGGTGTACTCCACCTCCGCGTCCGAGATCCAGCGTTGCTCGGTAGCGTCCCAGATCGCCTTGGGGTACTTGACCGGTGTCCCAGGCATCTTCGGGGATCGCGGCGATGGCCTGGCGGACCTTCTTGCGTTGCGCAACCGCCAGTGAGAACCGCGCCTTCGCGCGACGGCAGACGACCACGACCTTGTGGGAGAAGAACGCCGAGTCGGCACGGACCACGATCATGCTGGTGGCGCCCATCGCCCGCACCTGGGCGATGGCCTCGGCGATCAGATGGGCGGCGCCCTTGGCCGAGCCGGCCGAGCCCTTGCGGAGACGGGATGCCACGATCACCGGCGCCGCGAGCGGGGTGGAGGCGGTCACGATCTGGAAGTGCAAGCCTTTGACCTTGGTGTATCCGTGCTCGGCGCCCTGCTTGGCGGCCCCGTAGACCTGCTTCACCTTCGAATCGATGTCCAGGTAGACGACCTGCAGGACCCGAATCGCCTCGACGGGCCCGTCACCGTGCTTGGGTACGACCGCTGCCTCACCGCTGAGCACTGCCCGGGCGGCGGCCTCCGCATCCACCGCGTCAGTCTTGCCCCGCCGCTGGCGTAACGCCCGGTTCGGCCGGTTGACCTCGACGACTTCCACACCAGCGGCACGCAGGGCTCGGGTCAAGCCAGCTCCATAGGAGCCGGCGCCCTCCACGCCGACCCGATTCACCTGGCCGGTGATGCGGGCCCAGTGCAGCAGCTCCTGGTAGCCGGCAGCTGATGGCCACGGCCACGTGGCAGTCCTTGTGTGTGTCGACACCGGCAACGACCTCGGCCTGGTCGGGGTCCGTCACTGGAGTGAGCACGGGCTTGTCTCTCTTCCCGCTGGTCGGAGCATTGCCAGCCACCGGACGGGAAGAGCGGTCAGACCTGTGACGATGCCGCAGAAAAGCCCCTATTTGGACACGAGCCCATCCCGGTAGCGCACACACCGCCCCGGATGCAGCCGGCAGATCGCATTCAGGGCATCAACAAGCGAGCCAGGCAGGATATGGGCCAGACCGCACCTCGGGACGGCATCCCCATTCTCACAGGCAGGGTACGTAACCAACGAGGCTCCCCGGCAGCAGAGTTGAGACGTCAGGCATCTCGCTCAACCGCCCATTGCTCGGGTGGTCTTGGCGATGTTGTCGGCTCCGAGGGTTTTCAGCACGCCGATGGCGAGGTTGCGGAGGGTCGCCATGGCGCGGGGTGCGGT
>NZ_JBHWGA010000118.1:0-4734 GCF_042733315.1 Streptomyces sp. NPDC059718
CCGCCAGCCCCACGAGGACTGACGCCCTCCCCGGGTGCGGGGGGGGGCGCCCCCCCGCGGCCCCGGCCCCCGCCGGCCCCGGGGGGGGGGCCCCCCCGCGCGCCGCCCGCCGGCGGGGGGGCCGCGCCCCGCCCCCCCGGGGGGCCCCCGCGCCGCCCCCCCCGCCCCCCCGCCGCCGTGTCATGCGCCCGGGGTGGCGCTCGGGGGCCCGGAGAGGGCGGACTTGGCGCGCCGGGTCTCCTCGTCGGCGAGGACTTCCGGCCGGTCGTGGAGCAGCGCGTCCATGGTCAGTTCGGCCACCGTCCCGGCGCTGATCTTCGGGGCGTCGGTCCACGCGCTGAGTTCGGTGTCCACGAAGCTCGCGTGGACTCCCACCACCAGCGTGCCCTGGGGGTGCAGGGCCTGCCGGAGGGTGTCGGTCAGCGACCACGCGGCCGCCTTGGAGGCCGCGTACCCGGGGATCAGCGGCTGGCCGACCCAGGACGCCAACGAGAGCATGTTGACCAGCGCCCCGCCCCCGTTCGCGGCCAGGATGGGGGCGAAGGCCCGGGAAACGGCCCAGGTGCCGAAGTAGTTGACCTCCATCGCCTGGCGCGCGCCGTCGAAGGAACCCTCCAGCAGACGGGTGCCGGCGCCGCCCGTGCCCGCGTTGTTGACGACGATGCTGACGTCGCCGGCGGCGGCGGCCGCCGCGGCGACCTCGTCGGGCTTGGTGACGTCCAGGCGCAGGGGGACGAGAGTGTCGTCCACCAGGCTCTGGTCGACGAGGCCCTCCGGATCGCGGACGCCCGCGTAGACCTTGGACGCGCCGTGCGTGATGAGCGCGCGGGCGAAGGCGCGGCCGATGCCGCGACTCGCGCCCGTCACCAGGGCGACCGACCCCTTGATGTGCATCGTGCCTCCTTCCTGCGGGCGCGCCCTGCCCGGACCGGCCGCGCGGTCGTCGGCGGCCCCGGGCGGTGTGCGGCGGCCCTCGGCGCAGGCGCGGATCGGCCTGCGGGGCCAGGTTAACAGCTGACTTTAAATGTGAAAGTCAGATGACCGGGCCGGTCGGGCCGCTCTGCTCGGCCCACTGGGCGCGCCGGCGCAGGGCCCGGTCGGAGGCGGTCGCGGGCTCCGCGGTGCAGACGCCGAGGATCCGGTCCGGACCGCCGGTGACGGCGAGCGCCACGCAGTGGAGGGGGAGGGCGAGTTCACCGACCACCGGATGGAGGAAGTGCGTGACCCCGTTCGTGCGGCGCTCGATGCCGTGGTCGTCCCACCACGTCGGGAAGTCCTCGTCGCGCCCGGACGGTTCGCCGACCAACTCGGCGAGCCGGGGGTCATGGGGGTGCTTGCCGGCGTGGAGGCGGGCGGTCGAGGAAGATGACCCGGGCCGTGTTCCGCTGCCGCTGGGGGGCGCGTCGAAGTCGGTCTGAGCGCATGGGCGAGCCGGTCGGCGGCCAGGGCGTCGGTGCGGCGCCCCATCATCACCGCGAGGACGTCGGTCATCGCCTCCAGGAGGTGGGGCAGGGCCGGACGCACCCGTTGCGGCGGCAACGGACGGGGCGCCGGGCGCGATTACTACGTACGCCTGGAGCGCGGGCACCACGTACGTACGCCTGGAGCGCGGGCACCACGTCAACGTGTCCGGGATCGCCCTCGCGGCCCGCGCCCTGCGCCTGACGCACCCGTTGCGGGCGGGCCTGGCCACGGCGAACACGACGACGAACGGGACCATCACCGGAGGAACGCCCCGAGCGCGGCGTTCCGGGCGTGGTCCCTGGTCATGTGCGCGTGCGTCTCCCTCACGCTACGGCGCCCGCCACGGGGGAACGCGCCGCAGAGGGGTACGGCCGGAGCCCCCCGGTCCGGGCGTCAGGCCCGGGCCCCCACGTGGTCCTCCCACGCCTGCTCCAGGGCGCGCGTGAACAGCTCGACGGGCTGCAGTCCGCTCACGCCGTACTTCCGGTTCAGCACGAAGAACGGCACTCCGCCGGCACCGAGTTCGGCGGCCAGCCGCTCGTCGGCCCGCACCTGCTGCGCGTACGCGTCGGGGTCGGCCAGGACGGCGCGTGCCTCCGCCCGGTCCAGTCCCGCCTCGGCCGCCAGGTCCAGCAGGGTCTCCGTGTCGTAGACGGAACGCTCGTCCGCGAAGTTCACCCGGAAGGCGAGGTCCAGGAGTTCGTGCTGGACGCCGTGCTCCTTGGCGAAGTGCAGGAGGCGGTGGACGTCGAAGGTGTTGCCGTGGACGCGGCCGCCGATCCGGAAGTCCAGCCCTTCGGTGCGCGCCTCGGACGCGGCGTGCTCCTCCCGTGCGACCTGCTGCTCGCGGGTGCGCCCGTACTGCGCGGCCACGGCGTCGATGATCGGCGTCGTGCCGTTCCTGGCGTCCGGGTTGAGCTCGAACGACCGGTGCACCACCTCGACGCCGTCACGGTGCTCGAAGCCGGCGAGGGCCCGCTCGAAACGGGCCTTTCCGGCGTAGCACCAAGGGCAGGCGATGTCGGTCCAGATCTCGACGCGCATGTTTCCGCATCTCCCTTTCGTGGGTTCGGTGAGGATGTGGGGAGCGGCGCCGCGCGGCTCCCCCGGTGAGGGGGCCCGCCGCGCGGCGCCGCTGCCGGCGGGGTGCCGGGAGGGGTCAGGCCGCCTTGAGCTGCGCGGCGACGCGCACGACGCGCTCGGCCTGGACGCGGGCGGCGGTGCGGGTGACCTCGTCCACGGGGTTGTTGCCCTGGCCGTCCACGTGGGAGGTGCCGTAGGGGTTGCCGTCGACGAACTTGGACGGCTGGGTGAAGCCCGGGGTGACCGTGATCCCGCCGAAGTGGTGGATCGAGGTGTAGAGGGCCAGCAGCGTGGCCTCCTGGCCCGCGTGCGCGGTGGCGCTGGAGACGAAGGCGCTGTAGACCTTGTCGCTCAGCTTGCCCTCGGCCCACAGCCCGCCGAGCGTGTCGATGAACTGCTTGAGCTGCGCCGAGACGTTGCCGAAGCGGGTGGGGGTGCCGAAGATCACGGCGTCGGCCCACTCGATGTCCTCGGGCGTGGCGTGCGGGACGTGCGTGTTCGCCGCGTGGTGGGCCGCCCAGGCCGGGTTGCTCTCGATGGCGGCCTGCGGGGCGAGTTCGGCCGTCTTCACCAGGCGCACCTCGGCGCCGGCCTTGACGGCGGCGTCGTGCAGTTCCCTGGCGATCTCGGTGATGGTGCCGGTCGACGAGTAGTAGACGATGGCGAGCTTGACGGGGGTGGCCACAGGAGGCTCTCCGCTTCTTTTCGTTTCTTTGCGATGGGGGGATGGGCGGACCGGAATCACTAACTGACCGGTCGCCTATTTGAAGCTAGACGACCGGTCGACAACTGTCAAAGACATGTGCTCGAACCGGTTCGCGCCGGAGTGCCGATCATTGGCCTCGTTGACCTGTCAAGAAGCTAAAGTGGGGGGATGGCGTCCACGAAGCAGCAGTTGCAGCCCCTCAGCGCGAGCGAGGAGGCGTTCGTGCGCGCGCTGGGCCGGGTGCTCCTGGAGCTCCCGCGTGCCGTCGACGCGGACATGGTCGAGGGGGCGGGGCTGCCGCTGTCCGAGTACACGCCGCTGAGGCACCTGTCCGAGACCCCGGGGCGCGCGATGCGGATGAGCGAGCTCGCCGCCGCCTGCAGCCTCTCCCTCAGCGGGATGACCCGCGTCGTCATCCGGCTCGAGAAGCACGGCTGGGTGGAACGCGTCAAGTGCGCCGAGGACGGCCGTGGCTGGAACGCGGTGCTGACGGACGCCGGGCTCGAACGCCTGGAGCAGGCCTGGCCGACGCACCTCGCCAGTGTGCGACGCCACCTCGTCGACCACTTCGCCGACCAGGACCTCGCCGAGCTGACCATCGCGCTGCGCCGGGTGGCGGCCGACCAGGGCGCTCCCGCCTGACCCCTGCCTGTTCGCGGTGGAGGCCATCCGCCGTCGGGCTGCGGGGCGCGGGAAAGGTGTGCCGCCGTCGGGCCGGTGTCTTGCCCTCTTGTTCGTCACCTGCCAAAATGGTGACATGATGCATGTGTTCAAGTGCGGCGTGCCCGTGCTGGACTTCGTGGGAACCCTGAGGCGCCGTCGCAACCCGGAGCCCCAGGAGATGCTCACCACGCCCGAGAGCCTCGACGCCTGGTTCCGCGAGTCGGGGCTCGTCGACGGGGACGTCCTGTCGCAGCCGTCCGACGTGGCGGAGGCGGTCTCCCTCCGGGAGGCGGTCTTCTCGCTCGTCAGGTCCGCGCTGAACAAGGAGGGCTACGACACCGACGCGCTCGCGCTGCTCAACGCGGCGGCACGCAGGCCGTCCGCCGTCCCGCAGCTCACCAGGGACGGGCGCAGGGTCGAGGCGACACCGCAGCAGGCCCTGTCGTCGCTGGCCCGGGAGGCCGTGCGGCTCCTCAGCGGCCCGGACGCGGAGCTGGTCAAGGAGTGCAGCAGGCCGGAGTGCACGCAGATCTACCTCGACCGCTCGCACGGCAGCCGTCGCGAGTGGTGCGCCATGGACCCCTGTGGCAACCGCGTGAAGGCGGCGGCGTACCGCGCGCGCAAGAAGGCGGCCACGCCGCGGACGGCCGTGTCCGCGTAGCCCGCCGCCGCACGGAGCGAGTGACCGTCGGGTACGCCCGGGTGGCGGGGCCCCCGCCGAAGGCGGGCCCCCCCCCCCCGCGGGTTTAAACAAAAAAAACCACCCCACAAACCAAAAAAAAAACGATTATGACGAGTTGGTGTAAAAAATCGTGGTC
>NZ_JBHWGA010000119.1:0-4177 GCF_042733315.1 Streptomyces sp. NPDC059718
CGACACCGACCCACCCCATGAGCTCCAGGCCCTGATCGACGCGGTGACCACCGGACACGGCATCGACCTTTACCTCCGGATTTAACGAACTACCGTTAACTTCGAAGACCCGGATTTTCCCCACGCGGCCCAGGCCGCGAGGATCACCCACTACCGCACCGACCTCAAGACCGGGCGGCTGACCCGGCAGACCGTCTACGCGATCACCGACCTGACCCACCGGCAGGCATCGTCCCAGCGGATCGGCGACCTCGCCCGCTCGCAGTGGACCATCGAGAACCGGCCCCACTTCGTACGCGACACCGCCTTCCGTGAAGACGCCTCCAAGGTCCGCACGGGGCGCGGCCCGGAGAACATGGCCACCCTGCGCAACCTGGCGATCAACACCCTTCGCGACCACGGGCACCGCAGCGTCGCCGCTGGCCTCCTCCAGATCCCCTGACCAGCACCGCAGCATGATCACCAGGACTTTGAATCAACCCTGAGTTCCAGGTAGTGAGCAAGAAGAGCAACACGAGCAAGCGGTATACGGCCGAGTTCTCGCCCCGGCTATGACCGAGCGCGGCAAGGGCGCGATCGTCAACATCGGAATGATGGTCGCCGAGTTCGGTGCCGCCGGTATGGCGCTACGACCCCGAGCAAGGCCGCGCTCAACCTGCCGACCAAGGCATGGGCGGCCGAGTACGGACCACGCGGCATCCGCGTCAACTCCGTCATCCCCGGCCCACCCTGACCGAGAGTACGGCAGCCATGGGTGAGCAGCTCAACCAGCCGGCCGCCCTCGCGCTCGCTGGCCAGTCCGGGACGGCTCAGGGGATCGTCTTCGCCATGGTCTACCTCGCCAGCGACGCCGCCGCCTTTGGACACAGGGCCGTGCTCGCGGTCGACGGCAGCTGCATCGCATCTCCAGAGGCCCGAGTCGTCCCGGGCGACCGGACCCACAGAATGGAGTTGACACTCCAGAAAGGTCGTGCCACGATCCGTGAATACTCCATTTCCTGGGTACGGCGCCCGGCGCCGAGCCCGCGTCCCCCTCACTCCTCTGACACGAAAGGTCCTCCATGAGCAGCACCCAGACGATCGCCGAGCAGGTCGTGACGTTCAACGAGAACATAGCCACTCAGGCGCCCGCCGAGGTTATGGCCCGATTTGCCGAGGAGCAGAACAACCTCGACGCGGCTGGCATCCCCCCCGGCGTCGCCCAGAGCGGTACCGCCATACCCGACGGTGACTTACTCGATGTGCACGGTGCCGCGACCAGCCTGGCCAAGGCCCGCGACGGCAAGCCAGCCGTCGTCGTCTTCTACCGCGGCGCGTGGTGCCCCTACTGCAACATCGCCCTGCGCACCTACCAGGAGCAAGTTGTCCCGGTCCTGGCTGAGCGCGGTATCGAGCTGGTCGCGGTCAGCCCGCAGAAGCCGGACGGTTCGCTGTCCGCCAAGGAGACCAACGAGCTGACCTTCTCCGTGCTGTCCGACCCGGGCAACCAGCTCGCCACCGCCCTGGGCATCCTCACCCATCCCAGCGACGGTGTCCGCGAGTCCCAGGCCGCGTTCGGCCTCGACGTGGCCAGCGGCAACAGCGACGGCACCGCCAACATTCCGATGCCTACGACCGTCCTGGTCGACGCCGACGGCACGATCCGCTGGATCGACGTTCACCCCAACTACACCACCCGCACCGAGCCGCAGCAGATCCTCGACGCCGTCGCGTCATTGCTCAGCTAACCCCTACCCGCGCGGGGACCGGGACACCTCCCCCCCGGGCCCGGTCCACGCGGCAGCGTCATGCCGCAGGAGGCCAAGAAGCTTAGTAGGGTCGGGGACTGGCGCGGTGGCCGATGCCCCGTTTCCAGCCCCCGCCGCTTCAAACCGTGCATGCAGTTCTCCCGCACACGGCTTTCCGACATCGTTCACCGGCTGGCATGCGCCGTTGCCCTGTGCACGTTTTCGGTAAGACGGTAGACACCGAGCCGAGTGATCCACCCCTACGTAAATCGGGTGGCCCAGTTCCTGCCCGCAAGTCCGTGTTTCGCGCTGGCAAAGATCGCCAGGCGCTCGTGGACATAGCCGTCGACCACGTCGAACTTCCGCCCGGAACTACCGTTACGGAAGTACGCAGACCAGCCCCGCAGGACCGGGTTGAGATCGGCGACCACGGCGGATACCGGTCGCTCAGTCTTCGAACGAGCGGTCGCCGCACGGACTTTGTCCCGCAGTACCCGCATCGCTCTGGCCGAGGGCCAGCGTTGCAAGTAGTATCTGGATTCTATCTTCCGGTGGTGGAAGCCGAGAAAGTCGAAGCCCTGCCCACCTCGGGTGAGGCAGACGATGCCGGTCTTCTCGGAGTGCAATCGCATCCCGAGCTGCTCCAGCACCCGTGTCGCCAATTCATGGGCCTGCTCGGCCCGTTGCTCCGTCGGCGACAGAACTACGAAATCATCGCAGTACCTCACCAGCGTCCCCAGCCGGCAACCTTCGTTCTGCCACGCCTCGACGAGAACGTGCAGCGCGATATTTGCCAGCAATTGGGAAATCGGTGAGCCCTGAGGCGTTCCCGCCCCGGTAGGCGAGGTCACCCCGCCCTCCAGGAATCCCATCCGCAGCCAGGCCCGGATCAGCTTCAGCATCGGCCGGTCCACCACACGCCGCGCCACTTGGGCCATCAGCGCCTCATGGTCGATCGTGCCGAAGCAGTCGCGGATATCGGCCTCGAACACCCACTCCCGCCGCTGGTTCGCGGCGACACGCACTGCTTCGCACGCGTCGACCGCGGACCGCTTCGGCCGAAACCCATAGCTCGCCTCGGTGAACTGGGCCTCGAATACTGGTTCAATGACCAGTTTCGCAGCCGTCATCACCGCGCGGTCCGCCACGGTGGGGATCGATAGTGGCCGGAACTCCCCCGGCCGCCCCGGTTTGAGAATCTGGACCCGTCGCAGCACTGACGGACGATACGCATGCGCCCGCAGTCTCTGCGAAAGGTCCTCGAGGAATGCATCCACCCCCGAGGACTCCACCGCGTCGACGGTCATGCCGTCCACGCCGGGGGCACCGCGGTTTGCGCACACACAGGCCCACGCCCGCCTCAGAACGTTCCATGCGGTGGACATGGTCATACAGGGCGTGAAACCGGCGTCCGGGTTCTTGCTTGGCACCGCCGGTAAAGCGTCCGTTGCCCGGGACGACCTCGCAGTGGTGCAGAAGGCGGTCGAGGATCGCGGTGGCCAGGACCTCGTTCCCATCGACGCTCCGTCACGGGTAGCGGGACTGTCAGCGAGTGTGTGATGACCTCGTACGGATTATGTCTCCGCACCTGGATGTGGTGCGGGTGGAACGGGTGTGGTCGGCGGGTGGCGTGGTCCGTATAGCCGCCCGTACCTGCGAGTTGATGGTGGCGTGTCCGGGCTGCGGGCGCGAGTCGGCGCGGGTACACAGCCGGTATTCCCGCACGCTGGCCGACGTCGCTGTCGGTGGACGCCCGGTGCTAATCAGTCTGATGGTGCGGCGGTTGTTCTGTGACAGTCCGAGCTGTGGTCGGCGGACGTTTGCCGAGCAGGTAGAGGGGCTGACGGTGCGCTACCAGCGTCGCAGTCCGCTGCTCCAGCATCTGGTGGAGATGGCCGGGGTGCTGCTCGCCGGCCGTGGCGGGGCGCGGCTCCTGCACATCTTGAAGGTGCCGCTGTCGCGGACGAGTGTGCTGTTCCAGCTGATGCGCATGCGACTGCCCTCGGTCGCGACACCGCGGGTGCTGGGCGTGGACGACTTCGCGTTGTACACGGACGTCCACGGCACACTGCTGGTGGATGCAGACACGCGACTGCCGATCGAGCTGTGGGCCGGGCGTGACGCCGAGCAGATGGCCGCCTGGCTGCGCACGCACCCCGGCGTCGAGGTGGTGTGCCGGGACGGTTCACTGGTCTACCGGCAGGGCATCACCGAGAGGGCCCCGGACGCGGTGCAGGTCAGCGACCGCTTTCACCTCTGACAGGGACTGTCGAAACGGGTCTCGGACGTCGCCGCCGCCCACCGCGGATGCCTGTCCGCCGCAGTACCTGAATCCCATCCGGCCTCACCACCGTCGGCCGAACGGTCCGAGGCGGCCGATACTCCCGCCCGCCGTCACGCCAAGCGGCTGTTCGAGGCGGTGCACGCTGTCTCCGATCCCAGCCGCTCAC
>NZ_JBHWGA010000120.1:0-3408 GCF_042733315.1 Streptomyces sp. NPDC059718
CACCAGGCACTTCACCACCACGCCAGCCCCGTCCCTCAAGTCGATTCAAGCGACTCTGCCGAACCCTGACCGACTGAAGATCACCAACAGCATCCCGACTACGGAACAGAGCCGAAGACCGTACAGACCCGGCCGTGGCATACACATTGCGGCTGCTCGCCAGCCGAATCCGGCACCTCAACGATGAGGTCCGCGAGCTCACAAGCCGCATCACTGCCACCATCGAGCTGCATGCGCCGGCATTCCTGGACATCCAAGGCGTCGGACCCGACAGCGCAGCCGTTCTCCTCGTCACCGCGGGCGACAACCCCGAGCGACTGACCAGTGAAGCCTCGTTCGCAGCCCTGTGCGGAGTCAGCCCGGTCGAGAGATCATCGGGCAAAACCCAGCGCAGGAGACTCAACCGCGGGGGCGACCGCCAAGCCAACGCCGCCCTCTACCGCATCACCCAAAGCCGCCTGCGGTGGGACAGCCGCACCCAGGCCTACCTGGAACGACGCACCCGGGAAGGCAAGAGCCGCCGCGAGATCATCCGTTGCCTGAAGCGCTACATCGCCCGTGAGATCTACAAGTGCTTACAGGAAGCACCCGCCTACGCAGATCAACCCCAAGCAGCTTGACGAACCATAGGGGCATCAACCCCCCACGTCTGAATAAGGAGATCCGGCGCCGCACCGACGTGGTCGGGATCTTCCCCGACCGTACGGCCGTGATCCGCCTGGTCGGCGCGGTCCTGGCCGAGCAGAACGACGAGTGGACCGAGGCCCGCCGCTACATGGGCCGCGACCTGCTGGCCAAGGCCCGGCTCCACCCGATCGAGTCAGAAACCGACGACACCGTCCTGCCCACCGAACTCACCTCCTAATGATGTTTTCAAGTCGTAGCACTGACGGAAGAGTTGGGTTGGTAGCGCTGTCCGTCACGAATCAGGGCCCACAGGACGTTGACGCGCCGACGGGCCAGGGCGAGAACTGCTTGGGTATGCCGCTTGCCTTCAGCGCGCTTGCGTTCGTAGAAACTGCGTGAGTCGTCGCAGCTGCGGATGCTGATGAGCGCGGAGGTGTAGAAGATCCGTTGCAAGCCGCAGTGGTAGCGCCTGGGCCGGCGCAGGTTGCCGCTGACGTTGCCTGAGTCCCGGGGGACCGGTGCGACTCCGGCGAGGCTGGCCAGGCGATCGGCGGTGCCGTAGCGGCTCATGTCGCCGGCGGTTGCGGCGAGGAATTCGGCGCCCAGCAGCGGGCCGATGCCAGGCATGCTGGAGATCACTTCGGCAAGTTCGTGCTCGCGAAACCGGGCCGCGATGAGCTTGTCGATCGCGCTGATCTGCTCGTTGAGGCTCATCACCTCCTTGGCCAGGGTATGGATCACCTGCCCAGTGATCTTTTCTCCGGGGACGGCGGTGTGCTGGCGTTCGGCTGCTTCCAGGGCGGCCTCGGCCAGGGCCTCGGGAGTGCGCACCCTACGGTTGCGCAGCCACGTCACCAGCCGCTTACCGCCGGTCCGGCGAAGGGCGGCGGGGGTCTGGTAGCCGGTCAGAAGGATCAGTGGTCCGACGTTGGTCAGGTCAAGGGAGCGTTCGAGGCTCGGGAAGATGCTTGTGAGTTGACCCCGCAAGCGGTTGATCCTGCGGGTGCGGTCCGCGTTTAGGTCGGCCCGGCGGCTGGTGAGGACCCGCAGCTCGATGGCTTGTTCCTCGTCTGGTCGCAGAACCGTCAGGTCCCGGCGCATCCGGGCCTGGTCAGCGATGACGGTGGCGTCCTTGGCGTCGGTCTTGCCCATGCCCCGGTATCCGGCCGAGGCCCGGTTGACGGCCAGGCCAGGTATGTAGACGAGGTGCTGGCCGTGGTTGAGCAGCACGTTGATCCACAAGGCGGCCATGCCGTCGGCGACGTCGACCGCCCAGACCACATCCTCGTCGAGGGCAAGCACGTCGGAGAGCAGAGCCAGCAGCTCCAGCTCGTCGTTCAGCACACGCCGCGACAGCAGGCGTTCGCCTTCCGCGTTCAGAACTACGCAATGGTGATGAGTCTTGCCGATGTCCGTACCCGCCCAGATTCGGGCCACCAGTTCCTCCGGTCGTTCGCTGTGCTGTTCTCCCGGACGACCTCGCCGGCGTGGTCCTACTCAGCGATCCGCTCGAAGGCGTTCGCATCTCCTAATCAGCGGCCGAGTCGTCGTGAGACGCCGGGCGGCCAGGTGAGTGGAACCATCGAGGGCAACCGCATAGAAGCCATACCCGGTGTCTCTGGGTCTCTGGACCTTACGACGGCCCGTCCAACCCACGACCAAGGTAGGACCGCATAGCCTCAAAAAGAGATCACCGAGTGGCCGTCGATACACCACTCCAACGGACGTGACCGACCCAAGATCAACTACGCATCAAGACCTCCGAGTCTGCTGGGCGCACGAAACAGCGAGGTTTAGGTCCACAACCAGGCCCAATGTATGACGCCACTATGGATGATGTGGGTTCCATGGTCGGCGGAGAGTGCATCTATGACAGGCAGGCCTCGGCCGTGCTCGTCGTTGGCGCATGAGACAGTCCGAGCGCTGTCGGATTCAGCGGGGCCACCATCACTGACTCCAACCCACACCCACAGCCCCGCATGCTCATGCTCCAAGTGAAGCGCCATCGGCGGCTGGGCGTGCTCCAACGCATTGGTGACCAGCTCGGACACCACCAGCACCACTGCCTCTGCACCAGCCGCACCAATCCGCCAGCTTCCCAGAGTGGTTCGAGTAATTTTACGGGCCACACTTACTACTTCTGGTCGATGTTCCAGTGGCCAAGTTCCGTCGCTGGCGGATCGAATTAGACCGAACGTACGCACCCTGTCCCTAGCGGTCACGCGACACGCGCGCGCCGCACGCACGATGCTCCAGATCCTTGAAGGTTGTGTACGCATGGCGATCACATCCTTGCGCCGAGAGGAGGCGACGCAATAGAGCCAAGTCGAACTATCGGAGTGAAATCTCAAGTCGGCATTCCATGCCCCTCGTCAATTATCTTGCGCTTCAGTTCAACCTCCAGGCAGAGCAATCAATACTCAAAGTCAATCCAGAAGTTTTTCGTCAGAATTTCGTAAGGGGGTAATGGGGACTTGAATGGAATTCAACGTGGTAATATGCGGCCCAGCAATGACAGTTTTACGGCGTTGGGGGCCGTCCAACCACCGGCACCTCTCTGCGCCGGGTCTGGACAGGGAGTGTCATGAATCAGGGTCTTACAAGATTTTCGTAGCCGGTGATCGCCCTGGGTTCAGGGCTTGATCAAGTTCCATAGGTGTCTGATCGTTAGTGATGCCTGGGATGCGGAGTACTCGCTCGGGTTCGTTGCGAATTGCTCGGGTGGTCTTGGCGATGTTGTCGGCTCCGAGGGTTTTCAGCACGCCGATGGCGAGGTTGCGG
>NZ_JBHWGA010000121.1:0-2623 GCF_042733315.1 Streptomyces sp. NPDC059718
TCGCCGTCGGCGGCAGCATCAAACTGACGCGCCTGCGCTACGGCCGATCCGCCACCACCTGGGGCTTCGCCCTTTACCTCGCCAGCACCGACAAGCGGAGGGATTGCAGCGGCGGGTACCGGAGCTTCGTCAGTTGCACGCTGCCGAGATCCATCAGCCGCAGCTCCGCCTCGAAGTTCGCAGTATGCGCGCTCGACAGCGTGCTCGGCAGGAGAGCGTCCGCCGTCAGGCTGCACCAGTAGCCGAACCGTTCGTCGGCAGGCAGGTCACACGTCCGTGCCTCTACCACCAGCATCATTTCCCCCTTGTGAGCTGTGGCCACCCTCTGCTCCGACAGATTAGGTGAACATGCCAAGAAATTCGGCCCGGTTCGTATCACTGCCGCAGCGCGGTTGTCTTCTGCGGCGCGGTGTGGCGCGGGTGGTGGGGAGGGGGTGGGGGCGGGTGTTGGTGGGATGTTTGAGGTTTGGGTGTTGTAGGTCGGTATGCGGGTGGTGGTTGTGACCTTCTGGTCCGCCGGGCATTGGGTGGCCGTTGGTGGAAACGGGGGCGTTGTCCTTGGCGTGAGTTGGAGGCACGCGCTGCGGCTGGGTCGAGGAAGCCGGTGCCGTTACCCGCGGCGCCAGGACCTGTCGGGTTTATCGGCTTCAGTGGCTTTGTGGGTGGCCCTCTCATCTGGCTGGGCGGGGGGTGGTCAGTCCTCTCGCATGAGGGTGGTGAGGGCTGTGGTCCAGTCGGTGTGGTCGAATTCTGCGCCGGGAGGGACCAGTTGGAATGTTTTCTCCAGCCACTTCTGCAGTTGCACCAGGTCCATCTCGAAGAGGCTTGACATGTCGTGTACTTCAAGCCGTAGGAGGACGACCTGGCGGGTGCGGACGCGTGTGGGCCACAGTCGTACGTCTCCGATTCCGCTGGGTTCTGTGGTTCCTTCGAGGAGTAGGTCACGGGAGACCAGCCAGCGGACGATGGAGCCTTCGGGTGTGTGCAGGGCCAGCGTAACGACGAGGGGGTCGGTTTCGTCGTAGTGGAACTCGGCCTGGTGGGGGATGCGGAGCGAGGGCGAGAGGATCCTGTCGGCGCGCAGGCGCAGCGACTTCATGCGGCGTGCGGACGGCTTGCGCGTGGGGAAGTGTGGTTGCCGGTATGGCACGGGGAGGCCCCTTTCGAGCTGCGGGTACTTCTCTACTGTGGCTCGGGGGGCACCAGTGGGGCATCGGTAACCCGACCAGGGTCATGGCTTATCTGCGGAGCCGGACGGCGCGGTACCAGGGGAGAAATGACTGGGGCGTGCCTGTGGGCGCTGGTGCCTTGTGTGTGCCGGTTTCGGCGTGCACGCGTCAGAGCCGGCCGCGAGTAGTTCTCCTCGCAGTCGGCTCTTTCCGGATGGCTCCGGCGGCCCGCACTCGCTTCTCCCTTGGGCTCTGATGCGCTTGTGGCCGCTCTTGATCGCCGTCCGGCCCGGGCTTTGCGTAGCGCGTAGAGATTGGTAGCCGTGGCGGTGGCGGGCGGGAAGGGGCCGGCTCCACCGCTGGCTTTGTTTCCCGCAGGACCCGCAGTGAAGGCGGCGGTGTTCCGCCCCGGGCTGGTCGTTTGGTTGCGCCGGGTGGAATCGGGGGCCTGTGCGGGCCGGATCGCGGGCTTGTGCGGGTCGGATTGCGGGGTCGGGCGACCGGGGTCCGGTGCCTGGCGTGTGTTGGTCTGTGGGTGTGGGTGTGGGTGGTTACTGCTGGGTGTGGTGTGGTGGTTGGTGGGTGAGTTCGTGGCGGAGGGTGTGGGCGAGTTTGGCGGGTTGGGAGAGGAAGGGGCTGTGGCCGGATTGGAGTCGGATCGTGCGTTGGGCACGGGTGGCCATGGCTTCCTGGAGTGGTGGGGGGATGGCTTGGTCGTGTTCGCACAGGATGTAGGTGCTGGGTATGGTGCGCCAGGCGGCGTGGGTGAGCGGTTGGGTGACCGAGGTCAGGGACTGGCGGGCGAGTTGGGCGGCGGCTTGTTGTGCCAGGTGTGGTTCGACGTCGTTGTAGAGGATCTCGGTGGGCTGGGTGGCTTCGAAGTAGCCGTGGCCGGTGTGGCCGTGGGGGTCATGGTGGACGTCCCAGTAGGGCGGGTAGACGCCGCCGGCCAGGGACAGGACCGAGTCGCCGGTGTCTTGCATGAGGGCGGTGAGGTAGATGAGGCGCTGGACGTTGCCGGTTGTGGCGGCGGCTTCGGTGATGGGGCTTCCTCCGTAGGAGTGGCCGAGTATCACGGTGGGGCCGTCGATGTCGGTGATGGTGTGGGCGACTGCTTCCGCGTCGTCGTACAGGCCGCCGAGTGCTGCCGGGTCCTGGCCGCTGCTGGGTAGGGCGACGGTGCGTATGTCGAGGTCGGGGAGGTGTTCGATCAGGGGCTGCCAGCACCAGGTGCCGTGCCAGGCGCCGTGGACCAGGACGAGGGTGGGGAGTGTGCTCACGTGCTGGGTCTTCCTGAAGTGGGGTGGCGCCCGTCCTACCGCTTGCTGCACGGGTGGTGTGAGGGAGCAGGAGAGGGCGGGGGGTCAGGTTTGGAGGGCGTCGCGGAGCATGCCGCGGGAGGTGATGCCGAGTTTGGGGTAGATCTGGTAGAGGTGGGCGCCGATGGTGCGGTG
>NZ_JBHWGA010000122.1:0-2523 GCF_042733315.1 Streptomyces sp. NPDC059718
CAAGCGGCTCCAGCAGGATGTCAGGCACACCGTCGTCCACGGCTCCGCCACGGAGAACGTGACGGTGCGCTGGGAGAGCGGGGACAAGTCGTTCCCGGTTCTGGACGACCCCACCAAGGTGTCGGCGCGGGCGGTGTCCGCACCGGCGGGTGCGGCGGACGACTTCCTCCACGGTGCGGGTTCTGGTGCGGGGCGGGTGGATCTGACGCTGGACGCGGGCTGGGATGCGGCTCGGGGTGCGGCGGCGCCGAACACGGTGAAGCACTCGTGGGTGGACCCGGTGTCGACGCCGCGGGGCGGTGGCGCTCACGCGCCGCGGTACGAGGTCCGCGCGGGCTACGACGTGCGCAAGTTCGAGCTCGGAGATCGCTCGGTCACGGATCTGACGGTGAAGGTGCGTCTGGCCGACGAGGGCTTGTCGCAGCCGGAAGTGGATGCCCTGTGGGATCGTGCGCTGTCCGGTGTGGAGCGGGTCTTCAACCGTCCCGGTGAGGTGCTGGGCGACGGCAGTGTCCTGCACGTCACGCTGGAGCGGGTCACCGGAAAGGTCTCCGACGCCCACCTGAACGTGCACGTGGGTCGGCCGCAGAGTGCGATGAACCAGCACCAGTGGCGCATCGACGCCACCGAGCAGGACCTGGCCCACGAGTTGGGCCACCAGTTGGGTCTGCGGGACGAGTACCGGGACACCACTGCAGGGCACCGGCCGGAGGTGGACGGCAGCCTGATGGGCAACTACCACAACGCCGCCCCGGAGGGCCTGTCCCAGGGCGGACTGCGCCCCCGCTACCTGGACCTCATCCACGCCCAGGTCGTCAGTCACGACCACGTCCACGTGGCGCACGTCGACGTCGACGCGGTCGACGGGGTCGCCCCCCATGCACCGGACGGCAAGGCCAAGGGCAAGGCCAAGGCGAGCACCTCGGCGAGCACCTCGCAGTCGGCGGTCACCCCGCCCACCTTCACACGGCAGACGGACGCCGTGCGCTTCAGCGAGGGCTACAGCGACATCGCAAGCCATTACCGATTGACGCCGGTGGCCCAGTACGACGGTGCGGCCAAGGGCGCGCTCGAGGGCGGCAAGGAGACCCGTTTCGTCGCGACCGTCATCGCCACTGCGAACACCGATCTGCTCACGCTGGCGAAGACGTACGGGACGGCGTTCGGCAAGGAGTCCCTCGGCGAGCGGCTGGGCCTGGTCATCGGCGTGAACGGACGCGTCGGCAAGGAAGCCGAGATCACCGACACGGTGCGCAAGTTCGCCCAGGCATGGGAGAAGGAGGGCGACTTCGCGGTTTCCGTCACCGGCTTCACCTGGCACCAGCCGGATTCCAAGCTCGTCGCGCTCGGCGCCCAGAAGGAGATCCCCTACGGCGCGCTGCGTGAGGCGGTCATCCGGGACGACCTCACCCATGCCATGATCAACAAGGTCAAGCACAATGCCGGGGGAGAGGTCTATCTGCACGTCGGCGACGCCGACGTCAAGAGCATGGTCGTCGGCGGTAGGCCCCTCTTCGACCGCGCCGCCGCGAAGATCGAGACGCTGACCGACCAGCACGGATCTGCTCCCGAGATGGTCAGTGGCGGGTACACCCTCCCCGAGGGTGGCGCGAAGAACGCCGCGGACCTCGACCTGGCCGTGCGCGACGCGATGGCGAAGACCGACGCGCGGGCGATCTACTTCCCCGAGCCCAACACGTTCATCCGCGTCGACCAGGCCAACTCCCTCGGCCTCGCGAAGGACATCAGGTTCGGCGAGATCTCCGGAAGAAACATCAGTTACGAGGCCAGGGAAGGGGAACGACTCCTCGACAGCCTCGTGAAGAACCGCGGCCACAATTGGCAGGGGCGGGAGAACCATGCCGTGGTCTTCGACTCGGGTCTCGCCCTCGTCACCGACGGCGATCGCATCGCCGTGGGAGTGGGGGGCGACTCACAGTCGCTCCTCACCGGTCTCACGCAGAGCCACGCGAACCCGAAGACCTGGACCGAGCAGATGGAGCACTACCTGAAGCTCCACCACGACGGTGTCCTGAAGAAGGACCCGAATGTGGGACGGAACCTTGCCGCTTTCGCCTTCCACGGAATCCGGGCGGACGACACCACCCTCCTCACGACGATGACCAGGAAGGAACTGGGCAAGGCACTGCCGGCAGAGGCAGGTGCGCTCACGAAGGTCGCCGAGGATTTCCCGACGACCGTCAAGCAACTGCTCGACATGGCCGTCGACACCCGTAACGCCCTGGTCGGCGGCATCAAGACGCACCTACCGCAATCCGTCTCCGCTGCGGCTCCGGCCGCCACCGGTACCGCGAAGCTGACCGCGGACAAGATCCTGGACGTGATCACCGGTACGGGCGGCGCAAAGCCCGGCGAGGTGCGCCGTACGCTCGGTGGTTTCGAGTTCGGTGTGAAGACCCGTAACAATGGGGGTAACAACCTCATCTCGCGCCCGATCGTCATCACGGTCGTGGACGGTGCGACGGAGGCCGAGGTGGCGGTCCACGTCAACGTGGTCCTCAC
>NZ_JBHWGA010000123.1:0-2516 GCF_042733315.1 Streptomyces sp. NPDC059718
CCGCTATGAACGCTCAGCCGACCACTTCCTGGCCTTCACCAGCATCGCCTGCACCCTCATCTGCTACCGCAGACTCACCAAATGAGACAACCTCTTACTCGGTTCCCGCCCGCAGGGTCCGCCCTCGCCAGCTGGTGGAGGTCAGGGCCACGAAATCCCAGATCACACTCCATTCCACCGTCCCCGACGCGACCGGCCAGACGTTGCTTGCCGCCCATCCCAGGGCAGTCGGCCGAGGCGCCCGCATCGTGGACGAGTGCCACTGGGACGGTCTGCCCACGGGCGCCGGCCGCCGCGTCACCATCGGCGATGGTCTGCCCGCCCCTCGCCGCGGCCGACCTGCCGGGGAGCCGAACGGGCCGCTGCAGGCTCTGCTGAACCGGGCCGCCGCCGCGAATGTCGAGGTCGGCCGCCGTCCGCTGTCGGTCTATGACGAGCTGACCGGCACGAGCCCCTTCACCACCAACGCACCAACGAAGGAAGCCCGTTGAGCGAGCTGACCAGCAACCGCATCCGCGCCACCGCCGCCAAGCTCGGCCTGCCGCACCTGGCCGAAGCCCTCAACCAGTACACGCAGTCCGTGACGATCGCCGATTCCGCAACGGGCTGCGTCCGGCCCGTCCGGCATGCTCAGGTATACGGTGGTTCACACTTTTCGTGCAGCTGAGAAAACATCACCGAGAAATTCCTTATATCCCATTTTGACATCTTGACGATCACGATCTTGATCCATAATGTTCCGTGCATGATTTTACCAAGATCTACTTCCGCCTTACGCATCACCCTTGCTTTGCTCGCTGGTGCCACGGGCGTAGTAGTCGGCGCTCCATCGGCGGATGCAAGTGCGCTCCCCCGTCCCGACCACGTCGTGGTCGTCATGATGGAGAACAAGGGCTACGACGACATCATCGGGCGGCCGGATGAGGCTCCGTATCTCAACGATCTGGCCTCCCGTAGTGCATCATTCACGAACTACCATGGCATAACTCATCCGAGCCAGCCAAACTATCTCGCTCTTTTCTCGGGCTCTACACAAGGCGTTACATCAGATGATTGTCCCGTTTCGAGCGGGGCTTCGAATCTGGGACGCGAGCTGCTGGACTCCGGACTGAGCTTTTCCGGGTACTCCGAGGACATGCCACGGGAGGGGTACACGGGCTGCAACGCGGGAACTCTGGATATTATATTCCACAAGTATGAGCGTAAACATAATCCGTGGGTGAACTTCTCCAATCTTCCCTCTTCCGCAAACAAGACGTTTACTCAATTTCCTAGTGACTACAGTCGACTCCCGACCGTATCATTTGTCGTGCCCAATATGTGCAATGACATGCACTATTGCTCCCGCGATACCGGCGACGCATGGGTTCAGCACAACTTGTCCGGCTACGAGCAGTGGGCCCGCACGCATAACAGTCTGCTCGTGGTCACCTGGGACGAGGACGATGGCTCGACCAACAATCAGATTCCAACCATCATCGCCGGGGCGAACGTTATACCAGGCCAGTACGGCACGCGATACGACCATTACAGCCTCCTGCGAACCATCGAGGACTTCTACGGGCTGCCTCGCGTAGGCGCCAGCGCGACAGCCACCCAGATTGCCGCCTTCCAGGGCAACAGTTGCACCCAGATTCAACTGCTCGGCAACGCTGGGTTCGAGACCGGCACCGCCGCACCCTGGAGCGCTAGCACTGGCGTGATAAGTAATAGCAGCAACGAGCCGGCACACGCTGGCTCATGGAAGGCGTGGCTTGACGGATACGGCACCACCCATACTGACACCATCTCACAGTCAGTGACCATTCCCCCGGGGTGCAATGCGACTCTGAGTTTCTGGCAGCACATTGATACGCGAGAGACCGGCAGCACACTCTTCGACACTCTCACAGTGCAGATAGGGTCGACCAACTTGGCGACCTATTCCAACGCCGACTCCAACGTCGGCTACGCCCAGAGAACCTTCAACGTCTCCTCATTCGCAGGCCAGACTGTGACCATTAATTTTACTGGCACCGAGGATTTCTCAAATCTCACCAACTTCGTCCTAGACGACGTCGCACTCAACATCAGCTGACCACCGACTGAGTTCGCGCCGAACCGACCGTCAGGGCGGATGCAAGTTCCGGGGACGTGCGGCTGGGCGGGTTGTGACTGGTTGGGGTGCATAACAGGGCAGGCGCCGTCGCCCTCCGCGTCCGGGCGGCCGCGCGTGATCGCTGTCGACGGCAAAGCGCTCAAGGGATCAGCCCGTCTCACCGCGACGCGCCGGCATCTGCTCTCCGCAGTCACGCACGGCACCGTCGTGACCCTCGCCCAAGTGGAGGTCTGCGCGAAGACGAACGAAACCACGCACTTCCAACCGCTGCTGGCACCGCTGGACCTGGCCGGCACCGTCGTCACCTTCGACGCTCTGCGCTCACTGACCTTGGCTGATCATGTGTCTGGTGCTATGTCGTATTCATGGGCACTGGGCGAGGGGCCGGTGACTTTCACCGGGTGCGGGAGCAAAGGCG
>NZ_JBHWGA010000124.1:0-2513 GCF_042733315.1 Streptomyces sp. NPDC059718
CCGACCCACCCCATGAGCTCCAGGCCCTGATCGACGCGGTGACCACCGGACACGGCATCGACCTTTACCTCCGGATTTAACGAACTACCGTTAACAACGGCATTGGGAAGCCCCCTGTCGAAGCGATGACCTGGGGGGTGGTGTCACCAGGCCCGAGGGGTGCCGTCGGAGACGCTGATCAGAGGCCCGATCACCGCCCGGCCGGGCGCAATGCCCGGCCGCTTTCGGGTCGCCGAGATCCGCCGCCTGGACCGGCGGATCACCACCGTCACCGGGCAGATCACTACAGCAGTAACCGAGACCAGCACCACCCTCACCGAACTCCACGGCATCGGGGACCTGCTGGCAGCGAAGATCCTTGCCCGCACCGCGGGCGTGAACCGCTTCCGGTCGGAGGCTGCATTCGCCTCCTACTGCGGCGTCGCACCCCTGGAGGTGTCCTCCGGGGACGTGAAGCGACACCGGCTCTCGCGAGCAGGAGACCGGCAACTGAACTCCGCCCGTCACGTCATGGCCATCGCCCAGATCCGCCACCCCACCCCTGGGCAGGCCTACTACCAGCGCAAACGCAGCGAAGGAAAAGGCCACAAAGAAGCCCTCCGCTGCCTCAAGCGCCGACTTGCCGATGTCGTCTACCGCACGATGCTCCGCGACCGGGATACCTCTCTGATCGCCCCGCTTGACACAGAGAGGTGCCGTTCTTTTTACAGGTGGGCGAGAGCGCTGCGCTGATCACCTCGGATACGGGAAAATGTCGCCGGGCGTCCCGGTCAGCCGATGGGCCTGCGATGAGAGCGAGCTCGTTTTACAGGATGGCGATGGGGGCCGACCAGGGGACCACGGATTGTTGCCATGGTGTCGGTATCCGAGGCCGGGAGCACGCGTGTCAGATTCCACCTTCTCCCTCGGCCCCTCCGGGAGGTCCGCCTGCACGGACGCACCGGACGGGAGGGAGACGCGGATGCCCCGGCACCAAGACGTGAAGGACGACATCATTCATCTGCGGTCCGCGGGAGTGGACCTGGGCAAGCGGTTCCTGCTCGCCTGCGTACGCACCCCAAGCGCCACGCGGGCCGGCACCTGGTCGTTGGAAACCGAACGGTTCGGAACCACCAGGGCCGAAATACGGCGTCTGCTGGCCTGGCTGGTGGACCGGCAGGTTGAGGTTGTGGTCATGGAGGCGACCTCGGACTACTGGCGAGGCGTCTACTACCTGCTGCAGCCGCATCTGAACCTGATGCTGGTCAACCCCGCTCATCTCAAAGGTATCCGAGGCCGCAAGACCGACCCCAACGACGCGGCGTTCCTCGCCCGGGCCGGTGCCTCGGGGATGGTGATGGCCTCCTTCGTGCCGCAACGGGACATCCGCGAACTACGTGATCTGACCCGCCGTCGCACCGAGCTGACCCGCGCGGCCGGCTGGGAGGCACAGCGGCTGGAGAAGGAACTTGAGGATGCCGGGATGAAACTCTCGGCCGTCCTCAGCGACGTGGTCGGCACCAGTGGCCGGTCCATCTTGGAGGCTCTCATCGCCGGAGAGCGTGATCCCGCTCGTCTGGCCGACCTTGTGGTTGGCCGGGCCCGCAACAAGATCTCCGCCCTGATCGAAGCGTTGGACGGTGACTTCACCGATCACCACGCGTTCATGGTCCGGCACTACCTGGACGAGATCGACCGTTGGAAGAAGGTCGTCGCCAGCTTCGACGACCGGATCACCACGCTGCTGGCTGACCGTCGGCAGGACATGGTCAACCTCACCACCATTCCCGGCATCGGGTGCCTCGGCGCCGAGATCATCATCGCCGAGACCGGCGGCAACATGGCCCAGTTCGCCTCCGCTCACCACCTGGCCTCCTGGATCGGGGTCTGCCCAGGACAGAACGAGTCTGCCGGGGTGAGTCGCTCCGGCCGCACCCGTCCCGGCAACAGCAACCTCAAACGGCTCCTCGGGATCGCCGCCATGGTCGCGATCAAGAACAAGGACTCCTACCTCGGCGTCTTCTTCCGGCGCCTGGCCGCACAACGCGGCGGCAAACGGGCCCTGGTCGCCGTGATGCACAAACTCGCCATCGCCCTATGGCACGTCCTGCACGACAAGACCCACTACCGCGAACTCGGCGCCGACCACTTCACCCGACGCGACCCCGAACGCGCCATGCGTCGCATGCTCAAGGAAGCCAACAGCCTGGGTCTGACCATCCGCTTCGAGCCCATCACCGCTTGACTATCCAGCCGTCCGCTTCGAGTCGATCCCCAACACCTGACCTGGGCGGTCCACTCTATTTTCGTGTCAGTCCCTCAGCCACCTCGCGGCCGAGATCGTCATCGCAGAGACCGGCGGGGGACATGACCCAGTTCGCCACCGCCCACCACCTCGCCTCCAGGATCGGGGTCTGCCCTGGGCAGAGCGAGTCCGCTGGCGTGAACCGCTCCGGGCGCACCCGGCACGGCAACACCAACCTCAAGCGACTGCTCGGGGTCGCCGCCATGGCAGCAGTCCGCAACAAGGACTC
>NZ_JBHWGA010000125.1:0-2470 GCF_042733315.1 Streptomyces sp. NPDC059718
CTTCCAGACCCTCACCCAGATGCCCGACACCAGCAACACCCTCATGAGCGAACTCGCAGTCGCCCGTCACAACGACGGCCACCTCGAACTGATCGCAACCGACGCAGCCGGGACCGATTTCTCTGGGTCAATGTTCCACCGCACCCAGACCGCTACCGGCGACTTCACTTCCTGGTCACAGCTTTCAGTTGGCTCGAAGCGGATCTCCCATGTCGCGGCGGAAACCAACGCCGAGGGCAGCGTGGAGGTCATCGGCGTCGACACCGAGGGTGTCATCTGGCATACCCGACAGAACACCACCAACCCCGACACGTTCACCTCCTGGGCCCAGATCAACGGAGCGCTACGAGGCTGAGGCCGCTTCCGAGTGGGGTGGTGGTGACGCGGTGTGGCTGTGGTGGCGCATACCGATCGGCTATTGGCGACCTGAAAACACACTCCGGTGGGGCCCGTAGTGGGCGGTCGCGGAGCGGTTGTGCCAACGATGTCCCTATGTTGTGGATTTGAGTAGCGGTTGCTCTGGGTGCCCGAGGGGGTTTGGTGGACCCTGGTGCGCAGGGGCCATGAGTTCGTGAGTACCGCAGATACCGCGGAGTTCATGGCCCCGCTCAGACGGATCAGAGTGATGTGGCCGCAGTGTTGCGGTAGCGGGAAGTGGTCGTCATGTACGCAACTGCCGAGGACCTGGAGCGCGGGCTCTCTGGCGCGTGCTGGTCACGGGCGCAGAGGGAGACATCAGCGCCCGATCCAGCCGCGTGTACGCCTGTCACAGGCGAGGGCACCTGGCGACTGGCGCAGCGACCGGAGGCTGCCTGCATGGCCCGGGCGATCACTCGTGCCGTTCTCGCTGACTGGCGTGTTGGCCAGGAAACGGCGGACTCGGTTCTTGTGGTGGTTTCCGAGTTGGTTAGCAACGCTGTGGAACACGCCGAGCCCCCGGTTGCGCTGCACCTGCATCGCGAGCGGGTGGGGCAGCGCGCGTGCGTGGGTGTCACTGACGGCGGTCCTGCCGAGAGCCACGGCACCTGGACCACGTCGTGCGAGCACGGCCGGGGCCTGACCATCGTGGACGCTCTGGCCCTGAACCACGGCACGCGCACCCCCTCAGGCGGATTCACGCACTGGGTCAGGATGCCGAGTCGCGAGGCGGTGGCCTGACGCCGCCCATGAGTTCCCCGACCCTTCCCCCCCCTGGGTCGGGGCCCGGCCCTCCACCCGTCCGGCCAGGCACCACGGGTGGAGGGCCGATTCCGGGGGTGGGGCCGTTGGCGGAGAGCGCACCGCGGGTCCCACCCCCGGGCGTGCACGTGCCCGATCCCACAGCCGACCAGACTGAGGAACGATTACTCATGCCCTCATGCCGGCTCGCGCCTGCAATGGCAGTAGGTGCCAAGGTACATCTGTGTGGTCGGCCCGGAGCGCGGTGACGGTATTGCTGCCGTTCCGTCTCTCCGGGCCGCTTACCCGAACCGGAGATGCGTGTTGGCCACGCATCCGGCTCTCCACGTGTCTTGCCCGGCGGTCAGCCTTGATCGGCTGCCGGTTCGATGGTCCACGGAGTTGGAATGCGGGCTCCGCGGTAGCGATAGCGTTCGATCATTGCGCTGGATGCGCCGAGTAACGCCGTGTCGTTTGAGGCGAACCGCCATCCGCGATCGCAGTGATTCCTCAACTGGCTGCTGGGGATGCGATGTTTGCGGCGGAGCCAGATCGCGATGCGGTTCCACGCGTGGTGGTCGACCGCATCGAAGGTCCGCTTCGCCGCGCCGTGACGGAAGTAGGTCGCCCACCCGAGCAGGTTCCGGTTCAGGCTCTGAAGAAGCTGAGCCAGGCTCTGGGTTCTGGGTGTGTCTGTAGGTCCGCGCCGATACCCGGCCCCTGATGGCCTGCACGGCCTACTTCGAGGGACGGGTGTAGACGACCTGCTTGTTCGTGCCGCGTTTCCGCTGGCGGCGGATGTGGTGGCCGAGAAAGTCAAAGCCATCATCGATGTGGACCACACGGGTCTTCTCCTCGGAGAGCCGCAGCCCGAGCGGGGCCAGTACCTCGGCGACCTGCTCACGCAGGGCCTCGGCACGGTGGACCGGGCCGCTGACAAGGACGACGAGGTGAGTCGGCGGCGGGAATCTCACCCGCCGCCGCTCGCAGAACCGTGCGGGAGCCTCTCGATTCACACGGCTCCCATTGCCCAGCCATCAGGTTTGAGGCCGAACCGCCAATGGGCGAACATGTTGGGATACCGGCGGGCCGTGCCAGCCAGTAGTTCCCCAGCGCGTTTCTCCCGGCGGCGTAGTCGTTTGTACTTCTGGCAAGCCCAGCCCAGCAACATACGGTTGATGCGACGGAGGAGGGGATACAACATCAGGGCTTGGGTGTGTCCATTGAACGGCTCTGTTCCGTAGTCGGTGGTGACGCCGGGTGATGGGCGTCGTTGACGTTGTATGCGAGATGCCAACTCCCTTGTAGCGAC
>NZ_JBHWGA010000126.1:0-2469 GCF_042733315.1 Streptomyces sp. NPDC059718
GAGATGGCACTCCGCCCCTTCGAGCGGCCACTGGCTCTCCTCGGGCTCAGCTGACCAGCACTGATCCAAGGCCATCAGACTTTGCAATCGCCCTGAGCCCTGCCCTCACCCGACCTCGCTGTCAACGGAATCTGGAAGTGACAATTTATTCGAGAATGAGTACTCGGTACTCATCAATCCGGAGTGCAATGTTCCTTATCGTGAAACTGCATAGCAAGTGGCGGAACAGGCAGACGCGGCGGACTTAAAATCCGCAGCCCTGAGGCGTGTGGGTTCGATCCCCACCTTGCTCACGAATTATGCTGTATCTACTTGCGATCTCGCGGCGTCATCGGGGTTGCCTGGTGGGGGAGTTGGCTCAGAGGTGCCAGGCCACGGTCGAAAGTCGCCGTCGGTGACCGAACCTCACTGCCGAAGCAAGGCTAACTTTGAATACCTAATTGAGCAGAAATTACTCATTTACTCCGAGATGGCGACTGTGAAGAATGAAGAGTGATAAGCTTAGGTCAACTCTCGAGAGGCTTCAAGATTCAGTTTGATTTAACCAGAAGAGTTAAATCTTCCTCAAAATTGCGCAGGTAGTCTGAATGGTCAGAAAAAGACTGACTTCCATAGTGATGTCAGGCATAGCAGCGCTAGGATTAATGCTTCTCACGGGCGGTGCGGCCATCGCAGTTGTAGAGACTCCGGTCCCGTTCCCGCTGACCCCACCGACCGTAGACTCCGTCGTTCTTAATGGAACTTCGGTCACTGTGACTTTTACCGACAAATCCAACAATGAGGGTGCCTTTCAGCTAGAGCGACGCTCTGATCCCAACTCGTCGAACCTAACACTTTTGCCTTCGTTCTTGCGGACTCAAAGCGAGACTAGCACCGGCAGCAAATACACCTTTACCGATACCATACCCTCCGGGACCAACGCCTGCTACGAGGTTCTCGTCTGGGACGAGTTTGTTTCCTACGATGACTTATCCAACGATGTGTGTACCACGCCCCTGCCGACCCTGCCCCAGCCGACCGACGGCGCTGGCGCCGCCAGCTTCGTGGTTAGCAACACCTCCACTGGAGGGGCCGGAGCGAATAACCCAATCACCATCGGCTCGGACAACCGAGGGATTGCCCCTTACTATTTGAATGGTGAGCTCGGGGGAAGTCGCGACCTGGCAGTTGCCCATTGCGATGACATCGAATGCACCACTGTCCATACTCATACCATCGATACAGCCGGGGATGTCGGCAGATACGCCTCGCTCAGGATCGGCAGTGACGGTCTTCCACTGATCAGCTATGTGACGGACACAAACAGCAGTGGAGGGTTGCTTCGGACCCTGAAAGTCGCGCACTGCACAGACGTCACTTGTTCATCAGCAGCAGTGTCCACAGTAGATGGCAATGGAACCAACAACTTTGTCGGCGGTCAGACGGCACTGGCTATCGCCCCTGATGGTCGCGGATCCATCGCCTACGTGAACGGCGACGCTGATCCGAACACTCCGGACAAGCTCAAGATGGCGCACTGCGCGAACGTCGCCTGCACTAGTTCTACGACTACGGTAATCGACCCGGACATCGGAGTTCCCAACTCCGACCAGGGTCAAGTTTCGATGGCCACCAGCCCGAACGGTGTCATATACATCAGTTACTCAGACGGCAGCATTAATACCGGCCCTGCCGATCTGAAGGTCATCGGCTGCAACTCCAACTGCTCTTCGTTTTTTGCTCGGGTTACTGTGGACCAGACAGGCGATTCCGGCCAGTCCTCCTCCCTTACTATTGGTCGTGACGGCCTGCCGCTGATCAGCTACCGGCACTCTGGGGCGGGTAACGTTGACCTGATGGTCGGCCATTGTCAGAACGTTTACTGTTCTTGGATCACAAGGAACACTATCGACCAAGTTGGGCTCGACCCAGTTGGGTCCGCCAGGCCGCTGCACTCTTCGATTGCCATCGGCGCTGACGGCTTAGGAATCATCAGCTACTACGACTGGGCCGGCGCGAACCTGAAGGTCGCGCACTGCGGTGATCTGGTCTGCAGCAGCGCCACGAGCATCAAGGCGGTGGACGAGTTCGGTGATGTCGGCCGGTTCAACTCGATCACCGTCGGCACCGACGGCCTGCCGCTCATTGCCTACCGGGACATCAGCAACAACGCTGTGAAGACCATCCACTGCGCCGACTACGCCTGCCAGAAGGACCTCGGTACTATCTTCCGCAAGTAGCCAACTCACCTGGAGGCCAATAGTACAGCCGGAGATCATGTGACGTGGTCTCCGGCTGTAGTACTCGACACAGACCGCGGGTCGCCGGCCAGGGCGGTTGCAAGTTCGAGGTCGTGCGGCTGGTCGGGTTGTGACTGAGCTTTTTCAGCGTTGCCTCTCCAGGGTGAGGATGGCTTTGGCTGCTGGCGACAGGCGGTTGGGGCTGCAGCGGGCGTGACGGAAGATGCGCCAGCGCTTGAGGGTGGCCATG
>NZ_JBHWGA010000127.1:0-2374 GCF_042733315.1 Streptomyces sp. NPDC059718
GAGATCGCCTACTACCTCGCCTACGCTCCCCTGGGCACCACCGTCCAGGAGTTGGTCCGGATCGCCGGGACGCGCTGGGCGATCGAGGAGTGCTTCGTGCGACACGAGGCTGCTTGAGCTGAGTGAGCTCACCGAGAGGAGGTTCCGTTGAGGAAGGTGTAGCTCCGGGCCAGTGTTCAGGGCCTGTCCCCGCCCCGGCGTGCGCTCCTGGTAACGGGAGGGTGCGAAGCCCGGGGGAAAAGCCCAAGGGCTCCCGTTCCATCCGGGAGCTACAGGCGAGGGGAATGAGCGGACGGGTGAATGCGAATGAATCCTTGGCTATGCCTCGTAACTTCGTCCCCCGCCGATGGGATGTTCCAGCGGGGTAAAGGACTGGCCGTTGAGAAGCGGCAGGCGCCGGCTGGAGAGAAGCAGTCAACCGGGAGAACACCGCCGTCCCGGGGTAGAGAGGGCACCCACCCCGCTCGCATCTCGCTCATGCAGAACGTGGAAACCCCGCAGGGGTCCTGTTGCCATCACGCAACAGGTAGGCCGACCGCAAGGAACGCTCAAATCCTTGGCGGGAGCAGGATGACCCAAGAAGCGAACGCCGGTAGCCGAAAGGAAACAGGAAACCGGGGCACATCAGCCGGTCACTCCGCCAGCCGCCCCGCATAACTGGCCGGACAGGGTCCAAGTGGCTCAGCCCGAAAGGGTGCTGACGTGGGTCAGGTGAGCCTGCGAAGAGGACAATGAAAAGGATGGCGGAACTGAAGGGCACGTTAGACGCCGCGCCGCCGAAGGGCGACTTGGCGAACGGACCGGAAGACGAGCTCCTCGACTGGCATGCGATCGACTGGCCTGCGGCCGAGGAGAACGTACGTCGTCTGCGTCAGCGCATCTTCGCGGCGTCGCAGGCAGGGGACCTGAAGAGGGTCCGCAACTTGCAGAAACTGATGCTCCGCAGCCGCAGCAACACGCTGGTCAGCGTGCGGCGGGTGACGGAGTTCAACGCTGGCCGCCGAACGGCGGGCATCGACGGCAAAGTCGTGCTCACAGCCCCGGGAAAAGCCGAGTTGGTCACCTGGGTCCAGCACAGCTCAGCTCCGTGGAAGCCCAAGCCCGCCCGGCGTGTCTACATTCCGAAGAGCAACGGCAAGCGGCGTCCCCTCGGGATTCCCGTCATCATTGACAGAATCCTGCAAGCCAAGACAGTCAACGCACTGGAGCCCGAATGGGAAGCCCGGTTCGAGCCCAAGTCCTATGGGTTCAGGCCGGGCAGGGGATGTCAGGACGCGATTCAGGCGATATTCACGGTGGCGCACGGGAAGACCCCGAAGCGGACGTGGGTGCTGGATGCAGACCTGGCAGCGGCATTCGACCGCATCGATCACAGCCACCTCATCGAGATGCTGGGAACCTTTCCCGCGACGGGAATGGTCACCCGATGGCTCAAAGCCGGAGTCATCGAGAGGGAGTGCTTCACCGATACCGAGGAGGGAACACCACAAGGCGGCGTGATCAGTCCCCTCCTGCTCAACATTGCTCTGCACGGAATGGAAAAGGCTGCCGGAGTCCGCTATTTCACCGGCGGATCACACGCCGGTGAAACGAGACCGGGCTCGCCGGTGCTGATCAGATACGCCGACGACCTGCTTGCCTTCGCTCATTCCAGAGCCGAAGCCGAGCAGATCCAGGCGCGACTGGCCACCTGGCTGAAACCCAGAGGTCTGGTCTTCAACGAGGACAAGACGAGCATCGTCCACCTCAACGAGGGCTGCGATTTTCTGGGCTTCAACATCCGTCGTTACCGCGGCGGGACGGTCCTGCTGATCAAGCCCAGCACGGCAGCCGTGCGACGCATCCGGAAACGGCTGGCCGCCGAGGTCAAGGCCCTGAGAGGGGCCAACGCCGAAGCAGTGGTCCACAAGCTCAACCCGATCATCCGGGGATGGGCGGCCTATTACCGGAGTGTGGTGTCCAGCCGCACCTTCCATGGCCTGGACGCCTACGTGTGGAAGCTCGTCTATAAGTGGGCAACCCACACACACCCGAACAAGCCGAAGCACTGGGTCACCACCCGCTACTTCGGCATGTTCAACAGGGCCAGGCGAGACCGGTGGGTCTTCGGCGTCCGCGACAGCGGCCGCTACCTCACCAAGTTCTCTTGGACAAAGATCGTCCGGCACCAGATGATCAAGGGCAATGCGTCCGTCGACGACCCAGCCCTTGCCGACTACTGGGCCGAACGACGTCGCAAGCACAAGCCAGCACCTGCATACGCCTGCGAGCCATCAGGGCTTGCTTGAGCCGTGTGCTCGGACAACGGGCCCGCACGGTTCTGAGGGGGGACCGCCGCAGCAATGCGGCGGTCCTACCCGACCAGACCGCGAAG
>NZ_JBHWGA010000128.1:0-2268 GCF_042733315.1 Streptomyces sp. NPDC059718
ACCACCGCAACTTCGTCCGGACTCACACCTCCCCAACGCCCGACCAACCCACAAGGACACGCACAGACTCAGCCGACCTGACCAAGCACTACTAGGAGCGTGTCTCAGTAACCGGTGACTGGTCAGGGAGGTCGTGATCGACGGAACCGGTCGTGGTCGCCCGGTCAGCGTTTGTGGAGTCGACGAGCGGGTCGGTCGGGCAGGGATTTCGGCCCTCTCAGGCTGGTGTGCCCGGCTGGTCAGCCGGTCACGGCAGCGAGGCCAGCGGTTCCGGCGTGTCGGAAGATCTTGCGGAGGTTGTGGCAGGCGGCCAGCAGCCGCCACTCGCCGCGGGCTCCGTCTTCGCCGCGCAAGTGGAGTTGGCGGCCGTTCTGGCAGGTCATGATCTGTCCGAAGACGGGTTCGACGATGGCCTCGCGGCGGGCGTAGGCGGACCGGCCGGGCTTGGTCCGCAGCTTGCGGGCCATGCGCTCCTTCAGCGTGGCGTTCTTGGGATGCGTCCGCGGGGTGCGGGCGGGACCTGCTTGTCGTGGGCGAGTCGGCCAATGGCCATGAACGTATCTGTGCCGCACGCCAGTTGGCGTTCCTTGGCGGCTTCGAGGTTGGTCTCGGAGCAGTATCCGGCGCGTCCGAGGGGTTGCACGTCACGTCGGCCGCGGTGATGACTGGGTGTTCTCGGCGTCGTGCTGCAGGGGCCGTCGCTCCTCGCGTTCCACCGGTCCGGGCGTGCGCGCCACCTGCGGGCTCACGGCCGCACCCCGCACGACATCGGTCGCATACCCGCAGGTCGCGGCGTTCAGGGCATCCCCGTCCAGATCGGTGAGCACCCGGCGGAAGGTACGCTCGCTGGGAACCACGAACCGGCCGGTCGGCGGATCGCGGCGGGCACCGATGCGGGCGAGCTTGTCCTGCGGCGCGCGTGCCGCCCACTGCCAGATCGCCGCCACCGAGTCGCCACCCACCACCAGTGTCGCGCACGCCGCCACCACCAGGATCACCAGCAGCGGGTGCAGACGCCCCCGCCGGGCGCGACGATCCGGCACACTTCCAAGCCTGGCCACCAGGGCCGACTCCACCGCGACAGGGTCGGCCACCAGCTCTGCCTCCCACAACGCCAGGTCGGCGAGCTGGTCAAGACAGGGGATGGTCAGCGATGGTGCAGACACGGGCGCGCGACTCCTGTGACGATCCTTCAGCGTAGAGAACTGGAAGATCATCAGCAGCCCGCCCGCTTGGCGAATCACCACCGACACCCGCGCGACAAACCGGACTTAAAGCATCAAACAGGAACTACGCCGGGACCGTGCCTCGAGCAGAGTGGAGAGACCGTGCGGCGGGCGCTTCGCCGTGTTGCGTTTTCTGTCGGTAGATCCGGTCCCCGTCCTGGTCTGCTGACAGTCCCGTCTTCGCCCTGGTTCGCTTCTGGGGCGAGGGACTGTACAAAGAACGGCTCTGTTCCGTAGTCGGTGGTGACGGTCGGTGGTGGTTATTGCAGCAGGATGAGGTGACGGAGGAGGTCGAATCCTGCTCGGCCGTGCATCTGCCGCATGATCCTCTTTGTCCGGGTGTTGACGCCTTCCGTGCGGCCGTTGCTCCAAGGGAGGGTCAGCCCGGCATTGACGGCGGCGTGGTCGAGTTCGAGGCCGTTGCAGAAGCTGTGCAGGCGGGGCAGGTCGGCGCCGCGGGCTTGGGCGATCCACCCGGTGAGCTTGGAGTCGTTGCCGCCGGCGGGCGTCAGGAGGGCGGCGAATTCGCTGATGAGGGCGGTGAGCTGGGTCATCTCGGGGCAGGCCGCGGTGAGGAGGCCGAGCAGGTCAGTGTCCTTGGTTCGTAGGCGTTCGGGGTGGGTGAGCAGGAGCCGGGCGAGGTGGCGCGGGGTTGTCACGGGGCGGTCGCCTTCGGCGCGGCCCTGGTTGAGGTAGCGGACCAGCAGGTTGGCGCTGCCGGTGTAGCCGAGTCCCCTGATCTCGTGGAGGAGGTGGGTGACAGGGACGGCCGGGTCGTCGGACCGGCGTTGGCGCAGGTGGTCGCGGTAGGGATCGACCAGGGTGGGTCGGTAGCGGGGGGCGATGCGGTCGGCGGACGGTTCAGGGTTGCGGGCATATCGCTTGACAGTGTTCAGGGCGAGGCCCAGTCTGCGGGCGCATTCGAGCAGGCCGACGCCCTGGCCGAGGAGGTCATGGACTTTGTGTCAGCGCTCGCGGGTGGCTTGCTCGCGGACGCCGCCGGGACGGGGCGGGTTGACGGTGCCCCAGCAGGAGGCGTGGG
>NZ_JBHWGA010000129.1:0-2005 GCF_042733315.1 Streptomyces sp. NPDC059718
TCAGCCCCAACGAATACGAACGCCGACACCACGCGGCTAAGCTCACGCTCGCCGCGTGATCAACAAAGCGTGTCCACCATCACGGGGGAAGGCCCTCAGGGGCGTCACCTCCACCGTTCACACCGGGACGGCACCCCGGGCCATGGCGGCCTTCCGCCAACCTCGCCATCGGCGTGCTGAGAACCATCGGAGCCGACGACATCGCCAAGATCACCCGGGCGTTACGCGACAAACCTGAGCGATCAATCCCCATCCTGGGCATCACCAACAACCCGGACGCCTACGGAACTTGATCAAGCTCTGCCCTCGCCCGCCCTCGCTGTCAACGGAATCTGGAAGTGACAATTTATTCGAGAATGAGTACTCGGTGCTCATCAATCCGGAGTGCAATGTTCCTTATCGTAAAGCTGCATGGGCAAGTGGCGGAATAGGCAGACGCGGCGGACTTAAAATCCGCAGCCCTGGAGGCGTGTGGGTTCGAGCCCCACCTTGCTCACGAATTATGCTGTATCTACTTGCGAGGAAATCTTACGCCGAGGACGAAAAGGGCGGGAATTACAGGAACTGCGTTCGGGTGTGTCTAAGGGTTTTCCCGCAACGCCGGGTCAGCGATGAGATGATCTTGGTGTAGCTGGTGTGATCACGGCGTCGGAGCCGTCTTGGATAGCCCCGTTCACGGGCCTGAGCCCGCGCGCGTTCGGCAAGCTGATCACGATGCTGCGTCGCGAGGGAGCTGATGCGGCACTGTCACGTTGGCTGGCGGTGTGAGATGTTCTTCGGGTTGATCATGCTCGGGAGGGGATCGCGCGTGGTGAGCATGCCGCCGTCGTGCAGGGGTCACCGGTACCTGGTGGGGGTCATCTCCCACTGCGTGTGGCTGTACTTTCGGTTCCCGCTCAGCTTCCGTGAGGTCGAGGAGCTGATGCTCGAGCGCGGCGTGATCGTCTCCTACGAGACGGTCCGCCGGTGGTGCCGGAAGTTCGGGCAGTCCTACGCCGACGCGCTGCGCCGACGCCGTCCACGCCCTGGCGACAAATGGCATTTGGACGAGGCCTTCGTCAAGATCAACGGCGAGCGAAAGTACCTGTGGCGGGCGGTGGACCAGGACGGCAATGTGCTGGACATCCTCGTCCAGAGTTGTCGCGACAAGGCCGCAGCCAGGAGTTTCTTCCGGAAGCTGGTGGAGAAGACCCAGTCGGTGCCGAGGGTGATCGTGACCGACAAGCTCCGTTCCTACGGCGCCGCCCACCGCGAGGTCATGCCCTGGGTCGAGCATCGCTCCCACAAGGGGTTGAACAACCGGGCCGAGAACTCCCACCAGCCCACGCGGCAGCGCGAACGCGCGATGAAGGGTTTCCGCTCTGTTGGCGGAGCCCAGCGGTTCCTCGCCGCGTTCGACGGCATCTCACCTCATTTCCGGCCCCGATGCCACCTGATGACCAGCACCGAACACCGCACCGAAATGATCATCCGCTTCACCATCTGGGACCAGATCACCGGCGTCGCCGGCCAGCCCGCCGCGACCTGAACCAGACCCACCACCGAGCCCCACCACACCCTGACACGACCTCAGCCGATCAGCCCCCCATCAACGTGACACGGCCCCGGCGACTACGCCGAAGCCCTGCCGGTGCCCTTGTACGACGGCGGCATGCTCGCCACGCGCGATCTCCTCCCGAGCATGATCAACCCGATGAATTACTTTTAAGTACTAATTACTCAATCTGAGGGTGCGGCGGGAACGCAAGATGATGACAAGGGAGGCGGAGCGTGAATTTTGAAATTTCACTCCCCGTAACTTAATCCAGATCGATTAGCCTTCTTCTCGCGGCACGGGGATGTGATTGTTATTTGCACAACCTTCGAGGACTGGAGCATTGAGCACGGAGCACACGCGTATGGCGGCAGCTCTAGTAGTGCTTGGTCAGGTCGGCTGAGTCTGTGCGTGTCCTTGTGGGTTGGTCGGGCGTTGGGGAGGTGTGAGTCCGGACGAAGTTGCGGTGGT
>NZ_JBHWGA010000130.1:0-1898 GCF_042733315.1 Streptomyces sp. NPDC059718
GATGCTGTTGGTGATCTTCACTCGGTCGAGTGAAGTCATGACGTGGTTGGCCTGTGGATCGACGCAGTGTGCTGCGCTGGTTTGGGCGGGGTGGTTCGAGCGGTCGGAGGGTGGCCGCGATGTCGATGGGGTCGAGTTCGGGGCGGGTGATTCCGCCGTTGACGGTGCGGATGGCGCGGGCGAGTAATCCGCGGGGCACGGCGGCCATGTGGGTGCGTGACCGGTTGGACGAATTATTCACAGATGAGCACTTTGCCGACTGGTATCCGGTTGATGGGCGGCAGGGGTTGTCGCCGGCTCGGCTGGCCATGGTGTCGGTGCTGCAGTACGCGGAAAACCTCACTGACCGGCAGGCCGCCGAGGCGGTCCGTTGCCGGTTGGACTGGAAGTACTGTCTGGGCCTTGAGCTGGACGATTCGGGCTTTGACCATTCCGTGCTCAGCGAGTTCCGGGACCGCATGGCTCAAGGCGATCGGGCGGATCGGCTGCTGGCCGTGATGGTCGACCATCTGGTGGCCGCGGGCTTGGTCAAGCGGCGTGGTGCGGTGCGCACCGACTCCACCCACGTGCTCGCGGCCATTCGCAAGCTGAGCCGGGTGGAGTTGGTCACCGAAACGCTGCGGGCCGCTCTGGAACAACTGTCGTTGGCGGACGAGACCTGGCTGGCGCCACTGATCACGGCGGACTGGGCGGACCGGTATTGACGTCCGACCATCTACCACCGGCTTCCCAAGGGCACGGCGGCGCTGGAGGAGTACGTGCTGCAGGTTGGCGCGGACGGCATGCGGCTGCTGAGGGCCGTCTTCAGCGATCAGGCCCCGCCGCGATTGAGGACCTTGCCCCAGGTGGACATCCTGCGACGCGTGTGGGTGCAGCAGTACTGGTTCGACAGCTCCGGGCGACAGCGGTGGCGGGAACCGAAATCCACCAAGGACCGGTTGAGCAGGCGCAATATGCCGCGCAGAGCTGCTTCGCGTCCCCAGGCTGCGGGAAGGCCGGACCCGGACAAGGCCAGCGTCCCGTGGGCCAGCATAGAGATCATCTCTCCCTGTGACGCCGAAGCCCACTACAGCCAGAAGCTGACCGCGTCCGGACAGAAGGAGTGGATCGGCTATCGCAATCACCAGAGCGAAACCTGTGGTGATGGTCCGCACCTGATCGTGCAGGTCACCACCCGGCCGGCGCCCGAGCAGGACATCGACGCCCTCGAACAGATCCATCAGAACCTGGTCCGGCAGGGATTCACCGACCTGGAGCACTTCGTCGACACCGGATACATCACTCCTGAATCCATCGACCATGCCCAGCGCACCCACGGGGTGGTACTGACCGGTCCGGTTCGGGCCGACCCGAGGGCCCGTGAGCATCCCGGCTTCACCAAGGCGGACTTCACGCCCGACTGGCAGGCCCGCACTCTCACCTGCCCCCGTGGAGTGACCAGTCACCCCTGGAAGCCGACACGGGGTGACGGACATGAACGGCTGTCCGTGCTGTTCCCCAAGCCGGCCTGCCGGGCCTGCGAAGCCCGACAGGAATGCACGGGCACCACCGAAGACCGAAGCCGCCACATCATCTTGCTGCCCCAGCCCCTCCAAGAGATCCAGACACGCGTCCGACACGAGCAGGACACCGTCCAGTGGCGGCAGCACTATGCGATACGGGCCGGCTGCGAAGCCACCGTCTCCGAAACCGTCTACGCCCACGGACTACGGCACTGCCGCTACCGAGGGCTGGCCAAAACCCACGTCCAGCACGTTCTCACCGCCGCCGGAACCAACATCATCAGACTGAGCGGGCACTTCCCACCAGGCACTTCACCACCACGCCAGCCCCGTCCCTCAAGTCGATTCAAGCGACTCTGCCGAACCCTGACCGACTGAAGATCACCAACAGCATCC
>NZ_JBHWGA010000131.1:0-1856 GCF_042733315.1 Streptomyces sp. NPDC059718
CCCTACCCTCATGCCCGGACATCCGGAAGATCACCCGACCGAGTCGCCACACTCGAACCGATGCTCACCATGATCGATAGGGAAACGGCTTCTTACGTGATGGCGGGGCTGGTGTTGGCTGCGATGGGCTGGCCGGTGTTGCTCGGGTCGACGGTTCAGACCGTGTCCACACCACTGGCGTGGAAGGCGATCTGGAACGTGCCATAGGGGCCAGCGGCGATAGCCGGGCTGGTGTGCGCGGCGATCCCGAGCCCGTTGGTAACCATGCTCACCGTTCCAGCGGGGGCCATCTCGCGTAGCAATCCGTCGCTGGCCGCCTTGAAGACGATCTCATAGCCGCCGGTGGACAGGGCCGCGGTGCCGACTCCACTGGTGGGCTCCAGCACGCTCGGGGTCTGCACCTGCGTGTTAGCTGAATCCACCGTCCTTGTCACCGCCCTGGAACGCGATCTTCCACCCACCCGAGGGGTTTGCTGCGGTGGCGGGTGCGGTGTTCTGGGCCAGGCCCAGGCCGTTGCCGACCAAATGGGGGACGTCGTTGGTGGTGACGTACCGCAGGAGGGTGTCCGCACCCGCGTACACCGTCACGTAGGTACCGTCCGACAGCGCCGCGATGGCCGGGCTGTTTCCCGGCTTCATGACGAGACCGGTGTCATGCTGACCGTCGACACTGTCCACCGTCCAAAGGTGGTGGTCGCCGCCCTGGAACGCGATCCGCCATCGATCCGTGGCACCTACCGCGATGGCAGGACTGGTGCCCGCAGCTACTCCCAGTCCGTTGCCGGACCGCTGCCTCGAGCCATCCTCGTCGACCTGCCACAAGAATCCATCAGAGGCAACCAAACTCTCTCGGTGTCTGCCATCCGACGTCCTGGCCAGGCTCGGGTTCGTCCCCGGCGACAGTGTCGCGAGCGTCTCAGACGGGACACCATCAGGATCGATCTCCCACTCACGACCGTTCGGCGCTTGGAACGCGATTTGGAATCGGGAATAGTTGCTGTTGACGAGCATGGCGTGGGTGCGGGTCTCGCCCTGGTTCGACGCTTCTGGGACAGAGCCGTCGATCTTGATGTTGTCCCCCGACAGCAATTGCACGTACATCCGCACGGTGAACACCCGCGACCCGCACGAATCCAGCACCGGGATGCCCTGCAACCAGAACGTGCGACCGTAGTGGTGCTCGCTCCCAATGTTGTCCGTGAAGTCCGGACTCTTGGTAATGTTGCAGATGGTTCCTGCGGAGTTGCGCTGGATCACCTCCATCCGAGACAGCACCGTCGCGTGTGCTCCCCGGTCTGATCGCGCGAAAAGCGCGCACGAGGCGCTGTTGTTGCCGCAGGTGGTGACCCCCAGCGTCCCATTTGCACTGATCGCGGTCGCATGCGGAGCGGCCGTCAATACGGGCGCCGTCCGATCTATGTCCTCCGAATCAAACAGAAAAATCCGATCGAACCCGCCGGGGGGCTGCTGGCCCGGCAGGAAAAGGGAGTGGAAATCATTTCTGGCGCGAAATGCATTGAAAATTAGTCTCCTTTCATTCTATCGAGAGGGCCCGGCTTTGAAAACGCCAACCTTCACCCAAGTGTCAACCTTAAAGGGGCATTGACGAACAAAATTCCGTGTGGGGAAAGTTGAGTTGCTTCTACTCATCGGAAGGTCGGCCGAAAGGTCCAGAAGCCGGTCACTCCTCTCCGTACGCGGGCAGGGCTTGATCAGGTTCCATAGGTGTCTGATCGTTAGTGATGCCTGGGATGTGGAGTGCTCGCTCGGGTTCGTTGCGAATTGCTCGGGTGGTCTTGGCGATGTTGTCGGCTCCGAGGGTTTTCAGCACGCCGATGGCGAGGTTGCGGAGGGTC
>NZ_JBHWGA010000132.1:0-1844 GCF_042733315.1 Streptomyces sp. NPDC059718
GGTGAGGAAGCGGCCGGTGTGGTCTTCGGTTTCGGCGTAGGCGGTGGTGGCGATGCGGACGGTTTCGGGTCCGGTGAGGTCGCGGGGGCCGTTGAGGTAGTGGTGGGCTCCGGTGATGAGCCAGTTGAGGATGCCGGGGCCTTCTTCGGTGACGAGGATGTCGGCGAGGTTGTCGATCTTCTGGTGGTCGGAGACGACGCGGTCGAAGGGGATCAGGCGGATCCGGCGCCAGAAGGCGTAGCCGCCGGTGCCGACTTCGGGGCGGTGGTTGCCCAGGAGCCAGAGTTTGTGGGTGGGGGCGAAGGAGAAGAAGTCCTGGCGCATCCGGCGTGCTTTGATGCGGTCGCCGCCGGTCAGGAGTTTCACCCGGGACTCGTCGAACCGGTCGCCGGGCTTCACCTCGGAACACACGATCACGCGGCGGCCGTGGAGCTCGGCGAGGTCGGTGGGGTGTCCCTCGAAGGGACGGGCCATCAGGAAACCGGGCGGCGCGGCGTCCGCGTAATCGCCCAGGAGCTTGATCAGGACATCGAGCAGCACGGACTTGCCGTTCTTGCCCGAGCCGAAGAGGAACGGCATGACCTGCGCCCCCACGTCCCCCGTCAGGGAGTAGCCGAGCAGGAGATGCAGGAACCGGATCATCTCCCTGCCCCGGTCGTCGTCCCCGAACGTGTCGGTCAGGAAGAGGTCCCAGCGCGGGGTCGGCATCTGCCGGGGGCCGATCGAGGTCGAACGGGAATGGAAGTCCCGGTCCGGGTCCGGGGCCCGCAGCACCCCCGACCGCAGGTCCACCACCCCCGCCGGCGTGCACAGCATGTACGGGTCCGCGTCCAGCGCTCCCGCGCTCAGCACCATCCCCGGAGCCGATCTCGCCTGCGCCAGCAGCGCGTTGATCCCCGACGTGCTCAGCGCACGCCGCCGGTGCTTGCGCAGCGCCGCGTCCGAATACACCCCCCGCGGATCGGTGACGGCGATACTCTCCGCCATCTCACCCGCCGCCCACAAAACGGTGTCGTCCTCATCGCTCTGCCACCGCGTGCCGTCCCACCGATACCACCCCAACCCCGTCACATGCCGATAATCCTGCGCGTACAACCGCACGAACAGCTTCGCGTTCCCCCGATCCGTCAACGAATCAGGTAACAAACCCACCCCCAACACCCGCTGGAGGGTTTTGCGCCCGGCCCGGAGGCGTCTGCTTCCGCGTACCGGTGCGGTGCCGGTGCTCCGGCCGGCGTCGGTGTTCCGGTGGTCGGGAAGGCGGATGGGTCGGGGTCGGGCGGTGTCAGGTGATGGTTCCGAGGGGAGTCCGCAGGGGTCGACCGTGGTGGCGGGCGCGGTGTTCGAACGCTGGTGACCTGCGGAGCCGGCTCCCTCAGCCACGGGCTCTCCTGACCGTCGGTGGATACGAGAAGGGCTGAGCCGCGCACGTCCTGCGCGCGTAGGGGCGGCGGTGGGCGGTGTGTGTAGCGGGCAGACCGGCTCCCGCCCCTCAGAACCGTTCGTTCTGCCTGCCGCCGTCGAGGGCGGCAGGCTCCGGGGCGGGGGGGCGCAGTTCCGCGGGGCCGTCCCTGCGGGCCGGGCGGTCGGCCGCGATGGGCTGCGGCCCCGGGGGGCGGGTCGAGGCGTCGCTTTCGGCTGAACTCATCACGTGTGCACTTCCCGGATCATCGAAGCTGACCGTGTTTGCGTGACCGAACGTGCGGAGGCGCCTCCGAGGAACGCCTTCGATGCATCATAAGAATGATTCTTTTTTTGTCTATGTGAGGTAAAAAATTTTGGCCGATTCGCCCCGACACATGCCGTGTTCTGCAGGAGCGCGCACGGCGGGAGCGGGCCGGGCC
>NZ_JBHWGA010000133.1:0-1718 GCF_042733315.1 Streptomyces sp. NPDC059718
CTAGAAGACTGCTGAAAATCTCGGGTTCTGGCCCCGGCTCTGTGGAGTCGGGGCCAGTCTTGTAGGCATGCAGGGGGAATGGGCCGGGGAGTCGGTCGGGCCGGATGTGTGGGAGACGTGTCGGGAGTTGATCCCGGCTGGCAGTGTGTTCGCATTTCTGGCCGAGCATCGCGAGGTGCTGTTTCCGCCGGGGATGTTCGCGGACATGTATCCGTCGTCCAACGGTCGGCCGAGTCTGCCGCCTCAGGTGCTGGCCGCGACGGTGGTACTGCAGAGCCTGCAGGGATTGTCGGACTTCGAGACCGTCCAGGAACTGCGGTGTGACCTGCGGTGGAAGGCCGCCTGCGGGCTCGGCCTGTACGACACCGCGTTCGACCCGTCGCTGCTGACGTACTTCCGGCGCCGCCTGCGTCATTCGGCCGATCCCTTGCGGATCTTCACCAAGGTCAGGGAAGTCGTGGCCGCGACTAGCGTGCTCAAGGGCAGGCAGCGGCGGGCGCTGGACTCCACCGTGCTCGATGACGCGGTGGCCACCCAGGACACCGTCACCCAGATCATCTCCGCGATCCGCCGGGTGATCCGCGAGGTTCCCGGCGCCGAGGAGGTGGCTGCGGGGCACTGCCGGGCGCACGACTACACCGACCCGGGCAAACCGAGGATCGCCTGGGACGACGAGTCGGCCCGCGCCGCACTGGTCGACGCGCTGGTCACCGACGCCCTCAACCTGCTCGGGCACCTGCCCGAGCAAAACCTGGGCGAGAAGGCGGCGAACGCAGTCGGTCTGCTCGCCCTGGTCGCGGGCCAGGACGTGGAACCTGCCGAAGACTCCGACGGGCGCGACGGCCGCTGGCGCATCGCCAAGCGCACGGTGCCGGACCGGGCCGTGTCCACCGTCGACCCCGACGCACGGCACATCCACAAGAACCGCACCCGCCACAGCGAAGGCTTCAAAGGACACGTCGCCTTCGAGCCGGAGACCGGACTCTTCACCGCCGTCGCCCTGACCAGCGGCTACGGCCCCGACAACCACGAGGCCGCCGTCGCGCCCGGTCTGCTGGCCGACGAGGAGGAGGACGCGGAGTTAACCGTGCTCGGCGATAGCGCCTACGGCACCGGCGACCTGCGCGCACGTCTGCAGGCAGAAGGCCACACCTTGGTGATCAAGCCGCCGCCACTGCGGCAAGCCGTCCCCGGCGGCTTCACCATCGATCACTTCCGCCTCGATCTGGCCGCCGGCACCGCGACCTGCCCGGCCGGACACACCGCCAACCTCGGCCAGGCCACAGCCGACGGCGCCCGCACGGCCCAGTTCAAGCGCGCCTGCACCAACTGCCCCCTGCGGGAACGCTGCACTAAGTCCAAGACCGGACGCACCCTGAACGTCCATCCCCAGCACGAACTGCTGACCGCCGCCCGCCGTCAGGCCGCCACCGACCCCGGCTGGCAAGACGAATACCGCCGATGGCGGCCACCAGTCGAACGCGCCATCGCCTGGCTGGTCGCCAAGGGCAACCGCCGGGTCCCACACTGCGGCGTCATCGCCAACAACATCTGGCTCCACCACCGCGCCGCCGCCCTCAACCTCCGTCGATTGATCACCCTCGGACTCACCCGAACCAACACCACCTGGCACATCGCCCCAGCCACCGCATAAACGAAAGGGCCGCCCGGCCTCCGGCCGGGGCAGTCCCACAACAAGATTTTCAGCAGTCTTCTAG
>NZ_JBHWGA010000134.1:0-1684 GCF_042733315.1 Streptomyces sp. NPDC059718
ACTTGATCATTTCTGCGGGTGAGGTCAGGCCGAGTTCCTGGCGGATGCGGCTGGCGAAGGCGCGGCTGGTGGAGGGCCGGATGCCTTCCTCCGAGCACCACCGGCCGTAGGTCTCGTACAGCAGTTTCTGTTCGACGCGCAGTTCCGGGTTGGGGCGTCCGTTCTCGCCCTTGGTGCAGCATTCGGTGATGAAGCGGCCCACGTGGTCTTCGGTCGTCTCGTAGGCGGCGGTCGCCAGCCGCACGGAGGCCGGTCCAGTGAGCGGGTCGCGGGTCGTCAGATAGCGTCCGGCTCCCTCGATCAGCCAGTGGAGGATACCCGGGCCCTCCTCGTGGACGAGTTCGGCGGCCAGGTTGTCGATTTTCCGTTCGTCGGGGACGCTCCGCTCGAAGGGGATGATCCTCATGCGGCGCCAGAAGGCGTAGCCGCCGGTGCCCACTTCGGGACGGTGGTTGCCCAGGAGCCACAGCTTGTGCGTGGGGGTGAAGGTGAAGAAGTTCTGTCGCATGCGGCGGGCGGTGATGGTGTCGCCGCCGGTGAGGAGCTTGACGCGGGACTCGTTGAACCTGTCGTTGGGCTTGAGCTCGCTGCACACCACGATGCGTCGGCCGTGGAGTTCGGTCAGTTCGGTGGAGTGCTAGGTGGACTTGCCCTTCTCCATGAGGAAGCCGGGCGGGGCCGCGTTGGCGTAGTCGCCCAGGATCTGCATCATCACCTCCAGCAGCACGGACTTGCCGTTGGCTCCGGAACCATAGAGGAAGGGCAGGACCTGGGCACCGACGTCGCCGGTGATGGAGTAGCCGAGGAGCAGGTGCAGGAAGCGGGTGGTTTCCCTGCCTTGGGCGTCGTCGCCGAAGGTGTCGCGCAGGAAGCTGTTCCAGCGCGGGATGGGCATGGGGCGGGGCGCCACGAAAGTGGCCCGCGAATGCATGTCCGTGAGCGGGTCGGGCTTGCGCAGCGTTCCGGTTCTGAGGTCGACGACGCCGACTGGGGTGCACAGGGCGTAGATGTCGCCGTCCAGGACGTCGGGGTCCAGGCGGAGTCCGGGGGCGGCCTGCGCCTGGTAGAGCAGGGCTTTGAGTCCTGAGGTGGATTCGGAGTGCCGTCGGTGCGCGGCCAACTGGCGGGGAGTGAATCTTCCCTGGGGGTCGTGATCGGCGATCTGCTCGGCCATCTCCCCGGCAGCCCAGACCGCTGCCTCGTCGCCGCCGGTCAGTTTCCACCGGTACTCGTCCCAGGAATGCCATCCCATGCCGATCACGTAGCGGAACTGGTCGCGGTAGAGGCGGGCGAACAGTTTGGCGTTTCCCCGGTCCGTCAACGAGTTGGGCAGCAGTCCGTGCGGTTCGGGGACGGGCTGTGGTCGGGCGTCGGTCTGCTGAGCGGGCAGGTTCGCGTGCGACTCGGGCGGATCCCAGGCAAGGTTCTGCTGCTGGATCTGTGTTGCGGCCCTTTCCGCGTCGAAGCGTGTGTACTCGGCGCTCATGAACGTCCTCGGGGGTGGAGTGGGCGCTGAGCACCCGCAGACAGAGCTGTCTCGATGATCGTGAGGTTGCGGCTCTCCTGGGCGGGGCGTGCGGTGCGGGCCGCTTCCAGAAGCAGGGTGCGCGCTTCTTCCTCGGGGAGGTGGCCTCCTTGGACGAGTCCCCCGGCGGTGTAGGCGGCGCGGTTGAGTTTCTCCGTG
>NZ_JBHWGA010000135.1:0-1611 GCF_042733315.1 Streptomyces sp. NPDC059718
GTGGGATCGCCGTACAGCAGGTGGCGGTCGGGGACCTCGGTCCAGCGCGGACTGTCGTCGTACGGCTCGGAGGCCACGACGAGGGAGCGGCCGGGCGTGTCCAGGTACCAGAGCGTGTCGCCCCAGGCGGTACCGGCGATCGCCCGGCCGTCGGTCAGCAGGAAGTTGAGCCGTGAGTCGGGGGTCAGCGCGGCCAGCCGGCCGACGGTGTCGGCGAGCGCCTCGTCCGCGGCGGCACCGGCGCGCAGCCGGTGCAGGGTCAGCGCCCAGGCCAGGGCGGAGTCGCAGCGCGCCTCCAAGGTCAGCAGCTCCTCGGGGGGCAGCGTGCGGGCCGCCTCGGCGACCGAGTGCGGCCAGCCGCGCAGCGCGCCGTTGTGGCTGAACAGCCAGCGGCCCGCCGTGTACGGCGCGGCGGCGGACTCGTCGGCCACCGAGCCCTCGGTGATGTCGCGGACCGCGCCGAGCAGCGCTCCGGAGCGCGTCACCCGGCACACGTCCGCGAAGGACGGGTCGTCCCAGACCGGCCCGGAGCGCCGGTAGCGCGCGGGCAGTGGATCCCCGTCCGCGTACCAGCCGAGCCCGAAGCCGTCGGCGTTGACCGTGCCGTACTTCTGCCGGCGCGGCGCCCACGACTGGCGGTACAGCGAGTGCGGCGGGTCGATGACGAGCTCGCGGAGCGCGACGGGCGGCCCGACGTACGCCAGGTGCCGGCACATCAGCCGCGCCCCCGTCTGCTCGGGGCGGCGCTCACACCTGCTCCGGGTGGGCGTCGCGGGCGGTGCGGAAGCCGGCGAAGATCTGCCGCCTGACCGGGTAGTCCCAGTTGCGGAACGTGCCCCGGCAGGCCACCTGGTCCACGGCGAACGAACCGCCGCGCAGCACCTTGTGGTCGGGGCCGAAGAAGACCTCCGAGTACTCCTTGTACGGGAACGGGGCGAAGCCCGGGTAGGGCAGGAAGTCGCTCGCCGTCCACTCCCACACGTCGCCGACCAGCTGCCGCACGCCCAGCGGCGAGGCACCGGCCGGGTAGCTGCCCACCGGGGCCGGCCGCAGGTGCCGCTGCCCGAGGTTGGCGTGCTCCGGGCCGGGGTCGGCGTCGCCCCACGGGTAGCGGCGGGAGCGGCCGCTCCCCGGGTCGTGCCGGGCCGCCTTCTCCCACTCCGTCTCGGAGGGCAGCCGGCGCCCTGCCCAGCGGGCGTACGCGTCGGCCTCGTACCAGCACACGTGCAGCACGGGCTCCTCGCGCGGCACCGGCTCGGTCACCCCGAAGCGGCGGCGCAGCCACGTACCGCCCTCCCGGTGCCAGAACAGCGGGGCGGACAGGCCGTGCTCGCGGACGTGCGCCCAGCCGGCCGGGGTCCACCAGCGCTCGTCCTCGTAGCCGCCGTCCTCGATGAAGGCGAGGTACGCGCCGTTGCTCACCGGCACGGTGTCGATGAAGAACGGCGCCACCTCGCGCACGTGCGAGGGACGTTCGTTGTCCAGCGCCCACGGCTCGGCCGAGGTGCCCATGGTGAACGGACCGCCGGGCACCAGGACCTCGGCCGGCAGCAGCGCCGTGTCCGCGGGTGCGGGCGGCGGCGGGGGCGCGGTCAGTGCCGCCGGGCCGCG
>NZ_JBHWGA010000137.1:0-1579 GCF_042733315.1 Streptomyces sp. NPDC059718
CGGGTGACCTCGGCACGGCAGGGGCGCTCGTGCGTGGACTCACTCCTGGGTCAGGAGCTTGGCGAGGGTGTGTCGGTCCTCGACGGTCATGTGCTCGCGGACCAGCTTGTTCAGTGCGTGCGGGCTGTGCCAGGGAAGATGCCTCGAGGAGCTCTGGCCCGTGATGGCACTGATAACGGCGTTATCAGTCTCCCGTCCCGTCGGGCGGGCCGGAGCCACCACGGAAGGCTGGTTCTCGGCGGGCCTGCTGATAACGGCGTTATCAGCAGGGGACTCCGGCGGCTCCTTCGCCCTCTGCCGCGCGGGGGCGATAACGCCGTTATCAGAAGACGGTTGAGACGAGGGGCCACTCCGCTTCCCCTTCTTCGCCACGGCCTGCACAGCTCGCGCGTCCGCTACTGCGCGCTGCTCTTCCGGGGTGCGCTTGGCCAGCCCCCGCACATGCTCGACCTTACGGCGGCCGGCCTCCAGGTCCGCCTGAAGCTCGGGGGCGAGCTCCAGCAGGGACAACCGCTGCGAGATGTAGGGCTGGGTGACACCGAGCCTCTTGGCTGCCTTGTGCTGCGATCCGTAGAACGCCACCAAGGTCTTCAGCGCCGCTGCCTCTTCCAGGTCGGAGAGGTTCTCCCGCTGGGCGTTCGCGACGAACGCGGACTCCAGAAGGGCTTCGTCCGTGGTGACCCGCGCGTCGTCGACGGTGACCTTGATCGTCGCGAGCCCTGCAGCCCGTGCCCCCGCCAGCCGACGGTGACCGTCGACGACGACATAACCCGCACCCGGCTCGAGTTCCGATGCTCGCTCAGGGCGGTCGCGGAGGTATGCCTCGACGGACGCGACGGTGATGGACTGGATCTGCCCGATCTCGCTGAGACTGGCGGCCATCCCGGAGACGTCGCCCAGGGTCTCCCGGGGGTTGTCGGGGTTGACGCTGACATCAGTGAGCGGCAGTTCGTTGGGATCCACGGTTCCGAAAGCCTGGTCGGTCAGCTGGCGCCGCACACTGCGCGCCTTGCCGGCCCGCGCGAACGACGACGATGCGCCCAGCTGGTCTTCCTTGGAACTCATGAAATCTGCCTCGCAATCGCCCGCATGCCCGTCGACTGGTCACAGTGAGGGGCGTGTTCCAGCAGCGGCATCCGCTTGCGTACCGCTTCTCGCTGTTCCTTGAGGTCGCCGATCACCGCGAGCACCTTCGGATCCCCCAGGTTCCGCCACTCCCGGAGAGAGGACGTGGCGACGACGCCGCGCCGACTGTCGTAGAGGTTCACCACGAGCCCGAGATACTCGATCTCCAGACCCAGGTCGTCTCGCAGCGACTCGACCTGATCGGCCAGCATGGCGTATGCCGTTGCCGAGGAGTCCTCGGCCAGCACGGGGATGACCATGCCTGAGATGCCCTCGGCCTCGCCTTGGCGACGCCGCCCGTAGTAGATCGCCGCGTCGGTCGCCATGCCGAGGCTCGGCGGGCAGTCGATCACGATCGCGTCGAAGTCCTTCTCCAACGGCTGCAGCGCCCGCTCCAACGCGGCTTCCTTGTTCCGCATCCGTGCGACGGCGATCTTCGCGTCGAGGAGGAATC
>NZ_JBHWGA010000138.1:0-1551 GCF_042733315.1 Streptomyces sp. NPDC059718
CAGCTCGGGCCGGGCGCCGAAGAAGCAGACCAGGGCGAGGGTGTGCAGGGCGTCGATGAGTGCCTTGTCCGCGCAGTTGTATCCGTGGGTTCCGGCTTCGATGGCGTCGGTCAGCAGGGTGTGTGCGGTGTCGATGTCGCTGTCGCTGTTGAGGATGAGAACGGCGGCGGCCGCGGCCGAGTGCAGTGAGTTCTGGGAGTCGGTGGCCGTGTGGCGTGCGTCGTCCAGGAGTTTTTGGGCGCTGGGCAGTGATCCGGTGGCTTCGGCGCCGATGTAGGCGGCGGTGGCCAGGCGGCGGCTGCGGCCGGCTCCGGGCGGTGTGAGGTCCGCGGCCTGGATCAGGGTGCGCATGCCGGCTATGGCGTCGCCGCGGCGCAGGGTGATGCGGGCGGCGTCTTCGAGGAGGACGGCGACGTTCTCGTCCGGTTCGACGGTGGCCTCGCCCAGGTGCCAGGCCCGGCGTTCGGGCTGGTCCACCAGTACCTGGGCGAGTGCGGTGTGGACGGCGCGCCGCTGGCTGCTGGTGGAGTTCTCCACGACGGCCGAGCGGATGAGGGGGTGGTGGAACCTCAGGCGCCGTGTGCCCTCGTCGATGGAGACCAGTTGGTTGCGTTCGGCGGGGCCGAGGTCGTCCAGGTCGTAGCCGTCGTCGGTTTGTCTGGAGGCGGCCTGCAGGACGCCGAGGTCTCCGACGCCTTCCAGTGCGGCAAGCAGCAGCAGGCGCTGGGAGGGCTGGGGCAGGCTGGTGATGCGGGAGCCGAACAGTGCTTGGAGGCGTCGGCTGAGCGGCAGTACGGCCGGGGTGCCGTCGCCTGCCGGTCCTGGCGTGGTGGGCAGGGCGGACGGCAGTTCCAGCAAGGCGAGCGGATTGCCGCACGCGACGGTCATCAGGCGCCGGCGGGCGCTGGGGACCAGGTGGGGCGAGGTGTGGGCGACCAGGCGGGCGGCGGAGTCCTCGCACAGGGGCTGCAGCCGGTATTCGGGCAGGGCGCCGCAGTCGTTCGCGGTGTGCGTCCCGGATCGTGATGCGGCGAGGAAGCTCACACCGATGCCGGCCGCTCTTCGTGCGACGAAGCCCAAGGCGGCCGCACTGGCCTGGTCCAGCCAGGGCAGGTCGTCGATCACCAGCGCAAGCGGGTCTCCGGCCGCGACCGTCCGCAGCAGGAGCAGCACGGCGTTGGAGACCATCAGCGTGGGGGGCGGTGAGCCGCTTTCGAAGCCGAGCGCGACGCGCAGGGCGTCGCGGAAGGGCGCCTCCAGGTCCTGGAGCTCGCTCTGGAAGGGGAACAGGATCTGGTTCAGAGCCGAGTAGCTGCAGTTCGCCTCGAACTCCACGCCGGCGGCTCGCAGCACCCGGGCGCCCTCGGCGTGGGCGGCGGTCGCGACGGCGTCCAGCACCGCGGTTTTCCCGACCCCGGCATCCCCGGAGACCAGCAGTGCTCCGCCTCCGGTGCCAAGACCCGCCAGCTCGCGGATCGCGTGCAGCTCGCGGTCCCTGCCGATCAGCGCATGGGCCGTGTCGCGCGGGGAGGAGTCACTACCGATCACTGC
>NZ_JBHWGA010000139.1:0-1416 GCF_042733315.1 Streptomyces sp. NPDC059718
CACGTCGATATCGAGGATGACGCCTACAAACCCAGCACCGCGAGCACCGACCGGCGAGTCACCAACACCCGGCAACGTTCGTGGCCAACGCACTATAGAGACCGGCACGCGGTCAGCCGCAAGAAGTCCGACCACCTCGACGCCATGGTGCTGGCGAACATCCTGCGTACCGACGTTGCTGCCCACCGCAGGCTGCCCGCCGACTCCGAGCTTGCCCAGGCGATCGCGGTCCTCGCCCGCGCTCAGCAGGATGCGGTCTGGGATCGCACCCAGGCCGGCAACAAGCTCACCTCCCACCTGCGCGAGTACTTCCCGGGCTTTCTGACCGCGGTCGGCATCCGCCGCGAAGGTGTCTGCCACCCCATCGCCCGCGTCCTCCTGGCCGCCGCCCCCACCCCCGCACAGGCCGCCCGGCTGACCCGAACCCAGCTGCGGTCCCTGCTGAAGAAGGCCGGGCGAAAGAACACGATTGACGCCGAGGCCGAGCGCCTCCAGACCGCGCTCCACCTCCCCCAAATGCGCCAACTGCCGCTGGTCGAAGAAGCCATGGGGCGCCAGACCCTGGCCCTCTTGAGACAGCTGGACGCCGCGTGCGTCAGCGCCGAGGACCTCGCCGAGGCCGCGGTGGAGTCTTTTGAAACACACCCGGACGCCGAGATCATCACCAGCTTCCCAGGGCTCGGTCCGCTCAGCGGCGCCCGGGTGTTCGCCGAGATCGGCGACGACCGATCCCGCTTCTCCCACGCGAAAGGCCTCAAGGCCTACGCCGGATCGGCCCCGATCACCAGGGCCTCCGGCAAGAGCGTGGCCGTCCTGGCCCGACGGGTCAAAAACCAGCGTCTGGCTGCCGTCGGCTACGTCTGGGCGTTCGCCGCCCTCACCCACTCAGACGGCGCCAGATCCCACTACGACCGCCGCCGCGAGGCCGGGGACCGTCACACCGCCGCCCAGCGCAACCTCTTCAATCGCATGATCGGCTGCCTTCACCACTGCCTCAACCAACGAGTCCACTACAGCGAAGCCGTCGCTTTCCCCGCAACCTCAAACGCCCAACTCGGAAAGGCCGCTTGACAGTTCCTTCGCATCGGATGTCTTCTTCCCTCCGTCAAAGCCCCTGCTGGCGGCCGGAACCGACGCCGCCCCTTTGACCGATTGCGCGTCGATGATGCCCGCGGTCGGCTCCGGATCGCGGCCCTCGACCTGGCGGACGCGGTCGCGCAGCCGGTCGTGCAGTTCACCGATCAGGCCCTGGTCCCGCCACCGCCGCCAGAACGCGTAGACGCGTTCCCACGCGGGGAAGTCCGCGGGCATCGACCGCCACGTGATACCGCCCGCGACCAGGTAGCGGACCGCGTCGAGCATCTGCCGATGGCAGTAGCCCTCCGGCTGCCCGCCCCTGCCCTCCATCCACCCCGG
>NZ_JBHWGA010000140.1:0-1390 GCF_042733315.1 Streptomyces sp. NPDC059718
CTGAGACCTGATGCCGAGCCGATTGTGGTGAAGTGGATGATCCTATGCTGTCGAGAAAAGCCTCTAGCGAGTTTCATGGCGGCCCGTACCCTAAACCGACTCAGGTGGTCAGGTAGAGAATACCGAGGCGTTCGGGTGAACTGTGGTTAAGGAACTCGGCAAAATGCCCCCGTAACTTCGGGAGAAGGGGGGCCATTGCTGGTGAGGGGACTTGCTCCCTGAGCTGGTGGTGGCCGCAGAGACCAGCGAGAAGCGACTGTTTACTAAAAACACAGGTCCGTGCGAAGCCGTAAGGCGATGTATACGGACTGACGCCTGCCCGGTGCTGGAACGTTAAGGGGACCGGTTAGCTCCATTTCGGTGGGGCGAAGCTGAGAACTTAAGCGCCAGTAAACGGCGGTGGTAACTATAACCATCCTAAGGTAGCGAAATTCCTTGTCGGGTAAGTTCCGACCTGCACGAATGGCGTAACGACTTCTCGACTGTCTCAACCACAGGCCCGGTGAAATTGCACTACGAGTAAAGATGCTCGTTTCGCGCAGCAGGACGGAAAGACCCCGGGACCTTTACTACAGCTTGATATTGGTGTTCGGTTCGGCTTGTGTAGGATAGGTGGGAGACTGTGAAGCGATGGCGCCAGCCATTGTGGAGTCGTCGTTGAAATACCACTCTGGTCGTGCTGGATGTCTAACCTCGGTCCGTGATCCGGATCAGGGACAGTGTCTGGTGGGTAGTTTAACTGGGGCGGTTGCCTCCTAAAGAGTAACGGAGGCGCCCAAAGGTTCCCTCAGCCTGGTTGGCAATCAGGTGTTGAGTGTAAGTGCACAAGGGAGCTTGACTGTGAGACTGACGGGTCGAGCAGGTACGAAAGTAGGGACTAGTGATCCGGCGGTGGCTTGTGGAAGCGCCGTCGCTCAACGGATAAAAGGTACCCCGGGGATAACAGGCTGATCTTCCCCAAGAGTCCATATCGACGGGATGGTTTGGCACCTCGATGTCGGCTCGTCGCATCCTGGGGCTGGAGTCGGTCCCAAGGGTTGGGCTGTTCGCCCATTAAAGCGGTACGCGAGCTGGGTTTAGAACGTCGTGAGACAGTTCGGTCCCTATCCGCTGTGCGCGTAGGAGTCTTGAGAAGGGCTGTCCCTAGTACGAGAGGACCGGGACGGACGAACCTCTGGTGTGCCAGTTGTTCTGCCAAGGGCATGGCTGGTTGGCTACGTTCGGGAGGGATAACCGCTGAAAGCATCTAAGCGGGAAGCCTGCTTCGAGATGAGGACTCCCACCCCCTTGAGGGGTTAAGGCTCCCAGTAGACGACTGGGTTGATAGGCCGGATGTGGAAGCCCAGTAATGGGTGGAGCTGACCGGTACTAATAAGCCGAGGGCTTGTCC
>NZ_JBHWGA010000141.1:0-1381 GCF_042733315.1 Streptomyces sp. NPDC059718
ACCACCCCGCCCAAACCAGCGCAGCACACTGCGTCGATCCACAGGCCAACCACGTCATGACTTCACTCGACCGAGTGAAGATCACCAACAGCATCCCGAATGTGAGACAGAGCCGTTGGCTGGACAGACCCCCGCCCGGGGCCTGAGCATCATCGACTTCGGCGGGACCAAGTACTTCGGCCTGGTCGCCGACGCGGCCTGCGACCCGGAGCCGCGGGTGCGCGCCCACGTGATGAGCACCCTGAGCACCATCTTCGGTACGGGTGATCCCACACGGGCCCGGGCCCTTCTGATCACCGGCACAGACGATGCGGCGCCCGAGGTCAGGAGCGCAGCCGTGGCAGCCCTCGGCTCGTCGCGCGACGATACGTTCACCGACATCCTGGTGGCCCGCGCTGACGACATCGACCCCGGGGTCCGGTTCTGGCTCGCATGGTCGCTGGCTCGAAGGCCGGCCTCAAACGCCCGCGCCGCGCTCGAACGACTCACGACGGATGATGACGCGGACGTACGCGACGCCGCACGTAAGGTCCTCGGGTTGCCGCCCAGTTCCCTCTGACTTCACGCGCCAAGCAGTTCGACGAGCTCGCAGTGTCGCCGCAGCTGCCTCGCAGCCCCAGGGGGCGGCCACGGACGGCCCCTCGACGGCACGAACACGGTGCACGTTCACGTGTACCCACCTGTGCACGTTGACCTGTACGCCGACACCTGTTCCGGCGGGACTTCACCGCGGCCGAACCGCCTGAAATACATGGGCGACATCACCTATCTCCCCCTGGAAAACGGGGAGTCCTCTACCTTGCGACTGTGCTGGACTGCTTCAGCCGCAAGGTCGTCGGCTGGTCGATCGCGGACCACATGCGCACGGGCCTGGTCGCCGACGCGCTGCGGATGGCAGCCTCGACCCGTGGCCGCCTGGAGGGCGCCGTGTTCCACTCCGACCACGGGGCGCAATACGGATCCCGGGCCTTCGCCGGCCTCTGCGACCAGCTCGGGGTCACCCAGTCGATGGGCGTGGTCGGCACCAGCGCGGACAACGCGGCCTGCGAAAGCTTCCACGCGTCCCTGAAACGCGAGACCCTCCGGGGCGCCCACGACTATGGCGACGCCGGCACCTGCCGCAGGACCGTTTTCGCCTGGCTGACCCGCTACAACACCCGCCGTCGGCACTCCGCGAACGGCCACCTCAGCCCCGACGAATACGAACGCCGACACCACACCGCTAAACTCACGCTCGCCGCGTGATCAATAACCGCCTGCCCACCTTCACGGGGGAAGGCCCGAGGACCTGCTGTCCGTTGTCGGTCAGCAGGGCGATCATCAGCGCGGCCCCGCCGGCATTGAGATCGATCGCCCAGGTCACTGGATCCCCCTCACTCAG
>NZ_JBHWGA010000142.1:0-1372 GCF_042733315.1 Streptomyces sp. NPDC059718
CTTGTCGGTGCTGGCGAGGTAAAGGGCGAAGCCCCAGGTGGTGGCGGATCGGCCGTAGCGCAGGCGCGTCAGTTTGATGCTGCCGCCGACGGCGAGTTCGCCGTCCGCATGTTCCTCAGATCCTTGTTCCGATGCTGCGCGCGTTTTCGCCGTCGTATCCGTTGACACCGGTCAGCCGGAGACCTAAGTTGCGCCATACCGACCGGTTGGTACCCTCTCCCGCCCATGTCTCTGTATCCCTGGAAGGACTGGCACATGAAGGCAGCACGATTCGCGTGGCGGCGACTTGAGCCTCTCCATGGCATGGTCTACTTCGTTCCCGAGGCCAGGAACCGGTACACAGAACTGGGACTCCAGGGCAGGGCAGGATATTTCGCCTCCCGTGGTGCGGCTCTCGGCCGCGCCTCGGCGGAGCTGGTCATCGCGACCTTCTACAACTTCTGCCCGGATGTCGTACGGGGGGCGCTACCGGCCGCCTGGGACGCGGTCACCCCCGAGCAAATGTTGGCCGCCCGGCTCGCCGGCGCGGGCGAGGCCTTGCGCCGGGCCAAGATCCATGAGCTTCCGGGACTGGACGAAATCATCGGCCTTGCGCGGCGGGCAGCCGACGCGGCGTGCGAACACCCGCAGGGACGCCCGCTGTTCGCCGCTCATGCCGCCCTGCCCTGGCCGGACGAGCCGATCCTGCAGTTGTGGCACGCCCAGACGCTGTTGCGGGAGTTCCGTGGCGACGGCCATATAGCGGCGCTACTCACCGAGGGTGTCGGGCCCCTGGAGGCCCTGGTGCTGCACGGTGCCAGCGGCCTGGTTCCCGCCGCCGCGCTCAAGCTCAGCCGCGCCTGGCCGGAGGAGCAGTGGGCCGCCACCGAGGAACGCCTACACGAGCGTGGTCTCCTCGACGGGGATGTCCTCAGCATCGAAGGCAGTGCCCTGCGTCAGCACATCGAGGACCGCACCGATGCCCTGGCCCTGCCCGCCTACGGCGTCCTGGGCGAAGAGGGCTGTGAGCGTCTGGCCGAACTCGCCGACACTTTCGGCCGTGCCGTCACCGACGCTGGCCTTCTCGACCGCTCCGGCTTCCTGGCTGCGCTGCGCGCCTCCGCCTGAGCAACACCGCCGTTCGCCCAACTCCTCCCTCGCCCAGAAGCTCACGGCACGTGCACGGCCTGGACTCAGCCGGTCGCCATGCACGTCCGCCACCGAGGCCAGTCCGCCTATGTGGACGGCAAACTGGCCTACGGCGACAGCATCGAACTGATGCGCCTGCGCCACGGCCGATCCGCCACCACCTGGGGCTTCGCCCTCTACCTCGCCAACACCGACAAGTACGAGGACACCCTCCTGCCCACCAGCAGCTTCGCCGACACCCCCG
>NZ_JBHWGA010000143.1:0-1348 GCF_042733315.1 Streptomyces sp. NPDC059718
TCGACCAGCGCGTCACCAGCGCAACACAGCACAGACCGTGCACATCCACCTGGTATGACGCCGCGTCATCGCTTCACGAAAATCTTGACTGAGCCGAGCAAGTTGACAACGCCGTCCCGCGGAAACCCCCGCCGTGCAGTGGATCCCCATGATTGATCTGAGCTTTTCTTGAGCTTCGAGGGCGCAGAACCGCTCAGCTCTGACCGGAATGGTGCTGTCCGTCCGGTTCCGGGGTCCGTTCCGTCGGCAGCAGCGGCTCGCCGGGGTCGAGCGCTGGCCGCACCGGCGGCGGGATCCGGGAGGACGGCAGCCCGCGCGCGTTCTCCCGCCCGGCGTTGGCGACGACGACCGCCACGTACGGCAGCACCAGCCCCAGGACCAGCGCGATCCGGGCCAGAGGGGCCGAGACGTTCCACAGGACGACCGCCAGGATGAACGACAGGGTCCGGATCGACATCGAGATCATGTACCGCCGCTGCCTGCCGCGGACGTCCGCGGTGAGCCCTGCCGCAGTCCCGGTGATCCGGAAGACCTCGGCACCGCTCCGCTTCCGCATCACATTCCACCACCTGCTCGAAACGCCGGAAGCCACCCACTCCCGACACGGTCCACGTTACGCCGCAGATCTGCCGCATTGGAGACCGGGGAAGCCCTCGTCGTGTGACGACACCGGGCCGAGAGCTCGCACCAGTCGACCCGGCAACGCGAACGCGCGATGAAAGGCTTCCGGTCACCCGGCGCGGCCCAACGCTTCCCGGCCGCGTTCAGCGGCATCTCACCCCACTTCCGCACCCGACGGCACCTTCGTACTGCCGCCGAACACCGCCTCGAGATGACCCTCTGCTTCACCATCTGGGACCAGATCACCGGCGCCGCGGACCTGCCCGCCGCAGCCTGAACCAAGCCCCGAGACCGGCCCCCGAACGCCCCGGCACAGCGGCAGATGACCAAGCACCCGCTAACGTAACAACGCCCCGACCTCACCAGCCACCAGGCCTCGCCCGCCCACACCAACGGCCCAGCATGCTCGTGATGCAAGTGAAGCGCTATCGGAGGCTGGGCGTGTTCCAACCCATTGGTGACCAGCTCGGACACCACCAGAACTACTGCTTCTGCATCCGCCGTACCAATTCGCCAGTTTCTCAGGGTTGTTCGAGCAATTTGCCGCGCCACGCCTGCCGCCTCTGGCCGAAGTTCCAGTGTCCAGGCCTCGTTATGGGCTGCCCCACTCAGGCCAGGCATATTTTGTTCGTCCTAGTAGTGCTTGGTCAGGTCGGTATTGGGGTGGGTATGTCGCGGTGGCAGGTGGGGCAGGCGCCGGTCCAGGTCGCGAGGAGGATCTGCAGGT
>NZ_JBHWGA010000144.1:0-1347 GCF_042733315.1 Streptomyces sp. NPDC059718
TCAGCCCCCAACACGGCAGTTCACCCCTACCACCGGCCTACGACCAACCCGACCCGCCGTCAACCCACACCACCACCGGATTTAACGAACTACCGGTAGAGCAGGCCGGCATCGCCGCCTCGATCGGATCGGTCGGCGACGCCTACGACAATGCGCTGATGGAATCCGCCATCGGGCTGTTCAAGACGGAGGTGATCAAGCCACAGCGACCCTGGCGGTCCCTGGCACAGGTCGAACTGGCCACCGCCGAGTGGACCGACTGGTACAATCACACGCGGCTCCACGGAGAGATAGGCCACATCCCACCCGCCGAATACGAAGCCCGCCACTACCTCACAACCACGAAACCCCAGGTCACATACAACATCTGAGATCTCTATCGAACCCGGAACGGTTCATCCCCCTGATTGGTGGACACGCTGATACTGGATCTGCTTGATCCGGAGGAAGCGAGAAGACCGTCGATGGCGATGAAGGACTACTCGGACGAGTTCAAGGCCGATGCCGTGGCCCTGTTCGAGTCCACACCCGGGGCGACCTGCAACAGCATCGCCGCCGACCTGGGTGTCAACAGGAACACCCTGCGGAACTGGGTTCTGCGAAACCTCGAACGCCGGGGCGTCGGTCCGGACGCTGCCCGGGACGCCGAGAGCGTGGCCCGAGCCACGCAGGCGACGCCGTCCTCGAAACCGGACGAGAGGATCAGGCAGCTCGAGGCCAGGGTGGCCGAGCTGGAGGCGAGCGAGCGGAAGCTGGCCACCGAGCGGGACATACTCCGCAAGGCGGCCAAGTATTTCGCCGGAGATTGTGTCCTGAACACGAAGGGGAGTTGTTTGTAGGGCAGCTTTCAAGAGTGGCGCTGTGCGGATGATGAAGGTTTTGTGGCCCTTCGGAGCCGCCCTGCGGGGGGAGGCTCCAAACCGCCTCATGCCGCGTTAGCCGAAGACTGTCGTGGTGAGCGATGAGGAAAAGGCGCCGTAAGAGGCGTCAGGTAGGGACCGGGAAGACGAACGCAAGTGAATCGCTGCTGACGTGTCGAAACGAAAACAGACGACATCAAAACCGGGGTGTTCTCCGAACTCCGGGATGAGCCTGGCGGGAGCCCGTCTATTGGCCAGGTGGTGTCCGGCATGCAGGCGACGTGAGCCCGGTCTGCGGCTTCCGCATGGAACAGGAGAAGGCAAGCCCCGATACTGCCCACCGTGCAGCGGTGGCGAGAGGGAGCACCTCAAGCAGCGGACACTGTGAGGGGCTGACTGACCTTGGCTGATCATGTGTCTGGTGCTATGTCGTATTCATGGGCACTGGGCGAGGGGCCGGTGACTTTCACCGGGTGCGGGAGCAAAG
>NZ_JBHWGA010000145.1:0-1308 GCF_042733315.1 Streptomyces sp. NPDC059718
CGGTAGTTCGTTAAATCCGGTGGTGGTGTGGGTTGACGGCGGGTCGGGTTGGTCGTAGGCCGGTGGTAGGGGTGAACTGCCGTGTTGGGGGCTGAAGATGACCGCTCGCCGTCCGTGTCCGCCCGCGCCGGGGCCGTTGGAGGAGTACACGGCCCGGTTCGACGACCTCTTCTTCAGCCTGGCCCAGCGGCGAGGGTTCCGCGAGTACCTGACCGGGTTGCTGGCGCCGCGGGAGCGGAACAAGACGATCACCTGCCTGGCCGGGGCGGAGCCGGTGGCCGGGGCGGGGATGCCGGGGGTGCAGCGGCTGCAGTTCTTCTTGTCCGAGTCGCCCTGGGAGGCTGAGCAGGTCAACGACCGGCGGCTTGAGCTGCTGCGCGAGGAGCCGGCGACGGCTCCGCACGACGGCGGAGTCATCGTGATCGACGATTCTGGGGACCGCAAGGCCGGCACCGCGACCGCACATGTGGGCCGGCAGTGGCTGGGCCGACTGGGCAAGACGGACAACGGCATCGTCACGGTGACCACGGTGTGGACCGACGGCCGTGTGTACTACCCGCTGCATGCGACGCCGTATACCCCCGCCCATCACTTCACCAGCGGCCGCTCCGATCCGGCCTTCCGTACGAAACCGCAGCTGGCTGCTGCTCTCGCGGTCCGCGGGAAGAAGGCCGGCTTCGACTGCCGGGCGGTGGTCGCCGACTGCGCCTACTCCGTCAGCGACGACTGGTACCTCGCGCTGCGTGAGGCGGGCCTGGCCTACGTGGTGGCGCTCAAGCCGCACCGCGGCACCTGGGCCCGGGCCGGCCAGCCACACACCCCCATCGAAGCCGCACACGCCCTGACCTGGAAGGATGCCAAGCATCCCGGGGACTGGAAGGCCGTGGAGCGTCACTTCCGCGACGGGCACACCGAGACCTGGTGGGCCGCCGACGCCCGACTGGGAGGCTACGGACCCGACGCACCCTGCCGACTGGTCGTGGCCACCACCGACCCGGCCGGCCTGCCGGAGAAAGCCACCTGGTACCTGGCCACCAACCTGCCCCACCCCGACACACCCAACGCCACGGCCGGCCCGCACCCGCCGGCCGACCTCGCCGAGATCGTCCGCCTCTACGGCCTGCGGCCCTGGATCGAGCAGAGCTACAAACAGATCAAGGACGAACTCGGCTGGGCCGACTTCCAGGTCCGCTCCGCCCGCGCCATCCGCCGCCACCAAACCCTGGTCAACTGCGCTTTCTCCTTCTGCTGGGATCAATGGTTCGACCCACCCGGACCGCTGGATGCCACCGCGCCGGACCCCTGTCC
>NZ_JBHWGA010000146.1:0-1214 GCF_042733315.1 Streptomyces sp. NPDC059718
CCATGAACGTTGCCGGGGTTGGTTAGGCGGCTTTGGGTCGTGGGCGGCCCCAGCGTTGTTGGCGTTCGCTGCGGATCTTGGCGCGTTCTCGGCGTTGGGCGGCCAGTACGTCGGGGTGGCGAGCGTTGGCGTTGCGCCACCGCAGGTAGTCCTGGAGCCTGCGGGCGAGCACGGTGTGGTTGGGGTGGTCGGAACCGCCCATGACGAAGTTACGTAAGGGTCCGAACTGGGCCTCGATCGGGTTGGCCCACGATGCGCTCGTCGGCGTGAGGCACAGCTCGACCTTGTGCTTCTTGGCCCAGGCCCGGATCGCCGGGGTCTTGTTCGCCGACAGGTCGTCCATGATCACGTAGATGGGGGCGCCGTCGGGCCGGGCCGCACGGATCGACTTCAGCGCGGCCAGGCTGTGGTCGCCGCCCTTGCGGCGGCGGGTCACGCCCCACAGCCGGTCGTCGCCGAGGGAATAGCAGCCGTGGAAGTACCGGATCCCGTGAGTGCGGTGGTAGGTGGCCGGCAACCGGTCCGGCTTCTTCTCCGGCGCCCAGCAGGTGCCGTGGCAGGGCCGGATCGATAACGGGCCGAACTGATCGAACGCGAAGCACCGGTCGGGGAAGCGGCTGGTCACGTGCTCGATGCGGTCGAGTTTGGTGTCCTTGTCCGGGTCCTTGGATTCCTTCCAGGTGCGGGTGCGCTGGAAGGAGATCCCGTGCTCGCGCAGGATCTGCCGCAGCCGTTCGCGGCCTATGCGCACCCGACGGTCCCGATTGCCAGTCAGGTAGTCGGTGAGCTTGCGAAGGCTCCAGTGCGTGAACGGGCGCCCCAGCTTCATAGGGCGGGTTGTGGCCGTCGCGATGATGAACTCACGGTCGTCATCGCTGATCAGGCGGGGACGGCCTCCCGCCCACCGAGGGTCCAACGCGGCCAGACCTTTCTCGTTGAAGGCGTGGATCACGTCCCGGACGGTGTCCTCGTGCGCCGCGACCAGCCTGGCGATCGCCGTCGCAGTGGTACCCGAGGCTGACGCCATGATGATCAGCGCCCGGCGGACCCGCACCGACTCGTGGCGGCCCCGCCGGACGATCTGCTGGAGCCTCTGCCCTTCTTGATCGGTCAATCGCCGTGCCCTGACCGGCTCTGCCATCTTCGCCCTCACCCTCAACAGCGACCACGTCGATATCGAGGATGACGCCTACAAACCCAGCACCGCGAGCACC
>NZ_JBHWGA010000147.1:0-1198 GCF_042733315.1 Streptomyces sp. NPDC059718
GCGAGGAGATCGATGACCGTGTGCACGTAGGCGTGGGCGGTGCCCACGCTGATCCGGAAGCCGGCCGCGATCTGCGCGAGGGTGTCGTGCTTGCGTAGGTACACCAGTGCGACCAGGGCCCGCTGCGAGGGTCGGAGCTTGCAGCGGCGGTCACCCTCCCGGGTGACGATCAGCATCGTCACCCACTCAACCAGCGCATGGGGCAGGTCCAGTGCGGCAGGATACGTAACCAACGAGGCTCCCCGGCAGAAGAGTTGAGACGTCAGACATCTCGCTCAACCGCCGGGGAGCCTCGTCCGTTCTGCACGGGTCGCCGGCCAGTCGGCCGTCACCCGATCGGTGGCCCCACTGAAAAGGCTCAGTGGTCCCGGATGCGGCAGCCACCAAAACGATCCCACCGTGGCCGATCGCTGCGGCCTCACTGGCCAGGTAGAGCCGACGACGGCGCTCATCGAGATGAGGCAGGATCCGATCGAACTTGGCCCGTAACACGGGGACAGGCGGACGCACAGGCATGTTCCACCTTCCCCCCAACTCCACCAGAACAAGCAGTAATTGAAATACAAGCCCCCGGCCGCACCGAGAACTGCCAGATCGGCGTCTCCGCCGCCTACGCCACGAGCCGGGGCCGGGCCCTGATCGACCGTGAGCTCTACTTGCCCAAGACCTGGGCCGACGATCGTGAGCGCTGCCGCGCAGCCAAGGTCCCTGACGAGCGGGTATTCGCCACCAAGGGCGAGTTGGCCAGGCACATCGTGCTGCGGTCCCTTGCCTCGCCACTGCCTATCGCCTGGGTCACCGCGGACGCCGCCTACGGTCAGGAGAGCCGCTTTCGCCGACTGCTGGAGCAGTCAGGCGTCGGCTACGTGCTGGCCGTGCCCAAGTCCCAGTTCACGGTGGGCTGTCCCCGCATCGACGGGCTGTTCGCGCAGGCCCCGGCCGAAGCATGGGAGAGGATCTCATGCGGTGACGGCGCAAAGGGACCACGTGTCTACCACTGGGCGGCAGTACGGCTGCCGGCCGTCGCCGAGTTCTACTACCAAGGCGAGATTCCCCACCGAATGCGGTGGGCGCTGGCCCGGCGCAGTATCCGCAAGCCCGACGAGATCGCCTACTACCTCGCCTACGCTCCCCTGGGCACCACCGTCCAGGAGTTGGTCCGGATCGCCGGGACGCGCTGGGCGATCGAGGAGTGCTT
>NZ_JBHWGA010000148.1:0-1191 GCF_042733315.1 Streptomyces sp. NPDC059718
GTGGCTGTGCCGGTCTCGGCGCGCTTCACACAGATCTCCAATGTCTTCCGGTACGCGTTTCCCCCGGCCCGCGTGCGTCGCGGGCCACGGCCCTCGATCGAGCCTCACTCGTACGTCCAGGAACTGCCAGGGTCTTTGGTCCGTTCCCCCACCCCGGGAAGTGTGGGGAAGAACACGTGCGTGACGCAGGTGACATGGGCGCGGTCACGCGGCCCGTGCGAAACCCCGGACCCGTGAGGGGCCCGGGGCGGGTGAGTCACGCACTGCCGAAGACGCGTTCAGCGTCCCTGCGGTTCCTCCTCCTCGATGTCGGCTTCGTCCACCTCGTCGTCCACCTCGTCGTCGGCCTCGTCGTCGTAGAGGTCCCACTCGTCGGAGTCGGGGTCGTACTCGGTGTGGGCACAGGACCAGGACGCCTGCACCAGTTCGATCCCCGGCACGCTGGTGACCAGGTCGAACGGATCGACCAGGTAGGCCAGCGCCTCCGACTCGTCCTGCCGCACCGACGCCTCGGCGTGCTGCCGCTCGTCGTCCGGCATGTACTCGTCGCCGCCGATCTGGTCCAGCGCGGCGTCGGTCAGCTCGCCGGACCCGGTGATCTCCAGGACCAGCTCCACCTGGAGCCGCACGTAGCGCGGCCCGCTCTCCCCGGTGGGGATGTCAGTAGTGCTCATGTGACGGAGCGTATGCGGGGGAACGGCCCCCGTTGCGCAGGCAGTCCGCTTCCGGCGCGGAAGGATACCCGCGGCGGCCCTCCGGGAACCCGCGGAAGCTCCGGTTCCGGGGTCGAACTTCCCTCAGCGGCGGTTGTCTCACTACCATCGGCCTTCACGGTCAAGTCGCCGCAACCGCTGGGGGATCCGTTGACCTCGCACCGTCCACCCGCTTTCGTCGCCGTCACGGCTGCCGCAGTCCTCGGCGCCCTGTACTTCGTGCCCAACGCGTCCGCCAGTGCCGAGCACACGGCGAACACGAGCGCGCAGTCGTCCGTTTCGACCGCCACCACCGGGTCGGGCACCGACCAGGGACAGCACCTGGCGGACACCGGCAGCGTCGACACCACGCCGTACCTGGTCGGCGGCACCGCCTTCCTCGGCCTGGGCGCGGCGCTCGTGATCAACGCGAGCCGCCGCGCCCGCGAGATGTACTAGGCCCTGTCGGACCGGAACCCGCGCGCCCCGGCCTCCGGCC
>NZ_JBHWGA010000149.1:0-1125 GCF_042733315.1 Streptomyces sp. NPDC059718
TCCGGAAATTGTACAGCAAGGGGTCACTCCCAATAAAAAGACTACGACATATAAAACAGGTTTAGCTTCAGAGAAAAAGAGCATAAGGAAACTCGGTGCCACCCTAAAAAAAAGGGTGTCAAACAGGCTGTGCCTGTTGAGTTTCTATGCTCTTAGAACAGGTGCCGTTTTTGAAGCCAAAGATATAGCATAGATACCCCATAGATATAGCAGGGATATACCAAAATATCTCTAGAGATACGGGTATCTATGCTATATCTCTCTACAAGATTCCTCCACACGCTTGACGGAAATGCTTCAGCATTTTAGCACTCACTCGACAGAGTGTATAAGTGCGCCATTCGGAATTTCAAAGCTTCAAATTTCACAGAGAGTGCCCATTTATACACACCCCCTAAATCGTGGTGTGACAATGGGTTCTCGCCGGCTCGAAATCGGTTTGTCATTCTGACAAATAACCCTTCGGGAAATAAAAAAAACGGCTCCATAAAGAGGAACCGTTTTGCTTCAAAAATCACGTTTTGTGTTATACTGGAGAAACGAAATTGTGTTTTCAAAATTGTCATTTTCGACATGATAACTTTTCTCGTAGTGTGGTTTTGCCGAACCCACTACTTTTTTTATGTCTCCGAACTTCATTTCTTCCCGTTCCGGCTTAACAATCCCTTTTGATTTTCGATACATATTCATTCCGGAAGGATACATGTGCAGCCGTCCGCCTTTTAAAAATTTCTTTTCCCGACCTTCTACGATCTTTGTTTGCACCTCACAGCCCTCTGAAGCCACTTTTAAGGCTGTTTCCCTGTCTTGGACATCTTCTAGGTCTATATCAGTCAAATAAGCGCTCAAATAGGCTCCTATGTTGTCTATATCCTTTAATGACTTGATTGTTACAAATCCTAAACCCCATAGACTCCTTAATTCAGCATTTCTAATATAAATCTTATCCAAATCATTAAAGCGCATTAAAACATGACAATGCCAGGCTCCACGTCCTTGTGGCTCTACCACCGATAAATAATCTATCGAACTTTCTTTCTTGTATTTATAACGCAACCTGTCGATAAAATTTTGAAAATCACTATAAAGTTTTTTCGTGTCCGTCATATTTTTCTTGTATGTCAA
>NZ_JBHWGA010000150.1:0-1103 GCF_042733315.1 Streptomyces sp. NPDC059718
ACTGACCTTGGCTGATCATGTGTCTGGTGCTATGTCGTATTCATGGGCACTGGGCGAGGGGCCGGTGACTTTCACCGGGTGCGGGAGCAAAGGCGTCTGGCGGCGGGTCAGTTATTCGAACAGGGTGGGCGGTCGGATGCGGAGATCGCACGCCTGCTGGGGGTGAGCGCGCAGGCGGTGCACAACTGGCACCATGCCTGGAGCGAGGGCGGCTCGGATGCCCTGCTCGGGCGCGGGATAGCCGGCGCGCAGTGCGCGCTGGACGAAGCCCAGCGGCAGGACCTGCGGGAACTGTTGCGGGCTGGCGCCAAGGACTATGGGTTCGCCACGGACGGCTGGACCCTGGCGCGGGTCCGCCGCGTGATCATCGAGCGGTTCTCCGTGGTCTACGGCTCGCTGTCGGGGGTGAGCCGGTTGCTGCACCGAATGGGCTTCACCCCGCAAGTGCCCGCCCGCCAAGCCGCCGAGCGCGACGCGGACGCGATCCGGGAATGGGTGGAGACCGAGTGGCCGAAGATCGAAAAAGGGGGGGCCGCGGCGCCTGGTTCTGCTTCCAGGACGAGGCCGGGACCTCGCTGACCGGCGCCGTTGTCCGAACCTGGGCGCCGGCCGGGCAGACTCCGGTGCTGACCGTGGTCAAGGGCCGCCAGCCGAAACTGTCCATGGCCGCCCTGACCTGCTACCGCCCCGGGCAGGCCCCGCGACTGATCTACCGGATCCGCACCGGCTGGTACCGCGACCGCGACCTGATCCCCCTGCTGGACCAGGCCCACCAAGCCCTCGGCGCCCCGATGGTGCTGATCTGGGACAACCTGGCAGGCCACCACAGCCGCTGGATGCGACGCTCCATCGACGGCCGCGACTGGCTGACCGTCCACTACCTGCCCGCCTACGCCCCTGACCTCAACCCCGTCGAACAGGTCTGGTCCCACCTCAAACGCACCGCCCTGGCCAACCTCGCCGCCCTCACCCTCGACGAGCTCACCCGCGCCGTTCGAACAGGACTCCGCAGCATCCAGCACCACCCCGCCCTGCTGACCGCATTCCTCGCCCACACCGGACTCGAAATCCACTCAGCATCAACCTGATCAGCAAAGCTCAGT
>NZ_JBHWGA010000151.1:0-1089 GCF_042733315.1 Streptomyces sp. NPDC059718
GGGGAGAACGTCCGCCGGGAATGGGCCGAGCAGGTCGGCCGGGACGGGTTCGCTGTCCTGGACGCCATCGACGCGCCGACCGCTCCGGCCTGGCTGCGCGAGGTCCCCGCAGTCCGCATCCTGCGCCGGGCCTGGGCAGAGCAGTACCACCGGGACAGGCAGGAGGTGTGCTGGCGGGAGGGCAAGGACCTCCCGCCAGCCAGAGACCGGCTGACCTCCCCATATGACACGGACGCCCCTTACGGCATCAAGCGGGGATCGGGCTGGTGCGGCTACAAAGTCCATCTGAGCGAGACCTGTGAGCCGGACGCCCCGCACCTGATCACGAACGTGGAGACCACGAACGCAACCGTCAACGACACCGAGATCACCGCGAGAATCCACCAGCATCTGGCCGACCGGAAACTGAAGCCGCGTGAGCATCTGGTGGACGCCGGATATGTCACCGCCGCCCACATCCTGGCCGCCCGCGAGGACCACGGCATCGACCTGCTCGGCCCCGTCGGCATCGACACCCACCACAGCGGACGTGACACCCAGGCACCGGACTTGGCCCAGGCTGCATTCACGACGGACTGGGTGGCCAAAAACGTCACCTGCCCAGGCGGAGCGGTCAGCGCCAGCTGGTCCCAACAGCGCAAAGCCAGCGGGACCCCGCTCGTCCGGGTGCACTTCGCGCTCGCCGACTGCGACCCTTGCCCACTGCGAGCGAGGTGCACCAAGGCAGCCAACGGCAAGTGGGGCCGCAGCCTGACCCTGTTGCCCCGCGAGCAGCAGCAGATCCTCGAAGAGCGACGCGCCGAGCAGCGGACCGACTCGTGGAAGGAACGCTATGACGTGCGAGCCGGGGTAGAGGGCACAATCTCGCAGGCCGTCCGCCGCACCCACCTGCGACGCACTCCCTACCGGGGCCAGAGCAAAACCCACCTCGCCAACGTCCTCTCCGCCACCGCCCTCAACATCATCCGCCTCGACGCCTGGCTGAACGAGACCCCACTCGGCACCACTCGCGTCTCCCATCTCGCACGCCTCACCCTTGCGGCATGACCCGCTCCCGAGAGCCGATTTACGACTTTCCCAACGGAGTCC
>NZ_JBHWGA010000152.1:0-1075 GCF_042733315.1 Streptomyces sp. NPDC059718
TATCTGACGGGCCTGCTGACCACCGACGGCAAGAAGTCGATCAAGCGGATGGCCGCCACCGTCTCGCGCTCGCCCACCGCGTCGCAGTCGATGCACCAGTTCCTCAACGCCAGCCCCTGGGACTGGGTTCCGGCGCGGGTCGAGCTGATGCGGTGGGTCGAGCAGCAGCTCGATCCGCGTGCCTGGGTCCTGTCGGTGGCGGTATTACGCAAACGGGGTGACCACTCCTGCGGTGTGCACCGGCGCTTCGTCCCCGCGACCGGACGCTCCGTCAACTGCCAGCTCGCGGTGGGAGCGTTCCTCGCCACCGGTGCGGAGGCCGTGCCCGTCCACTGGGGGCTGCTGCTGCCGGGTGCCTGGGTCGAGGACCATGCGCGCCGCGCGCGGGCCCGCATTCCCGAGTCGGTGGGCCAGCGCACCGTCGAACAGCACGCACTCGACCTCGTCGACGCGCTGTGCGGGAGCACCCAGCTCAGCCCCCGGCCGGTGGTGGCGGACCTGGGCCATCACTCGGGGGTCATCTCGCTGGTGCGTGGACTCAGCGCCAGGGGACGCGAGTTCGTCGTGTCGCTGCCCGGTCGGACCCCGGTGGTGCCGGTCGGCAGGACGACGGCGCGTGGCGCATACGCCTCGAACCTGCCCGCCGCCGTGGAGGCACAGCGCCTGTTCGGCCTCAAGCACGGCAGCCATCTCAGACCCGGTGGCCACGACGGTCCCGGCGGGGCGGATCGCACCGCCACGATGACCACGCTGGTACGGCTGCCGCAGGTGCGGCTGGCCCGTCACACGCCGCACGCCACCTATCGGATCTTCGGCGTTCCGTCGTACGCGGGGCCCCGCTCGTCGCGGATCTGGCTGACCAACATGACGCAGCGGCGGACCGACGAGCTGCTCGCGCTGGCCGGGCTCCAGCACCGGGCGGGCACCGCGGTGCAGACGCTGGAGGACGACTTCGGACTGCTCGACTTCGAAGGGCGGTCCTTTCCCGGCTGGCACCATCACATGACGCTGGTGTCGGCGGCGTCAGCGTACAACTTGCTGGAGCTGTCCGGCCGCCGGCCGGGGGCCCTGTAAG
>NZ_JBHWGA010000153.1:0-1069 GCF_042733315.1 Streptomyces sp. NPDC059718
CGTCCTTGATGTCGTACTCGCCCTTGCCGTCGTCGTCGGTGAAGCCGACGGTGGCGCCGTTCATCCGGGTCTCGGTGAACTTCTCGGAGATCACCATCTGGCCGTTGTAGGTGGTGTTCTCGTCCGAGCCTGCGGAGATCGGGATGTCGCGGATGACCTTGCCGTCGCGGACGACCTTCATCCGGTGGGTCGAGGCGTCGACCGTCGAGACCTGGCTGCGGCCGATCTTGAAGCTGACGGTCTTCTCCTGGACGCCGTAGACGCCGGAGGAGCCCTCGACGCCGTCGAGGTTCAGCTTGAGGGTGACGGTGGAGCCGGCCTGCCAGTAGGACTCGGGACGGAAGTCGAGCCGGGTGGAGTTGAACCAGTGGCCGACGACCTCCTGGCCGCTGCTGGAGGTCACCGCGATCGCCGACTGGACGGCCTTCTTGTCCTCGATCGCCTTGGTGAAGTTGATCGAGACCGGCATGCCCACGCCGACGGTCTGGCCGTTCTCGGGCGTGTAGTAGCCGATGAAGCTGTGCGCGGAGGTGACCGTGGTGAAGGTGGAGTTCTCGGCGGCCTTGCGGCCCTTGCCGTCCTCCGCCTTGGCGGCGATCTTGTACTGGGTCTCCCGCTTCAGCGGGCCGTCGGGCGCCCAGCTCGAGCCGTCCGCGGAGATCGTGCCCTTGACGTCGGAGCCGTCGGCGACCGAGGTCATGGTGACGCTGGTGAGCTCACCGTCGGTCACCTGCACCTTGGCGCCGGTGTTGATGCTGACGTCGCTGGCGCCGGTCTTCGGGGTGATCGATATTCGGGCGTCCGAGGAGTCCTTGGCCGCCTGCTCGTCGACCGAGGCCTGCGACTTGGCGTTGTTGTCGGAACCGGCCGTGCCCGCCTTGTCTCCCCCGCAGGCGGTCAGCGTGATCGCCCCGACGGCGAGCAGCGCCAGAGCTGCCAGCCCGGCTCGCCGCTTGCGCGAGGGACTCGTGTCGGTGGCTGTGCCGGTCTCGGCGCGCTTCACACAGATCTCCAATGTCTTCCGGTACGCGTTTCCCCCGGCCCGCGTGCGTCGCGGGCCACGGCCCTC
>NZ_JBHWGA010000154.1:0-1022 GCF_042733315.1 Streptomyces sp. NPDC059718
GTTCGCCCGGTTCGGCACGACGACGGACAAGAAGCCGTCCTCGCTCGGCGTCTCCGCGTTCTCGTTCAACGACCCCCAGGGCATGTGCCCGGACTGCGACGGTCTCGGCCAGAGCATCGCCCTCGACCTGGACAAGATGCTGGACCGCTCGAAGTCCCTGGACGACGGGGCGGTTCTCTTCCCCGAGTACAAGGTGGGCAGCCCCGCCTGGCAGATCTGGGCGAAGTCAGGCCGTCTGGATCCGGCCAAGCCGATCGCCGAGTACAGCGCCGAGGAATTGGACACCCTGCTGCGCGGCACCGGCGGGAAGGTGACGCTGAAGACCTAGATCACCGAGTTCCAGACGAACTACGAAGGGCTGGCCGACCGGTTCGAGCGGCTCAACCTCAAGCGCGACCTCAGCGCCCTGAGTGATCGTAAGCGCGAGGTCATCGAACGCTTCGTCACCGACGGCGTCTGCCCCTCCTGCCGGGGGGCGCGGCTCAACGCCGCCGCGCTCGACGTGCGGATCGACGGCAAGAACATCGCCGACTACTCGAGCATGGAGGTCCGCGACCTCACGGAGGTGCTCACCGGCGTCACAGAGCCGGCCGCGGCTCCCCTCGCGAAGGCCGCGCGCACGGCCCTGGAGCGGATCGTGTCCATCGGGCTCGGCTACCTGACCCTGGACCGGCCCACGGCCGACCTCTCCGGGGGCGAGGGGCAGCGGCTGAAGATGGTCCGCCACCTCGGCAGTGGTCTGGCCGGGCTCACCTACATCTTCGACGAGCCCAGCATCGGCCTGCACCCGCGCGACGTGGGACGGCTCAACGAGCTGCTGCGCGCGCTGCGCGACAAGGGGAACACCGTGCTGGTCGTCGAGCACGACCCCGATGTGATCGAGATCGCCGACCACATCGTCGACGTCGGCCCCGGGGCCGGGGTGCAACGTGGCGTATTCGTTTTCGTTGGGTCCTTCCAGGAGCAGCCTAAGGACTAGTCCCGGTAGGTGGACGCACAGCTGCGCGGCGCACACGAGAAGG
>NZ_JBHWGA010000155.1:0-1001 GCF_042733315.1 Streptomyces sp. NPDC059718
CCACTAGATGATCGATTCCAAGGGCTAGTGGTCGTAGGCGGTCAGGGAACGTAGGACGCTCTGTCCGGTGTGGTGGTTGTGCCAGATGGCGGCGGTCAGGGCGAGGAGTCGTTGCAGGATGCGGACGGCCACGCCGCCGGGGGTGCGGCCGCCGTGCCGTTCCAGGTCCAGCTGGCCTTTGAGGGTGTCGTTCACCGACTCGATCAGCTGCCGTAGCGGCTTGAACAGGTGTGCTCCTGCCCGTTCGGGTTCGCCCTTGCGGGCCGGCCGCAGTAACCGCACGTCCACCTGTGCCAGCCGCCGCTCGAACTCGCGACCGTAGTAGTGCCGGTCGGCGATCAGTGTCTGGCCCGGGCGGTCCATGGTCAGCTGCGGTTCGACGGCCAGCAGGTCCAGCAGCGTCTCGCGCTCGTCGGCCTTGGCACCGGTCAGCGCGAAGGCGACCGGGAGCCCGTGCAGGGTGCACACCAGGTGCAGGCGCAGGCCCCAAAAGAAGCGGCTGTGGCTGGCGCAGTAGCCGTACTCGGCCCATCCGGCCAGCTCAGAGCGCTTGACCACCTCCTTGGAGCGTCCGCATTCCACCGGCGTGGAGTCCACGACCCACACGTCGTCGTTCCACAAGGCTGTGTCCGTGGCCAGCACCCGGATCACCGACCGGATCAGCTCGGCGGTCCGCCGTAGCCGCTTGTTGTAACCGGGCTGCAAAGGCAGGTACGGGAACAGGTGCCGCAGGCGGGCATGGCAGTGCCGCAGCCAGCGGGCCTCGGAGACATAGCCGAGCAGAGCCTGCATCACCGCCAAAGTGACCAGCTCGGCATCCGACAGCCGCGGAGTGATGCCCACCGCGGGCCGCCATGGTGCCAGATGAGGCGAATCCTTCAACAGGTCATCGATACGCACGTAGAGTGCGGTAGCGAGGGTGTCTATCTCGGTCGTCACACACTGAGCCTGGACACCCTCACCCCTTTCTCGGGCCCGAACCCTTGGAATCGATCATCTAG